>CAZVZZ010000033.1:0-10092 GCA_964631505.1 uncultured Cytophagia bacterium
ATCTTTCGCATTCATTACAGCCTCGGCTTTTCTTGTTTACAAAATTTCAACTGCTTAGATTTTGCGAACAGAGACCGCGCTTGCCGCTCCATTCAACTGTTTCTGCACCGCCATTTTCAGCTCGGATAATTCCAGGCTTTTGACGATGAACTCATCCGCACCCCAGCAACGAAAATCCTGCTTGAATTCGGCATAAGCCGTATTGATGATGATTTTAACGTGCCGGCGGAGCGCGATGATTTTCTGCAGCCATTCAAAGCCGTTGCCATCGTCGGTCATGAGCTCTACAATGACGAGATCAACGGGAAGGCGCTGCAGCATGCGTAACGCTTCATCATCGTGACCGCCGGCCAAAACCTGATAGCCCTCAAGCTCCAGCTCCTCCGCGTAGAGGCGGCGCAAATGATCCTCGTTCTCGAGGATCATGATTGTGGCCATGTCACACCTTGAGGCTTGGCGGGTTGAGCAAGCTCCACGCCGGTCATCGCCAGGCTGGAGCTTGCCAAAAAATAGTTTTATTCCCAAACTCTTGAATCAACGGCGGCGAGGAAACGTTATTAAGCAGCACCGTTTTTAGACGGCGCGTGAATCGCAGCTATACCGTGCATCACGCACTTTCGCAACGGCAATGCTTTTAAAAACGGGCGGCAGCGGCGGAGGTAGCGCCGCTGCCCCGTGATCGGCGCACAAAAACGGGAGCAGCGAGACGGGGACTCCGTTCAGCGCTTTGTGCGATCGACCTCTATTGTAAAAGTGGATATGAGAGGAAGCGACGTTCGAGCTTTTTCATGATCCACTGCAACAAGATACGAAGAAGCTCGTGTTTTTAGCCAATTAGAAAACTCCAATAACTCTTAGAAATTTCTAATAAGTTGGGAAGGGAGAAGTGACAAACTTAAGTTTGTCACTCCACGGTGGGAAGGCTGATCACAAATGTCGTGCCCTTGCCGATCTCGCTCTGCACGCTGATCGCGCCGTGATGCGTCTCGACGATGAGCTTGACCAGCGCCAGTCCGAGTCCGGCGCCGTGCGAGCTGGAACCGTCCATCGTGCTGCGGTAAAACGGATCAAAAATTCGCGATAGAATCTGCGGTGGAATGCCGGAACCAGTGTCGGAGAAATGCAGCACCGCCTGCCCGTCTTTGATCTCGTGCCGGAGGCGAATGCAGCCGTTTTCCGCAGTGTGCTTCAACGCATTGTCCAAAAGATTGAAAAGCACTTGCCGAAAACGCATCACATCGGCGTGAATAAAAACCGGTGGGCCCGCCTCCAGCGCCACCACAATGTTTTTGTCGCGCGACAACAGGCCGGCCTCTTCATGAAATTCTTTGAGCAGGTTTTGCAAAGCCACGCGCTCCAACCTGATTTTAAACGTGCCCGCCTGCATGGTGCTGAGGCTGAGCAGGTCGTCAACAATGCGCTTCATGCGCAAAATTTCGTCGTAAATCGACGCCAGGCTGCGCCGTTGCTCTTCGGCGGGCATTTCCGAGTGCAGGGCTTCTTCGACCTGGTTGCGCACGATGGTGAGCGGCGTGCGCAGCTCGTGCGAAGCCAGTGAGGAGAAGCTCAACACTTGCCGCATGCTGTTACGCATTTTTTCGATTACTTCGTTAATGCGCTCCACCAATTCGCCGATCTCATCTTTGACGCTCACCACGATTTTGGGCAACTCCCGATCGAGTGGCTGGTGCAACAAATTTTGCGCGTAGCGATTCAGTTCTTTAATCGGTTTCACAAAACGCACGACTAAAAACAGGCCGCTGACGACGACAAACAGCAGCGTCACGGGAATCAGCAAAAGAGAAGAGGAGAGAATTTCATGGATGGCGGCTTCGATATCCGTCAAGGGATAGCCGACGTAGATTTCATAAAACTCGTCCTTCACGCCAAAAAGCCGCAGCGGCGCCCCACGAAATTCTTTGACCGTCACCGGCTCATTGAAATGATTTTGCTCCAGTCCGGCCAGCCGGTCCGCTTCCAATTGCGGCGAACGAAAGTACTCGTCGCCGTTCGCCGTATAAATTTCGATGAACTCTTTGCGCGGACTCAAACTGCTGCGCGCGTCGATATCCGATTTGATATCTTCGTCCGGAATGTTCCGCGCCTTGTACGCATCGAGAACGCCGTGTACCCACTCTGCCTCGGCGCGCAGCGAATTGTCGAAATCCTCGTACAGCGAATTACGAATGACCTCGACACTGACGAGACGAAAAAGCAGCAGCGTCATGAGCACCAGCAGGCTGTGCCAGAAGACGATTTTAAGGCGGAAGGAGGAGAGCATGATTCGTTTTAAAATAAAACCTTTGAAAAAGCAGGATCTTATTCCACGCGGATTGTGGCTTGTCTTCGTTGGGTGAATTAAGCATCATCTTTTAACATAAACCCCTGCGCATAAATCGTTTGAATGAGCTTGACCGAAAATCCTTCGTCGAGGGCTTTACGCAAATAGCGGACATACACATCAACGATGTTGGTGCCGGTGTCAAAGGTGTAACCCCACACCTGCTCGGCAAGGCGCTTGCGCGTCAAAAGCTGGTTTTTATTGCGCAGGAAATATTCGAGCAGCGTAAACTCGCGGGGCGTGAGCGTAATGTCTTTATCGCCGCGCTTCACCGTGCGTTTCAAGACATCCATAGTCAGATCACCGGCTTGCAGAATCGACATGCGTTTGACGCCGCCACGCCGCAGGATCGCTTCAATCCGCGCGGTCAGCTCGCCGAAATCAAACGGCTTGACGAGATAATCGTCAGCGCCGATTTGCAGGCCCTTGATGCGGTCTTCCACTTTGTCGCGCGCCGAGAGAATCAAAACCGGCGTGGTGTAAGATTGCGCGCGAAATTCCTCCAGCACTTCAAATCCGGATTTTTTCGGGAGATTCAAATCCAGAATGATCAGCGCAAACTCGCGGTTTTGCGATTTGGCGCGCGCTTCGACGCCGTCGAACGCCAGCTCAATCTCATATCCGAGGCGTGTCAATTGCCGCTCCAGCGACCGCGCGAGTTTTCTCTCGTCCTCGACGAGGAGCAGGCGGATTTTTTGTTCGGTGTTTTGCACGAGATAATCCGGTTGAGTCAAAGCATCTGTTTGAAATGTATAAATAATCCCGCCGATGCGCAAGAGCCAAATTTTCTTTGCTTTTTTAACAAAGATTTAAATCTTATATTAAAGACTGGAATGACGATTTAAAACGAAGGTGAAATGATCAATCATGGTTATCCATTTATACGGCTGGGCATCATCGGCGGCGGGCAGTTGGGCCGCATGATGGCGAGCAAGGCGAAGCAAATGGGCTTCTTCGTCGCGGTGTTGGACCCCGCGCCGAATTCCCCGGCCGGACAATTAGCGGACATCGAAATCGTCGGCGATTTTTATGACCCGAAAAAATTGCAAGAATTGATTCACTGCAGTGAAGTCGCGACGTATGACATTGAACATATAGACGCCGCGTTTCTAAAAAAATTGGCCGCAGAATCCGGTTTTCGCATTTACCCCGCGCCGCATTTGCTGGAAGCCGTTCAAGATAAATTGCGGCAAAAGGAAATTTTCGCCCAACACGGCATTCCGGTGCCGCGCTTCACGAGCGCCGATCAAATCGATTTGGCAAGCTGCTCGCGTTTCGGCTTTCCGTTAGTACAAAAATTGCGTTTCGGCGGCTACGACGGCCGCGGCGTGAAAATTTTAGCGACGCCGGATGATCTCGTCGAAGCGCTGCCCGGCGCTTCGATGTTGGAAGAACACGTGGCCTTGGAAAAAGAATTGGCCGTGATGGTGGCGCGCAGCGGCAGCGGCGAGCTGCAATGCTATCCCGTGGTGGAAATGCAATTCGCCGCGCCGGGCCATATTTTGGAGGTTCTGCTGGCGCCGGCGCGAATCAATCACCGGCTCCAACACCACGCGCAAGCCATTGCCGTGGCTTGCGTCGAAGCTTTGCACGGCGTCGGCATTTTCGGCGTCGAGCTTTTTCTTTCGCAGCAGGGAAAATTGTTGGTTAATGAAATCGCGCCGCGACCGCACAACTCCGGGCACTACACCATCGAAGCTTGCGTCACGGGCCAATTCGAGCAACATTTGCGGGCGATTATCGGCTTGCCGTTGGGATCGCCGCAGCTTCTGTCACCGGCGGTGATGTTGAACCTTTTGGGGGAGCCGAACTTTTCCGGCCCGCCGGCGATCGAAGGCTTGCAAGAAATTTTGGCCATCCCGGGTCTGTCGTTTCATTGGTACGGCAAGGCCGAAACCCAGCCGCGCCGCAAAATGGGGCATGTGACGATTCTAAACGAGAGCATTGACGCCGCGTTGCAGCACGCCGGGCGCGTGAAAGAAATTTTCAAAATCAAAGCGAGGAATTAAATATGCCACAAGCGCTGGTGGGCATTATCATGGGCAGCGATTCGGATCTGCCCGTGATGCAACAAGCCGCCGACGTGCTGAAGGAATTTAACGTGCCGTATGAGATGACGATTGTCTCGGCGCATCGCACGCCGCAAAGATTGTTTGAATATGCACGCGCTGCGGAGGAGCGCGGCCTGGAAGTGATCATTGCCGGCGCCGGCGGCGCGGCGCATTTGCCCGGCATGGCGGCGGCGCTCACCGCTTTGCCGGTGATTGGCGTGCCGGTGAAAGCTGCGGCCTTAGAAGGATTGGACGCCTTGTTTTCAATCGTGCAAATGCCGGCGGGCGTTCCGGTCGCAACGGTCGCGATTAACAACGCCAAAAATGCCGGCCTGCTGGCCGCGCAAATTTTGGGCGGCAAATTCCCGGAGCTGCGCACGCGCATGAAGGAATATAAAGCGCAAATGGAAAAATTGGTGTTGGCGAAAGCCGAAAAAATGGAGCAGGGTTGATCCTTCGGCTTCGCTCCGGGTGACGCCAATAAACTAAAGCGACGGCGTACTAATTCGTTGCGGTCATTTTGAATTTCTCGTAAAAAATCGTATTCAGAAAAATCAGCGAGAGGCCGTAGCCAAAATCCTCGAGGGGAATCGTGCCGAGGCGAAAACCGAGTTGAACGGCTTCGCCGTATAAAACCACGGGCCGCCAGGTGAGATAACCGTTGAAAACGAAAATGCAGCCAACTATCGCGAGGAGATAAATCAAAAATCTCGACCGCAACAGCAAATTCGTTTTCAGCACGCGGTCGCCGATAACCGCCGCGCCCAAAAAGATCAGCATCAATCCCGTGTACTCTTTTCCGTTTATCCAAAAAATCAGGCCGAGCAATTGCAGCGGATAAAGCGCGTAACGCCAGGTCCGCATGGCGGCGATCTCGCGATCACGGTGATAATGCAATCCGATCACCTCCCAGATAAACAGCGCGGCAAACGGGACGGTAAAAAAAAACAGCCATTCTTCGAGGGGCAAACCAGCCAGCCGAAAATTCAGCGTGTATTTTTCGTTGAACCACCAATGCGTGCCGGTCACCAGCGCGTCCCAAATTAAATACGGCACGGCGACGATCATCATCGCCGGCGCGGCGTAACGCCAGCGTTCGACAAAATGAATTTGCCGTTCAAAACTCAGCAGCAGCGGCCCCGCCAAAATGAGCAAATTGAGCAGAAGGTATTCGGCTTTCACTTTTGCGCCAGCTTCGCATTGAGCATGGTAAGATGCTCGCGTTCAACTTCAGTGAGCTTGAGTTTATCCATTAAAAACTTGATGACGTGGCCGAGCAACTGGGAATCATAAGCATGCGCCCATTCCGGCAGCAGCCGCACGATTGCATGCAAGCTGCGCTGCGCCTCGTCGGCACGGCCAAAAAATTTCGGCAAATAATAACACGTCGTGCCGTGAATAAACAACGCTTCGATGTCATCCGGGCTTTGCGCCAATCCGGCGTCCATCATGCGCAACCCGCTCTTGGCCCATTTCCATTTTTGATGCGGCCAAAAGGCATATTTGGCTTTCACGGCGGTAAGCGAACCGATATAGGTTTGCGCACGGCCGTGCAAACGCGCGTCCTGTTTGCCGATTTGATCAAACAAGACGATGGCCGAATCCAACCTGGCTTTGTCTTTGAGACTGGCGTAATAAAGCCGGCGCGCGTGCACCAGCAAACTGTCCGTCTCTGCTGCATAAACCGGCGCGGCAAAGCTCAACACGGCGGCCGCCAAAAGAAAAGGCTTCGCGATTATGCCCGCTGTTGAAAAAAAAGCAACAGAAAAAAATTTCACAAAATATCCTATTTGATTATTCACTCATTCAGCAACGGCTGAAAGTTATGCCGCCATTTCTGCGGCTTTTTCTTTCTCCTGTGCAACCGGATTGATGTATTGCAGCGTTGGCAGTTTCTTCGCCCAGTAATCCCGCTTCGGCTCGCGCACGGGATTAAACGTCTTCTCTTCGCCGTTGGCTTCCACTTTAAATTCCTTCGTGATATACAAATCGCGATTGGCGTTGTGCAAGCACATCGACATCGGCCCTTCGGAGGTCATCACCATGAACGAACAGTTGTCGATGCGCTCGGGATCAAGGCAATCGGCGTGCATGAAATTATGGATGAAGAAACTCAGCTTGTGAACTTTGAAGCCGCCGGCGAGCAAATCCCATTTCATCCGCCAGAGATGCACGAGAATGAACGGCAAGCCTTTCAGCAAAATGCGCGGCCGCTTGAGCACGTGTTTTAAAACCGTCACCACGGCTTTTTTCGGATTGCCGCGATCAAGCCCGATGCCCTCAAATTCGTTGTACAGCTTGTTGATAATGTTCGGATCCCACCACAAATCATACGCGTTGCGATTGCACACGAACGCGTAGCCGATGCGATTGCAGCTCGGGTGGCCGATATCGACGACATCAAAATTTATTTTTCGACCCAGTGTCTCGTTGATGATCCGAATAATGTTGCGCGGCTCGATATCGTCGGGCCGGCCCTGCAAAATACCGCGGCCGGTGTCCGCTTGTAACTGAAAACTGCACATGCCCACGCCGTCGGCGTGGTCGCGGAAAAAACGCACCAGCATCGGCAGCTCGTGAAAATTCGTGCTGCACAGCGTCGTGTTGAAAATGACGGCAATGCCGAGGCCGCGGGCGCGCTCAATGTATTTTTGCCGAATGACGTTAAGCTCTTGCTCAGAGGCATACAAGCGTTTCTTTTCGTCTTTCAAATTCTGCGTCATGTCCACATGAAACGCCACATCGCGGAGGCCGGCCGCAGCAAGTTTTTGCAACAGCTCCCGCGTCGCTTTGATGCCGTTGGTGAGCAGCGCCGGCTGCAGGCCACGCGCCGAGGCGTAGCGCACGATTTCAATGAGCTCATCTTCTTTGCGCAGCGTCGGATCGCCGCCGCTGATTTGCACCGGCGTGTTCGGGCCATAGTTGTAGAGAATCTCGTCGAGGCGGCGCTTGACTTCTTCCAATGGAATATCGAGCGTGCTCTCGCTCATTTCGCTCAAATAACACAGTGTACAATCCAGGTTGCACCGCTGCGTGATTTCGAGCGACACGCAACCCATGGCTTTGCGCTGGCCGAGCGACTGGCTGGGCGTGCGCAGCTTCGGGTGAAGCTTCGCCCACGTGCGCGCTTGCGCTTCTTGCGGCGTCGGAATATGACGGCCGTTGCCATTCGACGACAAAACCGGCAGAGCCTTTCCATTATAATTCATGTTGCACTCCTTTGCGGGTTGCGGGGGAATAATATTTTTTCGCCAATTCACGGGGATGAACGCCGCAGCGATAGAGCAATTGCAAATAAATGTTTCCGAAGCCGCGTTTGAAAAAACCATCGTGTTCATAACGCCGCGGCGAAGTAAAAACCGGCGCCGGTAAAATCGTGAAGCCCGCTTGCTTATTGAGCCGCTGCACCAGCTCCATATCTTCCATCAAGTGAAAATCATCGCGGTAACCGCCGAGTTCTTCAAAAAGCCGTCGTTTGATGAAAAGCGCCTGGTCGCCGAAGGGCAGTTTTAGAAATTTGCAGCGCAGGCCGACGTAAAATTCGAGATAGCGATATACCCAATGCGCATGCGCAATACGAAACGTAAACGCGCCGGCATTGAGCTGCGGCGAGGCTTTCACCGTTTCTAAAAAAACGGCGAAAGAATCTGTGGGCAGGGTGGTATCGGCGTGCAGAAAGATCAACCACTCGCCACGCGCCTGTTTGGCGCCGGCGTTCATCTGGCGGGCCCGGCCGCACGAAGTTTGGACCAAATGCGCGTTCGGCAGGCCGGGCAAAATGCTGCCGATCATGTTGGCGGTGCCGTCGCCGCTGCCGCCATCGGCAAAAATAATTTCCACGTCCGGCAATTGGCCGAGCGCCTGGGCCTGGCGGCAAATGGTGGCGGCTTCATTGAAAGTGGGAACGACGATTGAAACGAAAGCCCGCGAAATCGGCGCGGGCGCGCGAACAGTGGTGGAAGTTGGTGCAAAGGTGAAGGCCGCCTTCATGCTTTTTCACGTATTTCATGCAAACGCGGAATCGGTGCAGCGCGATATTAAAGTTTAATTTTTTCGGTAATGACTGCGCCCTCGGGCTACTCATTCAAATCCCAATTATAATCATGATGCTTGATCTTGAACGCTTTGCCGGCGGCCAGCAATTGCTTGCCCTGCTCCGGCGGCAAATAGCGGCTGATAAAAGCCGGCACGCCCGAAGCGTATTTGTCAAAATCTTCCTTGAACCAATCGAAAATCTTGGAAACCAGCGCTTCTTTTTTGGCAAAATCGAAGCTGTTCTTTTCCGGATTATTGATGAAGTTCCGCGACTGCTCTTCCAGTTGCGCGTCGAGACGGCCGGGCTCAAAAGCTTCGGCGCGCAGCGGCGGGCAGCTCTTCGCGGCGCAATTGATGGCAAAATGAATGCGCGCGTCCCCCATCGGCCGGATGATGTCGTTCTCCACGTCGTTGAGGGAATATTGTACGCCGTTGATCGTCACCAATTTCTTCTGGAAATTCGATTTGCCCAGGGCGTACGCGGTTTTACTCATGATGCTTTTAATCGGATACTGATCGACGACGACTTTGAGCGTGAACGCATTATAAACGTTGATCCAAAACGCGAGCCGGTTTTGCCGCGCCATCGTGTTCGGGTCGGTTTTCATGAGCACCGCGATGAACTCCGCAAAGCGTTTGTCCGCTTTAATGCCTTTGTAATTGACGACGCCGTCTTGCACGTGGTCGCGCAAAACTTGCGTGAACAGCGAATAATCCGGCCCGAGGGAATCCGGCACCGGCGCCGCGAAAAGATTGGAACCGCTGAACAGCGTTACGAACGCCGCGAGCACGAGGGTTTTTGCAACGCCGCGAAAATCATTCAAGCCGAGCATAAAACTTCTCCTTTTGGTAAAGTAGGCAAAATTTGACTGACAGGCGATTCGCGAATTTATAAACTATACGTTGCAAAAGCGGCATCGGATTTGTCACCTGCTGCGGAGGTGGTCAACAAAATAAGGATTTCGCCGCGAAAAGTCAAATAAAAAATTCCTTGCTTGCTTTTGGCGAAAAGATAAATTAATTTATTCGTGCGGCCATGACGACGCCAGCCGCAATCCAATCGAGGCACAAATTGCCCAATTTTCTAAATCCCATATTACCCTAACCCCCAAACTTCGCGGAGGATGGAAGATGAAGAAAAACCTTGTCGTCTCAGCGTTGGCGGTGTGTTTGATTTTCGCCGCTTGCGCGCAGCAACCCACTGCCGACGACGTCGTCAACAAAATGGTGCAGAGCCTTGGCGGCGCGGAAAAAGTGGCGTCGATCCAAGATCAGGTTTCCACCTGGGACTATAACATGACGATGAAGATGGGCGACTCGTCCATGACCGAGACCGGCGCCATGACGATCACGTACAAGCGGCCCAACCAGATCAAATTCGAGATGAAAAATCCGAACGGTGAGGTTGGTTACCTCTCCGTGTTTGACGGCACGAACGGCTGGATCTACATGATCGGCCCGGCCGGCCCGAGTTGGCGCGATATGTCGCCGCCCGAGATTCAGGAAACCACCAGCCTCGCTGAAACCTGGGTGGATGGCTGGCACGGTTATGCCGCAAAAGGCTTCAAGCTGGCGATGTTGAGCGACACCACGATGGACGGTAAGTCCTATCATCGTCTGCAAGCCACGGATCGTTTCGGCAACGTCAGCATGAATTATTGCGAC
>CAZVZZ010000033.1:10192-14504 GCA_964631505.1 uncultured Cytophagia bacterium
AATCAACTCAACCCATGCGGCTGTGCGGCTGAAAGACATTATCGCTCCCATTGCGGAGGATTTGGAGGCCTTTGAAAAAGAGTTCAAAGCCATTCTCAAATCCGATATTTTTTTGATTGACAGAGTCGTTCATTATTTAATCTCGCATCGCGGCAAGCGGTTGCGGCCGATGCTGGTGTTGCTGGTCAGCCGTTTGACCGCGGTTTCGCCGCCCACGTCGAATGGCCGTCACCCCGATAACGCCGATGACAAGCGGCTCAAGGCCGCGGCGATCCTGGAATTGCTGCACACCGCCACGCTCGTGCACGACGACGTGGTGGACGATTCATACCGCCGGCGAGGATTTCCCACCATCAATTCAATTTGGAAAAATAAAATCTCCGTGTTGATGGGCGATTATCTGTTCTCGAAATCTTTGCTGGCGATGCTGCATCTCGGCGACGTCAAAACCTTTGCGATCATCTCCCGCACCGCCGAACGCATGAGCCAGGGCGAGCTGCTGCAAGTCGAGCGCAGCCGGGATTACTGGATGGAAGAGGAAATTTATTTTCGGCTGATCTCCGACAAAACCGCGGCGCTGCTCGCGGCGGCCTGCCAGCTCGGCGCGCTCGCCGGCGGGCAGAGCGATGAAGCGATTGCGCGCTTCAACGAATTTGGTGAGAAAGTCGGCATTGCGTTTCAGATTCGCGACGATATTCTGGATCTGCTCGGTGATGAGAACAGCACCGGTAAGCCGATCGGCAACGACATTCGCGAGAATAAAATCACGCTGCCGCTGCTGCACGCGTTGAAGCAGGCCGAGCGCCGCGAGGCGAAAGCGATCATCCGGTTGGTAAAAAAAGGCCGCGACAAACACGGCTACAACAGCGATTACCATGCTATCGTCAGCTTCATTGAACGCCACGGCGGCGTGGCGTATGCGATGCAAACCGCCAATCGCTTAACGGAAGAGGCGGTGGCGTTGCTCAACTCCTATCAGGAGTCGCCGTTCAAAAATTCGCTGATTAATCTGGTGCGTTTCATTACGGCGCGCGAGCATTGATCGTGAAGCAAAAGGTGAAAAGCAAAGAGCAAGAGACAATGCGGTGGTTCGTTCTTGGTTTCGGGATTGTGGTGTGTTTCGGTTGCGGGGCGGCGCCGGAATTTCAAACCGTGCAAGAAAGCCGCATTTTGATGGACACCGTGGTGTCCATCAATGTTTACGCAGCCAAACCGGCGGATGCGCCGCGGCTGCGCCACGCGATCACGGCCGCATTTGCCGAAATGAGCCGGCTGGACTCTGTGTTCTCGACTTATCGCCATGACAGCGAAGTGGCGAAGCTCAATCGCGAAGCGGGGATTGCGGGCGCAACGATCTCGAGCGATATGGACTCGGTTTTAACCGTGGCGCAATGGGCCGCGCAAGTTTCCAACGGTGCGTTTGATATTACCGTCGCGCCGATTTTACAGTTGTGGGGTTTCGGTACCGATTCGCTCGGCATCCCGGCGCCCGAAAAAATTGCGGCCCGCCTGGCGCGCGTCAATTATCAAAATCTGGCTATGAACCCTGACGCGGCCAATAAAAAAAATTTAACTTTTCGCCAACCCGAAATGGCGATTGACCTCGGCGGCGTGGCCAAAGGTTACGTGGTTGATCGCGGCTTGGCGGTACTGCGCGAAGCTGGCCTCCGCGACGCGATGATCACGGCCGGCGGCGATTTGCGCACGCTCACATCGCCACTGACTGCCGGACGCAGGTATATATGGATTCAGCACCCGCGTCCCGCGAATCCGGACAGCGCAAGCCAATCGTTTTTTGGGCGTTTTAAACTGAAGGGCGACGCGGCGGTGTCCACGAGCGGTGATTATGAACGTTTCTTCATCCATGCGAACAAAAGGTATCATCATATCATTGATCCGCACACAGGATATCCGGGCGAGCAGGCGATCAGCGTGACGGTGCTGGCCGCAACTTCCGTCCAGGCCGATGCGTTATCCACCGCGCTGTTTGTCTTGGGGCCGGAGCGTGGCCTCGCGCTGGCCGATTCGTTGCCTCAGGTTGAGGCTCTGGTCATTTATGCTGAGGGCGGCGCCATAAACTGGAAAGCAACCGCAGGATTAACTGCTATACTTGAAATTTTAAAACCATAGATGAGAGATTGCATCTGGAGATAGTGTTATGCGAAGATCCCTTGTTACCGGCGGAGCCGGGTTTCTCGGTTCACATCTGTGTGAATATCTGTTGAAAAAGGGCCATGAGGTTATTTGCATGGACAACCTTTCAACCGGCTCGACCGTCAATATCGAGCATCTGCAAAGTGAACGGTTTAAATTTGTCAAACACGACGTCACCGAATATATTTACGTGGCCGGCCCGATCGACTACGTGCTGCATTTTGCCTCGCCGGCCAGTCCGATGGATTATTTACAAATGCCGATTCAAACGCTGAAGGTCGGCGCGATGGGCACGCACAAAGCGCTGGGTTTGGCCAAAGAAAAAGGCGCGGCATTTCTGCTCGCTTCGACCTCCGAGATTTACGGCGATCCGCGCGAGCACCCGCAGCGCGAAGATTATTGGGGCAATGTGAATCCGGTCGGCCCGCGCGGCGTTTATGATGAGGCCAAACGTTTTGCCGAAGCGCTGACGATGGCGTATCATCGCTTCCACGGCGTGAACACGAAGATCGTGCGCATCTTCAACACTTACGGCCCGCGCATGCGTCCGAAAGACGGTCGCGCCATTCCGACGTTTGTGCCGCAGGCGTTGCGCAATGAGCCGATCACGGTTTTTGGCGATGGCTCGCAGACGCGCAGTTTTTGTTATGTGGACGATCTCGTCGAAGGCATTTATCGCCTGCTGATTTCCGATTTCCACGAGCCGGTGAACATCGGCAATCCGCATGAAATGACGATCAAAGAAATGGCCGAAACGGTGATCCAGGCCACGGGCAGCGCGAGTCGCATCGATTATAAACCCTTGCCGGTCGATGATCCGCAGATTCGGCAGCCCGACATCACGCGCGCCAAGCAGTTGCTCGGCTGGCAGCCGCGGGTAGCCCTGGACGACGGCTTGAAGCAAACCATCGCCTGGTTCAAGCGGCAACCGGAATTTTCCCGATAGCTTTTATGAGGTTCTCGTAAAAGTCACCGTCCGGACGCTTTGGTGCGAGAATATTTAAAACCCCGCAGGCTCCAGCGTCCGGACGGTTGTGGTTTTTACGAATTACCCATTTATTGAACGGCGCCACGGTGTCTCCACAAAAAATTTTGCTCATACGGCTCAGCGCCATTGGCGACATCTTGTTGACCACGCCGTTGCTGCGCGCGCTGCGAACGCAATTCCCGGAGGCGCAACTGGATTTCGTGGTGAAATCCGAATTTGCCGATATCTTGCGCCATCATCCGGCGATCAACACACTGTATGAACTTAACGTCCGAAACGGCTGGCCGGAATTAACCGCACTCGGCCGGCGTTTGCGCGCCGCGCGCTATGAGGTGATCTTTGACATTCACAACAATTTTCGCTCGCGTTATCTGACGCACGCTGCCAAGCCGCAGCGCGTGTTGCGGCATCGCAAATACGTGCTCCGCCGCTGGTTGTTGGTGCGCGCCAAAATCAATTTACTGCAAAACGCGCCGCCGATTTATCAGCGCTATCTCGAGGCGGCCGCGCCGTTTAATTTAACCGCACCGTTGTCCGCGGCCGGCCACCGGCTCGAGCTGTTTTGGCGCGGCGAAGACAATCAACGCGCAGAAGTGGAATTGTCTTCGCGCCAGTGGCAGCCGCAATTGCCGATGCTCGGCCTCGCGCCCGGCGCCGGTTTTTTTACCAAACGCTGGCCCGCAGAATATTTCGGCGCGCTGGCCGTGCAGTGCATTCAACAAGGCTGGCAAGTGGCCGTGCTGGGCGGCAAACAAGACGCGGCGTTGGCAAAGATCATCGCGTCAATGGTCTGCGAGCAATTGCGAGACAACGCGCCGCTGCTGAATTTGGTTGGCGCCCTGTCATTGACCGAATCAGCCGCCGTCGTCAAAAAATGCCGCATGCTGGTGGCCAATGATTCCGGCCTGATGCACATCGCCGAGGCAGTCGGCACGCCGCTGCTGGCAGTATTCGGATCGACCACACGCGAATTTGGATTTTTTCCTCACTTGCCAACCTCGCGGGTGATCGAGCATAAAAGCTTGTCCTGCCGGCCGTGCAGCCACCTTGGTTTTCAACAATGCCCGGCCGGGCATTTTCGTTGTATGCGTGAAATCACGGTCGAGAAAGTCTGGAACGCCGTGCAAGAAATGATGCGTGAGGCGTAAAACGTAATGCGTGATTTTACGT
>CAZVZZ010000033.1:14604-16540 GCA_964631505.1 uncultured Cytophagia bacterium
TCAAAAAAATTTTATACCTCGGAGGTTTATGGGAAAATCCGCTTCCAAGCAAAGTTTTGAGGAATTGCTGCACCCCAACGGGCAGGCCACCACCTCACGCCCGCCGCGTCCCGTGCATCAAGACATCACGCGCCTGGCCCGCCGCTGCGCCGAATTGGCCCTGGAGAAAAAAGCCGCCGACATTAAAATCTTCGAGGTGAGTCAGCTCACGAGTATTGCGGATTTTTTTGTGATCTGCACGGGCAGCGTCGATACGCATGTGCGCGCCATCCTTGAGCATATTGTCGACAAATTGCACGAAGATGGCATTCGCCCCTGGCACGTGGAAGGGCGCGAGCGTTATCAATGGATTCTGCTGGATTATGTCGACGTCGTCGTGCATATCTTTCAGCCGGAAACGCGCGAGTTTTACGGGCTGGAACGCTTGTGGGGCGACGCCAAAATTGAAGAAATCCGTGACACCATTTTCCCAACCACCGACTCAAAATGAACTTCTCTGCTGAAAATTATTTGCACGGGCTGCTGACTGCTTTTGTGCAAAAACGCGGCTGGCCGGTCGAAACGGTCGTCGTTAATCGGCCCCGCCAGGAAGGCTTCGGCGATTACGCCACGCCGCTGGCGATGAGCCTGGCCAAAAATTTGCGAAAAGCGCCGCGCGCGATTGCCGAAGAAATCGTCAACACGCTGGAGTACGATCGCCAGCTCATTGCCGAGATCAGCATCGATGGGCCGGGGTTTATCAACTTCCGGCTGGGGCCGGGATATTGGCAAAATATTTTGGCGGAAATTTTACGGCAGCCCGATGCCTACGGACGATCAACAACCGGCGCCGGCAAAATAATCAATATGGAGTTTGTCAGCGCCAACCCGACCGGCCCCTTGAATATCGTCAGCGCCCGCGCGGCTTCGATCGGCGACGTGCTCGTGAATCTGTTTCAAGCGACCGGCGCCGAAGCCCGGCGCGAATATTACGTCAACGACGCCGGCGCGCGCGTTCGCATGTTGGGTTACTCCGTCAGCTCGCGTTACATGGCACTGTTTGATATCGCCGAGCCTTTTCCGGATGACGGTTATCACGGCGATTACATCAAAGACTTGGCCGCCGCGTTGCGCGAGGAATTTGGCGACCGCTTCGTCAAGCTGCCGCTGGAAGAACGCTGCGATCAATTGACGCAGCTCGCGCTCGCGCGCATGATCGGCGCGCAAAAAGAAACGCTCCGCCAATTTCGCGTCAACTACGATCTCTGGTTCAGCGAGCAGAGCTTGCTCGAGAGCGACCGCCAGCAGGAAGTGTTGGCGTTATTGGCTGAAAAAAAGCTGAGCTATCAAAAAGACGGCGCAACGTGGTTTCGCTCGGCCCAGTTCGGCGACGAGCAGGATCGCGTGCTGGTCAAACGTGACGGCTCGCCGACGTATTTTCTCGGCGATATTGCGTATCACATGGACAAATATCGCCGCGGCTTCAACCAGCTTTATGATTTGTGGGGCCCGGATCATCACAGCCACATCAAACGCATGGAAGCGGCCATGCTCGCGCTCGGCTATGCGCCCGGCAGCTTTCAGGTGTACATCATTCAGCAGGTGAATTTGCTGCGCGGCGGCGAAGTCGTCAAAATGTCCAAACGCGCGGGCAACATCATTCCGATGCTGGAGTTGGTCGAAGAGGTCGGCGTCGATGCGGCGCGCTATTTTTTTCTGATGCGGAAGCTGGATACGCCGATGGATTTCGATATCGATCTGGCAAAAAAACAAACCGACGAAAATCCGGTTTATTACGTGCAATACGCGCACGCCCGCGTGTGCAATATTCTCGCGCACGCGCAAGCCAAAGGCGTGGCGTTGGCGCCGGAATATGATTTGCGCTTCTTAAAAACGCCAGAAGAGCTGGCGGTGTTACGCAAGCTCTCGGAATTTCCCGAAATCGTTGCCAAAGCCG
>CAZVZZ010000033.1:16640-18040 GCA_964631505.1 uncultured Cytophagia bacterium
ATGAGTCTGTTGGTTGTCGGTTCGCTGGGCTTAGATACGGTTGAAACGCCGTTTGGCAAAGTTGAAAACGTCTGCGGCGGCACCGCGGTTTTTTGCAGCGTCGCCGCGAGCCATTTTACGAAAGTCAATTTAGTTGGCGTGGTCGGTGAAGATTTTCCGGCGGCCGATATCAATTTTTTGCGCCACCGCGGCGTCGATCTGGACGGTCTCGAGATCAAGCCGGGCAAAAGTTTTTGCTGGGGCGGCAAATACGGTTTTGATCTCAATTCACGCGACACGACGTTCACGCATTTGAACGTCTTTGAAACTTTTGATCCGCGCATTCCGCCCAATTATCGCGACACGCCGTTTGTTTTTCTCGGCAACATCGGGCCGGCGTTGCAGCTCAGCGTCTTGGAGCAAATCAACAAGCCGCAGTTGGTGGCGCTGGACACGATGAATTACTGGATCGAAGGCAAGCCAGCCGAGCTGGCGCGCGTGCTGGCAAAAGTCGACGTGCTGCTGGTGAATGATTCGGAAATGCGCCAGCTTTCTGGCGAGTTCAATCTCCTGAAAGGCGCGCGGCGCGTGCGGGAAATGGGCCCGAAAATCATTATCGTTAAAAAAGGCGAGCACGGCGCGATTATGATCACGCCCGACCAGCTTTTTTATGCGCCGGCCTATCCGCTGGAAAATGTTTTTGATCCGACCGGCGCCGGCGACACGTTTGCCGGCGGGTTCATGGGCTATCTCGCGCATTGCCATCGTGTTGATGAAACAGTTTTACGGCAGGCGATGATCTACGGCAGCACGTTTGCCAGTTTCGTGGTCGAGGATTTCAGCATCGGCCGTTTGCGGCATTTGTGCGAGGACGACGTGCGACAACGGTTCAATAGTTTTCATGAGATGACGCGCTTCGTGCGGCCATGGGAAGAGTAAGCTTGTAGTCGCGCCTTCAGGCGCCGTACTTTGCACTTAAGCAGGTGTGGAAATTTTATTACGCATTTGCGCCTGAAGGCGCTACTACGAAAATGCCTATCAAAACCGAAAAAATCTCGTTATCGACCAGGGGCTTTACCGACATTCATGACCTTACCCCGCAAGTCAGCGCGGCGTTGAAAAAAACGGCGTTGCAAAATGGCGTTCTCACCGTTTTTGTTTCCGGCTCGACCGCCGGCGTGACGACGATTGAATACGAACCCGGGTTGCTCAAGGACTTGCCCGCCGCCTTTGATAAACTCGCCCCGATGAATACGCGCTACCATCACGATGATACATGGGGCGACGGCAACGGCTACGCGCACGTCCGCGCCGCGTTGCTCGGCCCCGCACTTGTGGTGCCGTTTGCAAATGGCGAACTTCTGCTCGGGACGTGGCAACAAATCGTGCTCATCGATTTTGATAATCGGCCACGGCGAAGA
>CAZVZZ010000034.1:0-17873 GCA_964631505.1 uncultured Cytophagia bacterium
ATGAAATCCTCCATCCTCGTTGTCGATGACGACGCCGCTTTTCGCGCCGTAACTTCGGCGCTGCTGGAAGACGAAGGCTACGCGGTTTCTTGCGTGAGCGACGGCAGCGAAGCCATTGCGTTGCTGCGCGAGCGTCACTTCGATCTCGTGCTCTCCGATCTCGTCATGGCCGAAGTGAGCGGCCTGCAAGTTTTGGAAACCGCCAAAGCGCTCAGCCCCGCGACGATCGTCATCATGGTCACCGGCTTTGCCTCGGTGGAATCCGCGGTCGAAGCGATCAAGCGCGGCGCCGAAGATTATCTCACCAAACCGTGCGGCAATGCGGAACTGCTTTTGAAGGTCGCGCGCGCGCTGGCGCAACGGCAAAAAGATGAAGAGCTGGCGCGCTTGCGGGACGTCGTCGCGCAGAGCCATAGTTTCGGCAATCTTATCGGCAAAAGCAGCCGCATGCAGCAAGTGTTTCGTCTCGCACAGCAAGTGGCCGCCTCCGATGCGACGGTGTTGCTGCTCGGCGAAACCGGCACCGGCAAAGAGCTGCTGGCGCGCGCCCTGCATTTCAACAGCCCGCGACGCCACGGGCCGTTCGTTGCCGTCAACTGCGCCGCGATTGCCGAGACGCTGTTGGAGAGTGAACTGTTCGGCCATGAAAAAGGCGCTTTCACCGGCGCGATTCGCCAGAAGCCCGGGCGCTTTGAAATGGCGGAAAAAGGCACGCTCTTTCTCGATGAAGTCGGCGACATTCCCATGTCCACCCAGATCAAGCTGCTGCGCGTTTTGCAGGAACGGGAATTCGAGCGCGTCGGCGGCAGTGAAACCATCAAATGCGACATTCGTCTGATTTCCGCCACTAACCGCAATCTCGAGCAATTGATTCAAGAGAAAAAGTTTCGCGAAGATTTGTATTACCGGCTCAACGTCGTACCGCTCAAAGTGCCGGCGCTACGCGAGCGGCCCGAAGACATTCCATTGCTCGCGCAACATTTCGTCAAAAAATACGTGCAGGCGCTCAACAAACCGGTCGGCAAAATTTCCGAAGCCGCGATGAATTTGCTGTTACAGCACAAATGGCCGGGCAACGTGCGCGAGCTGGAAAACCTCATCGAGCGCGCCATTGTGCTGTGCACCGGCGAGGTCGTGGACGTCGAACATTTGCTGCTGTTGCAGGATCGCCCCGAGGCCGATTTGCTCGCGCAAGCGCGCAGCCAACAACTCACCGAGCGCCAGCTTACGCAGCTCTACGCCCGCATGATTCTCGACGCGGTCGGCGGCAACAAAAAAGAAGCTTGCCGTGTACTCGACCTCAATTTCCGCACGCTGCAAAACCGGCTGGAAGGCTTGACAACGGAAGCGGCAAATGAAAATGAGTAGATAATTTTGTTGCGCTTCAATAAAAGTTGGTTTATTTTGAGAAGCGGAGCTTTGGTTCTAAAATTTCGTTGGTGATCCTTTAGGCGCTCCTGCGCCAATGCATTTTTCCAGGAGCCTGATTTCATGGATGAGGCGCTATTGCTTGCGCGAGAGATTCTGGGTCTGCTTGCCGTGCCGTTATTGGTATTGTTAAACGCTTTTTTTGTCGCTGCGGAATTCGCGCTCGTTGCCGTGCGGCGCACCAAAGTCGAGGAACTGATCCGCAAAAAACGTGCAGGCGCCGAGGCGGTAAAACGCGCGATTTCGCATCTCGACGGCGCCATTGCGGCGACGCAGCTTGGCATCACACTCGCCAGCCTTGCGCTGGGCTGGGTCGGCGAACCGGCGATGGCGCACCTGCTTGATCCTCTTGTCAGCCGGTTGCCGATTCAATGGGTGGATACGGCTAGCCACTCGCTTTCCGCCATTATCGCTTTCACAACGATTACCTTTTTGCACGTCGTCATCGGCGAGCTTGCCCCCAAAGCGCTGGCGCTGCAACGGCCGGATGAAATTTCCCTCCTCATCGCCTCGCCGCTGTTAATTTTTGCCAAAGTCACCCGCCCGGTCATTGTGCTGATGAACGGCGCCGGCAATTGGATCGTGCGTTCACTCGGCTTCAAACCCGTTTCCGGGCATCAAATGGTGCATTCGGTTGAAGAGCTGGGCTTGCTGGTGGAAGAGACGCGAAAAGCCGGGGTGTTGCCGGCCGATCAAGCCGAGTATTTGTACAACGTTTTTCGCCTGTCCACGAAATGCGTCTGCGACATCGTCGTGCCGCGCGACAAAGTAGCGGCGCTGGAAATTCACGCGCCCGAAGAAAAAATTCTCGAAGCGGTTCGCGAAGGCGCACACACTCGCATGCCGGTTTATGATCGCGATTTCGACCGCCTCGTCGGCATCGTCAACACCAAAGATCTTTTTTATCTCTTTAGCTTGCGCGGCGTCGTGGTTTTGCACGACGCCATCTACACGCCGCTTTATTTTCCTCCCAACCTCTCGGTAGCCGCCGCGCTCAAAGAATTCAAGCGCCAAAAAAAGCAGATGGCCGTTGTCAGGGACGCTTCCGGCCACGTGCTCAGCATCGTCACCCTCGAAGACGTGCTCGAAGAAATCGTCGGCGAAATTGAAGACGAGCACGATCAGCCCCGCAATGGCAGTCCCGAATCACAAAAAATGCAACCGCAAGTTTCATAAATGTTTCTTGGAATGCAACAAATTCGGTATTGAATAGATGGACGGACTATCACCCGGCCGCATTTCCACAAAATCTCGATCTGAAATTTAAGAGGTTACGCCATTACGTTTTTACGTTTTACAACGGCATAAAATTCGCCTATCTGATGTTACACTTTCGGAGCTTGCAGATTCGATAACGGAAACCGCTTGCATTTTTGTTTTTTTGTCTTCATATTGAGTAACTTTTTTAAACCGTTTGTCGCAAGCTGATAAACGGGCCGGATCAAATTACACATTTATTCATGCCCAGAATTGTTGCGATCGAGCCGGTGGTTCCGGAGCACGTCATCGAGCAAAGCGAGGCCGCTGAAATCGTGCGCGGCTTGTTTGCCAATTCGTTCAAGGACATTGACCGGCTGCTGCCGATCTTTGCCAACACCGAAATCGACCGGCGATATTCTTGTATGCCGCCGGAATGGTTCCAGCGCAACCATTCGTTTGCCGAAAAAAACCGGCTTTATTTCACGCACGCTTTGCAGCTTTGTGAAAACGCCGTTTGCCGCTTGCTGGCGCGCGGCGAAATCGCGCCCGAGGAAATCGATCACATTTTTTTTATCTCCACGACCGGCGTGGCCACGCCGAGCCTCGACGCGCATTTATTGAACCGCCTCCGTTTGGCGCCCAACATCCGGCGAACGCCAATTTGGGGATTGGGTTGCGCCGGCGGCGTGGCCGGCATCGCGCGCGCCGCCGACTGGCTGAAAGCTTATCCGGCGAAAAATGCGCTGGTGGTCGCCGTGGAGTTATGCAGCCTCACGTTCATTCGCAACGACATTTCCAAAAGTAATTTTGTCGCCACCTCGCTGTTTGGCGACGGCGCCGCGGCCGTGCTGCTCGCCGGCGATGATTGCAAGCTGCGCCAGCGCCGCATGATCGGCGTCACCGCTTCCGATAGCATCACCTGGCCGGATTCACTGGACGTGATGGGCTGGGAGATCAACCACGACGGTTTGAAAGTTTTGTTTTCACGCGACATTCCAACGATCGTGCAACAATCGGCGCGGCCGGCGGTGCTGCAATTTCTGGCGCAACAGGGCGTCACGCTCGCCGACCTTGCGGCGTGCGTCTCGCATCCCGGCGGCGCCAAAGTCATTCGCGCTTATGAAGCGGCCCTGGAATTGGCGCCCGCGCAAACCAAACACATGTGGACCGTGTTGCGAAAATTCGGCAACATGTCGAGCGTCACGGTTTTGTTTGTGCTGCACGAATTTTTGCAATCGCCGGATTTCCGCCACGGCGCCACCACGTTTTCTTCGACCCTCGGCCCCGGCTTCACGTCGGAAATGTTTTTGGGCGCCTGTTTATGAATCAAACGTTTTTTGCCGCCGCGCTGGTCTTGCTTTGCTGCCAGCGTCTGGTGGAATTATTCGTGGCGCGCGCCAATGAGAATTGGCTGCGGCAACAGCACGCGCGTGAATTTGGCGCCGCCCATTATCGCTGGATCGTCCTGTTGCATCTGGGCTTTCTCGGCAGCCTCGCGCTCGAAGGCTGGCAGCGCGGCCCGGCGCTGATCAACGGCTGGCCGTTGGTTGCGGCCGTTTTAGGCGTGCTGCAAATTTTGCGGTATTGGTGCATCGCCGCGCTCGGCAAATTTTGGAACACCAAAATCCTGATCGTTCCCGGCGCGCAGAAAATCCGGCGCGGGCCGTATCGCTGGCTCTCGCATCCGAATTACGCCGTTGTCGTTTTGGAGCTTTTTTTCTGGCCGATGTTATTTTCTTGTTGGTACACCTTGCTGTGGGCGGGGGCGGCCAACGCGCTGTTGCTGTCGATTCGCATTCGGCACGAAAACGCCGCGTTGGCGCATCTCACATAATTCGCCGTTTACAGCATTCACTTTTTGCAGGGATCGCATTTGAAGATCGGACTCGACGCCAGCAGTTTACCAGCGCATGTGGCCGGAGCAGGGAAGTATGTGTGTGGCTTGATTCAGGGGTTGGCGCAAATCGACGCGCGCAATGAATACGTGATCTTTGTCAAATCCGGCACCCAAAACGGTTTTGCCGAGTTGCCGGATAATTTTCGCATTCATCCACTGCCGAACTTTTCGCGGCCGGCCCGCTTGTTTTGGCAACATTGGGCTGCCGGCAGCGACGGCCGGCAATGCCGGCTGGATATTTGGCACGGGCTGCATTACAGCCTGCCGCATTTTCGCGGGCCGATGCGCACGGTATCGACGTTTCATGACGTCGCCTTCTTTTTGCATCCGGAACTTTATCCGCCGGTCAAGCGTCTGTATTTTCAAAAAACGATTCGCCGCGCCTGGAACGTTGCCGATGCGGTGATCAGCGTGTCGCGCTCCACCGCCAGCGACGCCCGGCGCTGGTTTGGCGAAAAAACCGCCTCCGCGCCGCGGCGCTTGCACATCGTGCACTCCGGCCTCGATGATCGCTTTTTCTCCATGCCGGCGCCGGAAAAAATTGCGCGCGTGCGGCATCGTTACGCACTCGCCGCACCGTACATTCTCTTTGTCGGCACGCTGGAAAAGCGCAAAAATCTGCCGCTGTTAATCGCGGCGTTTCGGCGCTTGCGCGACCTCGGTTATCGCGATCTGCTTTTGGTGCTCGCCGGGCTTCCCAGCAACGGCCAGGCGGAAATCGAAAAAACCATCGCGCGTGAAAATTTAACCGCCGCGGTGCGCTGCCTCGGTTACGTGCCGGATGCGGACATTCTGCCGCTTTATCACGGCGCGCAATTGTTCGTGCTGCCGTCGATGCACGAAGGCTTCGGCTTCCCGCTCTTAGAAGCGATGGCGTGCGGCGTGCCGGCGCTCGCCGCCAACAATTCGGCGATGCGGGAATTAGCCGCAGATCAAGAGATGCTTTGTTTCGGCGAGGCGGAGGTGTGGGCGAGCAAAATGGAACAACTGCTGTTCAACACCAACCTGCGCCAAAAACTCATTGCCCGCGGCCTCAAACAGGCGCGCGAATTCTCCTGGCAACAAACGGCCTGGGCCACGCTGCAGGTTTATAAATCCGTTTATCACGCGACCCGGAAACGTTTGCACCCGGTTCCCGCCGGGAAAATCAGCGGCCGGAACGGCGCCGCGCACGCGGAGAATCTTTTTGTGCTCAATCCGAAAAGCGCGGAAATCAACTCGGCGGTTTTGAAAACGCTGGCGTATGCGGATCTGTTTGATTATCCGCTGCGGCTGGAAGAAATTCACGACGGCCTCCTCGCCTGCGAAGCGACCGTCGATAACGTCGCCGACGCGTTGCAGGATTGGGAGCGCCGCGGCGTGGTTGAACAACACCACCGGCTCTACTTTCTGCGCGACCGCCGCCAGCTCGTGGCCGTGCGCGAGCAGCGCCAGCAACAAACCCTGGCGTTGCTGCGAAAAAATTCGTGGTTGCTGAGACTGATCGCACGCTTGCCCGGCGTTCGCAGCCTCTCGATTTCCGGCGCCGCGGCTTTCGAAAACTGCAAAGCGAACGATGATCTGGATGTGTTCATTATCACCGCGCCGCGCCGGCTGTGGACGACTTATGTGACGCTGGTCATCTTGCTCAAATTGTTGGGCAAACGCAAAACGATTTGCCTAAATTGCCTTTTCGATCAAGAGCATCTGCGGCTCAATGAACGCGACTTTTTTGTGGCGCATCAAATCGCTTTTCTGCGGCCCTTTAGCGGCGGCGACTATTTCCGGCGGTTTTTGCTGGCCAATGCCTGGATTTATTCGTATCTTCCGCAACGCCGCACCGCTGTCGAAACCCTGCCGGCAGCCGCGCCGCGGCGCGCTCACGCCATCATTGAAAAAATTTTTTTATGGCGTATTTTTGATTATATTGAAAAGGCACTCTTTGCGTTGTATCGCCGGCGCATCCGGCTCAAAACCGCGCATCTGGCCGAAGATGCCATCGTTGTGCAGCCCGGCCAGATCAAACTTTTTACCAATAATCACCGTCACCGCATTGCCGACGCACTCGAACGGCGCGTGCGGGAAATTTCACGACACGATTTTTTAGCAGCCGAGGTGGAAGCGAGTCATGTGGTTTATTGAGAAAGCCCGAAGTCATTCGGCCCGAGGTCCGAAGCCAATTGGCAGATATTTTTTAGGTTTTCTGATCGCGCTGGCGTTTTTGCAATGGCGCTGCGGTGAAAATCCGTTGCAACCGCTTTTGCGCGGTCCGAATGAAGTTTGGATTCAAGCGACCGGTTTTGATCCGGCCACGTTGACCGTGAGCCTCGGCACCACCGTGACGTGGACCAACAAAGACAATATCAAACATGACGTCACCAGCGGCTTGCCCGGAAACGTGCGAAGCGACTTCTGGCCCTCGCCGACCTTAAACGCGAACATGACCTTTGACCACACGTTTACCAGGCGCGGTACGTTCAATTATTTTTGTTTGATTCACGGCAGCAACCACGGCACGGGCAGCATCGTGGTGCAATAGCTGCTTCGTCACAAGAAATTTAATTCATCTTGGCTATAACAGAAAAGGAGAGAGAAATGGCTCGAACGAAATTAGGCCGTCACGTACTCACCACCTTTGTGTTGATGCTGGCAATCGCTATCAGCGTGACCGCCGGCGAAGGTCCGGCCTTCGTAAAACCGCCCGCCAACCAACCGCAGGATAAATTGCTGGAGCGCGTGATGGAAATCGTCGAAGAAAGCTGTGCGTATGCCGGCTGTCACACCGGCGCCAATGCGCCCAACGGCTTGGATATGTCCGAGGAAGTTTTAGTGGCCAACCTCGTCGGCGTGAAAAGCGCGGCGGGTTCATGGCTGCGCGTTAAACCCGGCGACCCGGCCAACAGTTATTTGATTAAAAAAATCCTCGGCGCCCCGGGTATCAAAGGCGACCGCATGCCGCGCGGCGGCAAACCGATGGCCGCCCCGGAAATCGCGGCGATCGAAGCGTGGATCAAATCTTTACCCGCCGGCATGAAAGCCGAAGCGCCCAAAATGAAATATGCGGCAACTTTTGGCGGCCTGACGCTCGCCAATTTGCAAACCGCGGAAACCCTGGAGAAAGGCGCGTTTCTTTATCGCATCGCCCATAAATTCAACTCGCCAACCAACGTGGGCTTCGACCAGCTCTTCGGCCTCGACGGCGGCAGCTCGATGCTGACGCAGGTTGGTTTCCCGCTCTCCAACCGTTTCATGGTGTCCGTCGCGCGCTCGAAAGTTAACGCCACCTTTGAGATTGGCGGAAAATACGGCCTGCTGCGCGAAACTGCTGACGGCTCCACCCCGCTCTCCGCCGCCATTTACGCGGGCGTTGACTGGGCAACGGCGAAGAACGTTCCCGATCCGAATGACCTCAGCGCCACGCCGAAAAATCTCGGCCGCACCGCCGGCGAGCGTTTCGCGATTTTCGCGCAACTGCCCGTGAGCAAACAAATCGGCAGCCGCCTCTCTGTGCTCGCGGCTCCGGGCATTTTGCTGAACGGCAATGTCGCCAACACGGACGAAGATCCGCTCGTCACCATCGGCCTCGCCGGTAAAATTTCCTTAAGCCCGAAGTATTCGCTCTTCGCCGAAATCATTCCCATTCTTTCCGGCGATCGAACTGTGGCGACACTGGGCAGCCCCGCGGTCAAAAACGGCCAGCTAACTTATTACGATGCGTTTACCACCGGCGTTGAAATCAAGGCCGGCGGCCATATTTTTCACCTGTTTGTTTCCAACTCCGCCGGCAACACGACGAACCAATACATGAGCGGCGGCGATTTCGATTTTGCCGGCGGCGATTTTCGCCTCGGCTTCAACATTTATCGCGTGCTGAATTATCCGTTTTGAAATTTTTTATTAAAATCTGATTTTCTTAATTTGCAAATGATGACAGGCCATTCGCCTGTTTGAGAATGATGTCAAGGAGATTTGATATGAAGTTGAGTTCTTCGGCGAAGGCGGTGAGCGGGATTTTGTTTTTGATAAGTGTTGCCGGTTTGTTTGTCGCCTGCGACCATCAATTGCCCACGACGCAACAACAGCCGCCGGCGGTGTTGACCCGCGCAACGTTGTCCAGTATTCAAACCAATATTTTGACGCCCAAGTGCAGCAATCCGGGTTGCCATATTGGCCCGGGCGGCGGACCGATGTCGCTGAAGGCCGGCGACTCGTTCGGCGCGCTGGTCGGCAGAAATTCTAACTACGGCAGGCCGCGCGTTGCTGCCGGCAATGCCAACAACAGCGTCTTGTATTTGAAAGTCATCGGCGACAACAGCGTCGGCAGCCGCATGCCGCTTGGCCTTCCGGCCTTGAGCAAATCCGAGACCGATTCCATCATGGCTTGGATCAATCGCGGCGCGCTGAACAATTAGGCTGAGCATCGTCACCGCCGCTGTTGCTTTTAAAAACTTTCGGATGGTTTTGAAGTCGTCAATCAACTTTTAATGGCCGCAACCCTTCAATCAAAAGTGAGGAAGCATGAAGAAGACCATGGCACGGAATCGCATTGCGATGATCGCGATAGCAGTAGTAATGAACAGCGTGGTTTCGGTGACGGCGCAAGTCGATATTTCATCGCTTGCCGGCCGCCAGCTTTACAATTTGAAAAAATGTGGCGATTGCCATAATCCCGGCGCGAAAGAGTTTACGGCGATTAAAGCCGTACCGGACTCGGCCAAGCTCGCCGCGCATGTCGAAACCCTGAAGCTGGAAAATGTTTTGCGCAAAGACACCACACCGCGCAAGCAAAAGAAAACCTTCGGCGAAGAAATTTTGGCGATGGCGGCCTATTTGAAAAACCGTGCAAAGGCCGATGCCGCGCCGGCCAATTTCGTGACCGCCGGTTTTGTGATGACGCGCTCCGCCTGCCGCAATTGCCACGTGATCAACGGCGCCGGCAACGATAATGCGCCCAAATTAGCCGGCATCGGCGCCAAGCACGACAAGAAATGGCTCGTGGATCATTTCATTAATCCGCAAGCCTTCGTCAAAGACTCGATCATGCCGTCCTTCAAAGATTTGCCAAAGGAAGAATTGGAAGCGATGGCCGATTATCTGTTGACGCTGAAATAACCTGACGAGCGTAACTCAGAACGAAAGAAAATTTCTTTTTCAAAGAAATACATTTTTTTATACGCAATCAACCGCCCGGAGCGTCACAACGCCCGGGCGGCAAATCAGGATGATTGACGATTGTTGCATTTGGAAAAGGTCATGCCGCATACCATCTCCGGTCCGGCTTCAATGTTTGACGAAGTCGCCACCACTTACGACGCGATCGAATCCCACAATTTGATTTTTCAATGGCAGCGCCGAAGCGTACAAAACGCCGCGGCCGAGACCTTTGACCGCCGTGCGCGCCTGCTCGAAATCGGTTGCGGCACCGGCACGGACGCCTTGTTTTTTGCGCGCCGAGGCAATCCCGTCGTCGCGCTCGACCCTTCCGCGGAAATGCTCGCCGCCGCCGCAGAAAAGATCGCGCTGGCCGGTTTTGCCAAAACCGTTGCCTTCAAACAAGCCAACGCCGAGCAACTCGATGGCCTCGTTGCCGATTACGGCCCGGCGAGCTTCGACGGCCTCTTTTCCAATTTCGGCGCCCTCAATTGTGTTGCGGATATGCGCCCCTTCGCGCGCGCCGTGGCGACTTTGTTGCGTCCCGGCGGCAAAGTTTTGCTCAACCTCATGCCGCCCATCTGTCCGTGGGAAATTTTTTATTTTTTGCTGAAAGTAAAACCGCGCGTAGCCTTCCGCCGTTGGCGCGGCCGCAGCGGCACGCAGGGACTTGCGGTCAAATTGGGAAATCGACGCGTGCAATCTTATTATCATTCACGCCGATTCGTGGCGACAAGCTTTGTCCCTTTCTTTGAAATTGAAAAACAATTGGCGCTGGGATTATTCCTGCCGCCGCCGTATTTACACGCTGTGGCGCGGCATCAGAAAATTTTCAATGTTCTTTTAAATTGCGAAGCGAGGCTGGCAGGTTGGCCGCTGTTGCGGAATTGGGGGGATCATGTGGTGATGATTTTGCGGAGGTATGACAGCGTTGAGATCAACTCGACGCCGTTTTAAATTGCACTTCCGTGCTTCGGACGTCAAAGTCGAGCACGAGACGGGGCCGCAGTTCAAATAAGACGCTGCGCCCAAGCAGAAACGTGCGGGTCGGGTTGATAGCGATAAATGGACTATGCCACCAATCAATAACGCAAAGCACGGTAGTCTGGCATTGACGGCGTTCTCCCGCATCGTTGCTCAATTCAAGCTTGATGGGCAGAGCAAAATAAAAAAACGGCTGACCTAAATGTTTGGAAGCCCATGCAAGATCCTCGTTGTGGACTTTGACAATGTTGTTTGCTGATAACAATTCAAATCCGGCGTAGCATTCCACTGCGCCTGTATCCAAATCCGCTTCGGTTTCAAAGCGCGACTGATTGCCCAAAAGAGCAATGGAAACGGCTGGATAAACATCACCCAAATCTTTGGTCTTGTGCCATGAGGTGTTTATCTCCTCAATGGCAAAGACCCGCGAACTGAAAAAGGCAAATGGATATTTGCCAGTGCTCTGGCAAAGCGCGATTAACTCTTCGTGGTTTGGAAAATGTTGCAGAGTTGCGCCATGCCGCACGACCCGGCCATCGACAACCATAATCCATTTGGCGCCAAGGCTTGCAAGTTGATTGTCAATCCATTGCTTATTCAGCGTTTCCGCATCACCCTGATATTGAGCCTTGCGTTCAAGTGAAAGTGTTACATATTCTTTCAGCGTGATGTTCCGGCTGATGAATTTTTCTTCGGGCTGTTGCCGCGTGGTTTCTGTTTGCGCACGCTCAAGAATCTTTTTCGCGAACGCCATAACTTTTTCCACCGGCACCTCCAGCGTGCCGAATTCTTCGCGAACTTTTTCGATCAGAACGGTGCCAGTCATATTTTGCTCCGAAAAATATTGTAATCGTTAACGGTTAAAAAATAAACAAAACCAGTGAATAAAACAAGCATAAAGTAATTCCCGCTTTATCATTCGAATATGCATAAACATAAAATAATCCTCTACAATCCGCAAGCGGTTTTCTACACCATGCCGCTCGGCTTGCTCGCGGTCGGCTCCAATCTCGAGCCGGAGCGCTTCGACGTGATCATCATCGATGGCCGTCTCGAAGCCGAACCCGTGCGCGCGTTGCAGCCGCATTTAAAAGATGCGCTCTGTCTCGGCATGTCGGTTTTAACCGGACGGCCCATTCACGACGCGCTGCGCATTTCGCGCGCGATCAAAACGCTGCGGCCGGACTTGCCGATCATCTGGGGCGGCTGGCATCCCTCGCTCTTTCCGCGCGAGTGTCTCACCGAATCCGCCATCGACGTCACCGTGCAGGCGCAGGGCGAAGCAACATTTCGCGAAATCGTCACGCGGCTGGCCGAAAACAAAACCTTGGAAAACGTCGCCGGTTGTACGTTCCGGCAGGACGGTGCAATCGTACAAAACCCGGCGCGGCCGCTGCAGGAGATGAACGACTTTCCGCCGCTTAATTATAATTTGATTCCGGTACAAAAATATTATTCTCTTAAAAAACAAAAACAATTGGATTATATTTCTTCCACCGGTTGTTATTTTCGGTGTACATTTTGCGCCGATCCGTTCGTTTACAAACGCAAATGGAACGCGCTGGCGCCGGAACGCATGGGCGAGGAATTGGAAAAGCTGTGGCGGACGCATCGCTTTGAGGATTTGCACTTGCAGGACGAAACCTATTTCACCTACCGCGATCGCGTCGTCGCCGTCGCCGAAGAATATTTGCGCCGCCATTTGAAATTCACGTGGACCGCCACCATGCGCGCCGATCAGGGCAGCCGTTTGTCCGAAGCCGATTTCGCCTTGTGCAAAAAGTCCGGCCTGCGCCGTGTGCTCATCGGCGTCGAATCCGGCTCGCAAGAAATGCTGAATTGGATGAAAAAAGACCTCACCCTCGAGCAGATTTTCCTCGCCGCCGAACGCTGTGTGCGCCACGATATCGCTGTGGACTTTCCGATGATCGTCGGTTTTCCCGATGAGCCGGAAGAAAGCGTGACCGCCACTTTGCAAATCGCCAAACAGCTCCGCGCCATGAGCCCAAACTTCAAAACGCAGATTTTTTTCTATCAACCTTATCCCGGCTCACCGATCTCGGACATGGTCCGTGCCAAAGGTTATCCCATGCCGCGCACGCTCGACGAATGGGCCAACTTCGATTTCGTCGGTTCCTACGGCCCATGGGTGAGCCGCGATAAATGGCGGCGCGTGCAGCGCTTCAAATTTTATTCACGCCACGCGTGGGATGCGAAAGACGGCTTTTTCCGCCGCTCTTTGCAGCGTCTCGCCAACTGGCGTTGCACGAAAGATTATTATGCTTTCCCGGTGGAAAAATGGCTCGTTGAAACACTGCAACCGAGTCCGCAAATCTCGTGAGTTTGTTGTTTCGGCGTAAATTTTTTCTAACCACAAATTTCTCAGTGCTCAAAATATAGCGCCTGAAGGCGCTACTACGAACAAGATATGAAAAAGAAAAAAGTTGTTCTCTTCTTTCCCGCTTACGCCAGCAACGAAGCTTGCCCGCCGCTCGCGCTTATTGCCGTTGCCGGCCCGCTGGTGACTGCCGGTTACGAAGTAAAAATTATCGACACCACGATGGAGCCGGATTATGTCAACGCCGTTCGGCGCGAAGTTGACGACGCGCTCTGTCTCGGCATGTCGCTCGTCACGGGTCCGATGATCAAAGGCGCGATTGCCGTCGGCCGCGCCGTCAAAGAAAAATATCCGCATCTGCCCATCATTCTGGGCGGCTGGCATCCCTCGATCTTGCCGCAACAAACTTTGGAATGCGCGTATGTTGACGCCGTCGTTATCAAACAGGGAGAATTACCGTTTCGTGAAATGGTCGACCGTCTCGCTGCCGGCGACTCGCTCAAAGGCGTTGCCGGCACACTCATCAAAGAGAATGGCGTCATCACGATGAATCCGCTGCGGCCGCACACGCCGGTCGCGCTATTGCCGAGCCGCATGCCTGGTTACGATTTGATCGATTACGAACGCTATTATCGCAACACCCGCCTGCGCTGGCTCATGTACACCACCAGCCACGGCTGTCCTTACAATTGCTCGTATTGCTCCAACGCCGCGGTGTACGGCCGCAATCTCGACGAGCTGCCGGTCGAGCAGGTGGTTGAGGAAGTCAGTTACCTGGTCAAAAAATATCGCATCAATCTCGTCGGCATTATCGACGACATCTTCTTCGCTTTCCGTCCGCGCGCGCTGGCAATAGCCGAAGGCTTTCTGCGCACCGGTTTGAAATTCGACTGGTACATTCAAGATCGCGCCGACTCGTGGGAGCGCATGACGACCGAGCAGGCCAAATTGTTTCGTCGCGCCGGATTGGTGCGCATTCATTTCGGCGCGGAATCTGGCTCCGATGACGTGCTCAAAGCCATCGAAAAAAAATCCGACACTGAAGCCATTCTCGCCGCAGTGGAACGCTGCCGCGAGGCCGATATTCGCGCCAGCTTCGGCTTCATCTTCGGCCTGCCCGCAGAAAAAGAAGAAGACTTGCTGAAAACCGTCGATCTGATTCGCCAGATTTACGAACGCTACGATCGCGCCGATTGCTACACGAATATTTTCACGCCCTATCCCGGCTCCCCGGCATGGCAGGAGTCGATTGACAAAGGCCTGGTGCCGCCGCTAACCTTTGAAGAATGGGCCGAGTTTTATCCGCGCCTGCAAGTCTTGCCGTGGTTGAATGGCGGCAAACATGAACGTCTGCAAGCCATTCGGCAATACATTCGTTTCGGCTACCATCAAGTCAAAGTCGGTGAGCGCCATCATTCGTGGCAGCATCGCTTGCTGTTAAATGCGTTCAAGCCCAGCGCCCAGTACCGGCTCAAAAAGCATCGATTCAATTTTCCGGTCGAAGTTTACGGTTACCAAAAATTGCAGCGTTTGAAAAAGGATTTAATCCATGCCGAACGCTTCTAATTCAAACCGGAGTGGCAAACTTCAGCTTGCCAATATTTTCATTCGCATCGCTGCGCAGATTATTTTCTCTACGTTTACCGCCATCGTTCTGTGGAAAGGCGTTCTGCCCGCGCTGCAAAACGCGCGCGGCGATTTCGCCAATTATTACACCGCCGCGCGTCTGGTTGCCGAGCACCAACCACTGGCCACGGCGTATCGCGATTTCGTCTGGTTTCAAAAGCAAATCGACCGTTACGGCATCATGCATCAGCTTGGCGGCTTCATTCCGCACCCGCCGCCGACCGCGCTCATCATGCTGCCGCTAACGCCGTTTGAACCTTTGTTGGCGAAGCGCATTTGGATCGGTTTAAATGTCGCGCTTGCAATCACGGCGGTTTTCTTGTTCGCTCAATTGACGGCGTTGCACTGGCTGCCGGCAGCGATTATTTTGTTGAGCACCGGCATCGGACTGATCAATAATTTTTTATTCGGCCAAATGTATTTGCTCGTGCTGGCGACAATTGCGGGAGGCGTTTTTTTGCAGCAGCGCGGTTATCCCGTGCTTGCCGGAATTTTACTCGGCCTCATGACGCCGGTCAAATACGTCGGCGGTTTCTTTCTCATTTATTATGTTTGGAAAAGAGAATGGCGGCTCGTGCTCGCCGCCGCCGCAACTTGTGCTGCGCTGATCGGCCTCATCGTTTTGCTGCAAGGCGCGGAAATTTTTCGCGTCTTCATCACCGAAGTTTTACCCAGACATCTGCAGGGCGAAATCCAGGAGCCGTTTGCGATTCAATTCCAATCGTGGAACAGCCTGCTGCGCCGCATGTTCATCGCCAGTCCGTCGCTCAATCCTGAGCCCGCGCTGGAATCGCCGTTGCTGTTCAGTTTGTTTAAAAATTTGATTGCGTGGTTTACACTCGCCGTGTTCGTGTGGATTTATCGCCAAACGGCATTCGCGAATCAAACGCATCAGCGCCTGTTTGAAATCGGCATGATTCCGCTCGCGGTGTTGCTACTCTCGCCCGGCAGCGCCACGTATCATTTTCTGCTGTTGAGCTTGTCGATTGTCTGTTTCGCAAAAATCCTGCTCGATTTGCAGCACCTGATTCGTGCCATTATTTTAGGCGTGTTTTTTTTAATCATCAACTTGCCGCATTATTTGCAATTACGAAAATTCGCCGTCGGCTGGTTGACGCCGGTCGGTTACCTGCGGCTCTGGCTGCTCGTGCTTTTTTTTATTGTGATTTGCTATTTTTTTTATCGTCCGGCAAACTGGCGTTTACAATTCAAAATGATTCGCCCGTATTTGTTGCCGGCAATGCTCATTGCCGCCATCATGATGGGAATGGATTGGCGCCGCGCCGCGGCAACAGAGCATGATGCAGCGCAATGGGTGCCGTTGCACGAACAAGAATTTGACCGCCATCTCGGCCTGCTCGTTAAAACGCCGAACCTCGGCCGCGAGCGCATCGTTTTTAGCTACGGTGAATTGCTCGATGAAGATTACGCCATCTTCTCGATGACGCGCGACGGCCAGGTCGAAGGCCAGTACACGCCGGACACGCCGCAGAAATTTTACGAGCCGGATTTGGCTACCGATGATCAAAGCGTGTTGATGGAGAGCATCCAAAACGGCCGCGCAGAAGTTTGGTTCAGCCGCGGCAAAGGGCAAACGCCGAAATTTTTGTTGGCAGGAGAAAAGCCGCGCTGGCTTGCGGATGGAACGCGTTTCGTTTTTTTGCGCGATGGGAAAATCGGCGTGGCGGATTTAAATGGCACGAGGCCGTCGTGGGTGCAAAATCGGGAAGGTTGCTATGATCTTAATTCGTCGCCGTCCGACGATAAATTAATTTTTTGTGCTCGCAGCGAATCGGGGAAAAATTATGTGCTCGCTTTAACCGCGGCAGTCCCCGAAAAAAACGAAATCACCATTCTTCTACAAAGCCATGAAATGATGGAGCGCCCAATTTTCTCGCCGGAAGTCCGCACGGTTGTTTTTTCGTGGAATCGCGGCGGCAATCGCGATTTGTGGGCGGTGGATATTCTCACGCGCAACTTGCAGCGCTTAACGCGCGACCCGGCTATCGATACAACGCCGGTATGGGACGGTTTTAATCGCCGTATTTTGTTTGTTTCGGATCGTGGGCGAGGATTAGAGGTCGGTTCGATTTTTTCAATACCCTTGCCGGAAAAATAACACCAGCAAGAATTTTTTCTAACCGCCCGCATTAAATTAAATCGGTGCTGATGACGATATTAAGCGAAACCCAACGCATCAAACTTGCCAAACGCCTTGACGAATATCTCGGACGCTGCCTCATTTTGCTGATGGCGCCATCGTCAGCAAGCAACACGCAGCGAAACCCTACAACGGCAGTCCGGCGTATTTTGCTGGTCAAATTCTGGGGTATCGGCAGCATCATTTTAGCCGAGCCGGCGTTGCGTTATTTGCGCCAAAAATTTCTGGAAACGCAAATTGATTTTCTGACGCTGGCGCAGAATCGTGAGTTGTTCGCACTTATTCCGCACGTCGATCAGGTTTTTGCGCTCGATTTTAAACACCTCGGAAAGTTTGTGCTTTCCGCGATGCAATTGATCGCACAATTGCGCCGGCAAAAATATGATCTGATTTTTGACGCCGAGTTCTTTGCCAATTTCTCGACGCTCGTCGCGCGCCTTTTGAAGCCACGGCGGTTGATCGGATTTTCGCGGCCGCATTCGGTCAAAAACCGTCTGCTTGATCTTGCCGTGCCTTTTGATGACGACGAGCATGCCGCACGCAATTTTTTCCGCCTTATTGAGGCCGGTGCTGGCGATGAATCTACGCAATGCGAAAAAAGTATTTTGCCGAGACTGGTGTTGCCGTTTGCTCGCGCAAAAAAATGGCGGCCCACCGTCATTATGAATATCAACGCCAGCGCGCTGGCGCTCGAACGGCGCTGGCCGCAGGAACGCTTCGTCCATCTCGCGAAATGGCTGTTACGCCGCTACGAGCTTGAGATGATTTTAATCGGCTCGCGCCCCGAGAAAAAATACACGCAGGCCGTGGCGCAGGCGCTTGCCTCACCCGCGCGTGTTCATGATCTTGCCGGAGCTTTGACTTTAATCGAGCTGGCCAAATTAATTTCGCACGCCAGCCTCGTCATCTCGAACGACAGCGGCCCGTTGCACCTTGCCGCCGCCTTGCAAAAACCGGTGGTCGGATTTTATGGCCCGGAAACGCCCAAACGCTTTGGCCCGCTCTGCGACACGCGTTTGATTTTCTATCTCGGCCTGCCTTGCAGCCCGTGCATGAGCGTGGATAATGCGAAGACGGTAAATTGCACGAACAATCGGCGTTGCATGCTG
>CAZVZZ010000035.1:0-17551 GCA_964631505.1 uncultured Cytophagia bacterium
ATCCGCGCCGAAAACTGGGAGAAAAGACTGACGCCGAACAAACGCGTCGACGAGCCGCCGAAACTCAGCGCCGCGCCGGCGTTCGCGCGGGTGAGCGCCCCGGCCGCGCGCGCCGGCCACAACGCGCCGCGATCATAAAATGCAAACGGCGACAGGCCGAGAATATTGAAATTCGGCTCCAGCTCAACATTGTAGCTCGCATATTTTTCCGCCAGCAAGGGCGTGCCGGTGTAACCGCGCAAATTGCCGCCGCCTTCGACAAGGCGATGCGTACTGCCGATCCAATTGCCTACGGTTTTTAATTGGTCATTGCGAAAACGCGCCCGCGCGTCGGCCCCTTCGCCGTGAAACATATCCTGCAATGGCAAGCGATCCGGCCCGAACGCCGTGCCGAGATTCGCTTGCAGCCGCGCCCGCCAACCGGGCAACCGATAATGCGTCAAAATTTTTCCGCTGAGTTTGGTGAAAGATGATTCGCTCCCCGGCAGCGCGCGTTCCAGCCGCCATTGCGTTTCGCCGCCGATCCGGCCGCGGGTGAAACGCGCCTCGGCTTGCAAATACGCCGCGAAAATTTTTTGCCGGTCCCATTCCGGCGTCGTTACTTTTCCGGTGTCATTTTCGGTGATCCGCAAGGTGTAAGCGCCATCGCGCAAATGCGAGTAATTCAAACCGATTTGCCAGGCGGCGCTCGCCGTCGCCGTCAAGCGGCGTAATCCCTGAAATTGCAAACGTGCGTCCGCTTCGAAGCGGCCCTCGTTTTTGCGCACTAATAATGAATAACGATTGCGCAAATTGCTTCGGCGTAAAGGATGATTGTAGCTGATTGCCCCGTCGATTTCCTGCGAGCGCAGGCCGTAGTTGAGATCGAGCGCCAGATTGTGGTAAAACGCGCGATAGCTGGCTTTGGTTTTCACGCCCAGCCGCCAGCCGTCCACATCATTGTTGCTTAAATCCGGCCGCCACAGCACGACGTACGCGTCGCCGGGCATGAATATGTAACGCATGAACGGCAGATCGGGCTTGAACGCCAGCCGCCGCCGGCCGTTGTTGAGCAGATTGGCGTCCATGATTTGATCGTTGGGATCGACGGTGACGCGCCCGGGCTTCGCCGCGGTTTCAAAAACGACTTTGCCGGATTCCTCTTTGCCGTCCCAGCGTTTGGTTTCTTTTTGGCCGTGGCCGCGCTCCAATTCGACTTCCACCGGCATGATGCCGTCGCCTTTGCGTTTAATTTCAACTTCGGTGCGCCACGTGCCGTCGGCTTGCTGCGTTTTGGTGATCGCGCCTTTTTGATAATCGACCGTCGGCGTTTGATGCAGCCATTGCTGGAAAAACCAATCCAGGTCTTGCCCGCTGGTGCGTTCGCAGATTTCTTGCCAATCGGTTTCACTCGCGTGTTTGAATTTCCATTCATCGTAATAGCGCTGCAAGCTCGCCGTGAAGGCGGAGTCGCCGATCACGTAACGCAGCATTTCGTAAAACAAATCCGCTTTGAGGTACGAATTGAAAAACATCCCGGGCGGATCTTTGTATTGATGAATGGAATTGGCGATCGGCTCGTTTTGGCCGGAGGTCATGTACAGGCGGGAAAAATTGCGCAGCATGTCGTTGATCGACGGCAGCGGATAAAGCTTGGCAAACACGCCCAGCTCTTTGCGCGCGCTGTCGGCATTGTAGCCGAGTTTGCCGTGTTTTTGCTCGGAAAAGTTTTTCGCAAAAAACAGCGCCAGCCCGTTCGCCAGCCAGCTTTCGCGCACGCCGTTGCTGCCGACAATGCCGGGAAAATAAAGCCGGCTGAAGGCAAAGTTCAATTCAAAGACATCCGCTTCGCCCAACAACATCATCGGCGGCTGATTGGTTTCGCGCTGCGTCGACTTCACGATATTGAGTTGTGAATATGGATAAGCGCCGCTGTTGTTTTGAATATAGCGCGAGACTTCGTCAAAATTTTTCCAGATTGCTTTAACAAAAGCGCGCTGCGCTTCACCACGGCCAAAAACATTTACCGGAAAAGCAGAAGAAAACGTTGTCCGCACAAATTCCGGCGAGATGCTCCAAATAAAATTTTGCGCGTGCGCGGCGCGGAAACGAACCTGGCGCGGGCCGGATTGGCGCAAAACCTGCCGCACCGAATCCTGCCAGGCCAGAAATTTTTTGCCGTGTACGGTGGTGTCGAGAGTGACGGTGTTCCAGCCCGGATCACCGCCAACGATTTCGCCCGACCCGACAAGGACATAATTTCCGGGAACAGTGATGGTCGCGTCCACCGTGGCAAATTCCGCATAAACGCTTTGCGCCTCCATTAAAAAATGAAACGGCTCGGCGTTCCAGCCGTGGCGATCATAAACCACGACACGTGGAAACCAGTGGATGAAATCGATCTGCGGCGTCGGGCTGGCTCGCGGTTGGCGCTTGGTTTGCCGTTCAACCGCGGGCGCTGCTTCAAAAGCCTTTTTGTAGTCTTGCGTGAAACCCAGCTCCAGGGTCAGCGAATCGCCGGGGAATAAATTTTTCGGCAATGGCAGATCCAAAAGCGTGTCGTGAAAATCAAACGCGCGCAGCGGAAATTCGGTTTCTTTGCCGATGGCGTGAAACTGCAGGCTCTGAATGGTGAGCGGATAATCGCCTTCATGAATGATGCGGATATTATCACTGCGAAAACGCCGCATTTCGCGCATGGCGGTGTTCTCTTCGTCAAAAAACGCATTGGCCGGCACCTGCAGATAAATCCGCTTGAGCGTGTCCGGCGAATTATTTTTGTACGTCAACGTCAGATGGCCGGTCAGCGCTTTCGCCGTGGTGTCGAACGTCGCTTCGATTTTATACCGCACGCCTTGTTGAAAAAAAGCGCGTGGCACCGATGCGTTTTGACCGTGGGCTGAAAGCGGTAAAGATAAAACTAAGCTCAAGGTGAAAAATTTTTTCATCATGCTATGCGATTTCGCTCCATTGTTGTAAATAGACTTTTTGAATTTTAAACTGCAGGAAATTTTGGTTGCAAAGATTTTTCGTTATCAAGATTTTATCGCCTCGCCGCGGCGCACCCCCAGCATGAAGGCAAAAGCGATGCCGAGACCGATGGCGCCGTACAGGAAAATGACACGGTAATCATTGTTAAAAATCGCGATGATTTTGCCGGCCAGAATCGGCCCAACAATGGCTGATGATTGCGAAGCCAGATAATACAAACCCGCATACGCGCCGACACGCGCGGGCGGCGCGCAATCCACGACCATCGGTAATGAATTGACCACGATCACCGCCCACGCAATGCCGGAGGCGGCGAGCAACAGCCGCGCTTGCCACACGGTGTGTACAAAATGGCCACAGATGAGCAACAGTGCAAACACCATGATCGCCAGTTGAATCGCGCGCCGGCGGCCTACTTTAGCGCCCAGCCAGCCGCCCGGCACGGCGAATAAAATTATGCTCAATGCAAAAAACGCCACCATCGAAGTGGCCTCGCCGCTGTTGACCTGCAAAATATTGACGGCAAACGAGGTAAAAAAAACTTCGATGGCATTGAAACTGAGAAACCAGAAAAAGATGGCCGCCAGCAAGCGCAGCGCTGAACGATCATGATCAAACACGACGGCCCGCAAACTCTCTAATAGTCCGGGCGCGTTCTCGCCGGGTTCGAGTTCTGCGGGGACTGGTTCGCGAATAAACAACAGCACGACCAGACAGCCGAACAGCATCACCATGCCGCCAAAATAAAACGGCGCTCCCACAGAAATTTTGAACAGCGCGCCACCGGCAACGGAGGCGAGAATGCCGCCGAAACCGCCCATTAAATTGATGACGCCGTTGGCCTGAGAACGCTGCGGCGAGGGCGTGATGTCCGGCATCAACGTGATCAGCGGCGTGCGGAAGAGATCCATGCTGAGCAGCATCAAGCAAATGGCCAACATGAAAATGCCGAGTTGCCCGCCCAACGCATGTGGAATGGCAACGAAGCTGAGCATAGCCAATGGCGCGCCCACGGCGATAAACGGCTTGCGCCGTCCCCACGGTGTTCGCAGGCGATCCGACCATGCGCCGACATACGGCAAAATAAACAGCGCCGCGAGGTTGTCCAGCGTCATGATGAAGCCGGTCAGCGTTGTGCCCAGTCCGAAGCCCGTTACGCCGGCGCTGCTTGAAAAATCCGGACGGCCGGCCTGCAGAAAAATGGGAACGTACGCATTGTAAATGCCCCACAATAATGAAATCCCCATGAAACCAAAGCCCAGCAGAATGAGCCGGAAATAGGAAACCCGCATTCCACCTCCGCATGATGTGGCGCCACATTCATGTGGCGCCTTTTTATGTTCCGAGTAAATTTCCGCTCAACATAAACGTTGAGTTGCCCGATTGATCCCCCCAAAAAAAGTCTTGACTGTCAAAAAAAGATTTTGTAACTTGGAAACGATAAATTTCGTAGCAGTTTTCAAATAATTTTCAACGGCAATTTGTGCCGTTTTATTTTATTTTAATGGAAACTGAAAAAACAAAATTAGTTTCCAATGGTAATTCTTGATGTCTGAACGAGCCACCGCGATTCGCGAGCGCATCATTCTCAAAACGAAAGAAAAATTTGCCGCCAGCGGCTACGGCAAAACTTCGATGGATGACATCGCCGGTGAATTGGCCATCAGCAAGAAGACGCTGTACAAATTTTTTCCGACCAAGCTCAAGCTGGCGGAGATGCTGGTGGAGCACGTGTTGGCGGAAATCAACCGGCGTTGTGACGCGATTCTCGCCAGCCCCTTGCCGGCGATCGAAAAGCTTTTGCGCATCGTCCAAATGCTTACCGAGCAGCAGCAACATTTTGTTACGAAAACAATGCTCGAAAGTTTACACCGGCATCTGCCGCCTCTCTGGCAGCGCATCGAAGCTTTTCGCCGCGAGCGCATGCGCAAGAATCTGGTGGTGATTCTCGAGCAGGGCAAACGCGACGGCACGGTGCGCGCCGATTTTAACCGGGAGATGTTCTTCAATTTTCTGCTTGGCGCAATCCATGAAGGCATTAATCCCGAGGTGTTGATCAATTCGTCCTATTCGATGCACGAAGCGTTGTCGGCGCTGTTCGACCTTTTTATGAACGGCGCCCTGACGCCCAAGGGCCGCGAGCAGTATCAAAAGCTCAAAGCCGCCAATCTGGCGCTAAAGTAATGCCGTTGCAAAATTCAGGATGCATAAAATGAAAAAAATTTTAATGCCCGTAGCGTTGTTGTGGATAACCGGCTTCGCGGCAGCGCAAACGCCGCTGACGCTGGATGAGGCGCTGCGACTTGTCCGGCAGGATAATCTACAACTTCAAAAGCAACAACAAAAGCAAAAAATTGCCGAATTGGAGACCGCCATCAAACGCGGGCAGCGTTGGCCGTCGCTCGATCTCGGCGCCACCACGTCGTACACTGACGAAGTGGCGAAGCTCGATCTTCCTATGGATAAATTGGGTTTGCCGCTGCCGCCGAATTTCTCGCAACCGCGCATCGAGTTGGGTGGGCATGATCGCACCGACGTCGCCATCGGTTTGCGCCAGCCGATTTTTACCGGCGGAAAATTGCGCACGCAGGTTGAGTTGGCGCAGACCGCCGTGGAATCCGAACAGACGCGGCTGGCGCTTTTGCAACAGCAAACCGCTTATCAAACCTATTGGCTGTTCTATCAAGCCCAGAGCTTGAAGAAAGAGCGAAAAATTCAGGAAGCGAGTCTGGCGCGGCTGGAGGTGCAATTGCAGCAGGCCCGCAGCTTGTTCCGTGCGGCGCAGGTGATGGCGTATGACACGCTGCAAGTCTTCAATCAAACATTGCAACTGAAAATTCAACTCGAGCAAAATCAGCGCGACCAACGGCTCATCGATTTGCAAATGGCGCGCCTGTTGAATCTTGCCACCACGCGACCCATCGCGGAAATTGATTTGATTCAGCCCTCGGAAATTCGTCCGGCGTTGGACAGCCTCAAACGGCAGGCGCTGCAACATCGTCCGGAGTTGAACGGCATTCGGTTGGGACAGCGCAGCGCGCAGTTGAGCCGCAAGTTGGCGCAAGCCACGTATTGGCCCGATCTCGGCGCCGAAGCAAAATATCATTACGGCAAACCGGGGCTGAATCAAGTGGCGAATACGTGGATGGATTACAGCACCATCGGCGTGAATTTACAGTGGAATTTGTGGCGCGCCAACCAGGATCGCCATCGTGGCGAAGCCGCCGCCGTTGAGCTGAATCGCTTGACGCTGGAAGAGCGTGAGCTGCGGCGTAACATTGATTACGATGTGGAAAGAGGCTGGGAAAATGCGACGTTTGCCCTCAAACAAATTCAACTGGCGGAAAAATTGCGGGCACAACAACAGGAGCGGTATCGCATCGTCAGTACACAGCAACGCGAAGGGGTTGCCACCACCAACGACGTGATCGTCGCTGAGGCGGATTTGACGCAGGCCGAGTTGCAATGGCAGCGTGCGTTGATTCAGTATTATTTGGCGCAGAGTGAAATTTTGTTGGCGACCGGGGCGATTGCGGAGTGAGGTTTGTTGAAAATTTTGTTACAAGCAAAAAAATTTTCCCACAGATGAAAAGCTGCCCACGGATAAAAAATTTAAAATCCGTGGGCCGATTTTCATCCGTGGGGCCAATTGGTTTACGGAGGCGATAATGAAGCTGATTGCTAATCTGTTTTTGGTCACGGTAATAATTCTAACAAGCTGTGCCAAGAAAACAAATTCCACTTTTCAGGCCAGCGCCATTATTGAAGGCACGGCCATTAAGGTGGCGGCGCAAACCGGCGGCTATTTGTTGAAAGTGAATTTCGACGAAGGCCAAGAGGTCGCCGCCGGCGATACGTTGGCCGTGGTCGATGCCGAGAAGTTGAATTATCAATTCGAGCAAATCCGTGCCGGGCTTGACGAGCTGGCGGTGCAGCATCGCCTCGCGAACACCAGTCTGCGGCGGGCGCAGGAAGATTATGATTATGCGAAAACCCGCTATGAACGGTTTCGCGACCTCTTCGCCAAAAACGCCGCTTCGCAACAAGCGTTGGACGATGCCAAAATCACTTATGATCGCGCCAATACGGCGCTGGAATCCGCGCGCCAGAGTTTGCAAACGATTGCCAGCAAGGAAAAAGGATTGGACGCGCAAACCAAATTCCTGCAGCGGCAGATCAACGATGCGATGGTGAAAGCACCGATCCGCGGCACGGTGACCACGCGCTATTATGATGCCGGCGAAACGATTCCGCCCAACGCGCCGATCGTTGAGATTGTCGACCTCAGCAAAATGTGGGCGAAGGTTTATGTTTCGGAAACGTATCTGCCGCAAATTCGGCTCAGGCAAAATGCGCAGGTTAAAATCGACGGCGCGACACAAACGCTGAACGGCACGATCACGTGGATCAGCGCCAAAGCCGAATTTACGCCCAAAAATATTTTGACGCCGGAAAGCCGCACGGCTTTGGTTTATGCGGTGAAAGTCACGGTCGATAATCCCGAACGCCTGTTGAAACACGGCATGCCGGTGTCGATCACATTGCAGCCGGGTTCATAAATGTTCGTAGTGACGCCTTCAGGCGTTGAGCTTGATAAAGAGTGAGAAGTTTGTTGTTCCCGACATTCGACGCCTGAAGGCTACGCCCGTGGGCGTTACGACAAACGCTTTTATTTTTTTCATTATGCCGGACATCATCACCATCGAAAATTTCAGCAAGAGCTACGGCAAAATTCAAGCGGTGGCCAATTTTTCGTTGGCCATTCAGCGCGGCGAGCTGTTCGGTTTGATCGGCCCGGACGGCGCCGGCAAAACCACGACGATGCGAACGCTCTGCACGCTGTTGCCACTGAAAGATGGGCAAATGCGTCTCGCCAATTTCGACGTGCGCCGTGACGTCGCGGTGATTCGCGCGATGCTCGGGTATATGCCGCAGCGTTTCTCGCTTTATCCCGATCTTTCGGTCGAGCAAAATCTCATGTTCTTCGCCGATCTGTTCGGCGTGCCGGCGGCGGAGAAGAAAAAGCGCTTGTCGCAGTTGTATCATTTCAGCAAGCTGGAGCCGTTCAAAAACCGGCTGGCAAAACAGCTTTCCGGCGGCATGAAACAAAAACTGGCGCTCTCCTGCACGTTGATTCACACGCCGACGATTCTGATTCTCGACGAGCCGACCACCGGCGTCGATCCGGTATCGCGCCGGGAGTTTTGGCAAATCCTGCAGCAACTGCGTGACGACGGCGTGACGATCTTGGTATCGACGCCGTATATGGATGAAGCGCTGTTGTGCAATCGCGTCGCGTTCATGCACAAAGGCAAGCTGCTGGCGCTCGATGATCCGCGTTTCATCACGAAGCATTTTCCGCACACGCTCTACGAAGTGGCGACGCCGATGCCGCAATTGCTGGTGCCGTATTTTAAAAATGAAGTTCAGAGCCAGTCGGTGCAGATTTTCGGCGACCGCTTGCACGTCAGCTTTGCTGCGCCGCTGGCCAGCGACATGATCAATCGCCTTATCAAAAACGCGCCGGAGCCGATCAGCGACATGCGACGGGTTGATCCGGGCATTGAAGATACATTTATGGAGTTGATGCGAAAAAGTTAGGCGGTTAGTTTGCTTGCCGGTTGACGTCACAAAGCAGACAAAACGGCAACCCGTGAAGCGTTAAATACAATTGTCCCACGGATGAAAAGCTGCCAACGGATTTTATTCCGACCATCCGTGGGCGGCTTTTTATCCGTGGGTAAGAAAAATAGGAAGCCAGAAAACGTTTTGAACAACATGAATACCCACGCCGTTCACACGCAAAATCTCGGTAAGCGCTTCGGCAAATTTGAAGCAGTTAAAAATCTCAACCTCACGGTTGAGGCCGGCGAAATTTTCGGTTTTCTCGGCGCCAATGGCGCGGGGAAGACGACGGCCATTCGCATGCTCTGCGGTTTGCTGCTGCCGTCCTCGGGCGCCGGTCGCGTGGCGGGGTTTGACATTTATAAAGAGAACGAAAAAATCAAGCAGCACATCGGCTACATGAGCCAGAAGTTTTCGTTGTATGAAGATTTGACGCCGGCGGAGAATATCGAATTTTACGGCGGCGTTTATGGTTTGAAACGGCCGGCGCTGCTGCAAAAGCGCGCCTCTTTGCTGGAAGGCTTGGGGCTGGCGGCGCAAGCCGGCATGATGACGCGCGCGCTGCCGCTGGGATTCAAACAGCGGCTGGCATTGAGTTGCGCGCTGCTGCACGATCCCGCGATTGTTTTTCTCGATGAGCCGACCGGCGGCGTCGATCCCGAAGCGCGGCGCAATTTTTGGGATTTGATTTATCAAATGGCGCAACAAGGCAAAACCATTTTTGTGACGACGCATTACATGGATGAGGCCGAGTATTGCAATCGCGTGTCGATCATGAACCAGGGCGAAATCATCGCCCTCGGCTCGCCGAAAGAGCTGAAACGGAAATACGGCAAAGCGTCGATGCAGGAGGTTTTTATTCATTTGGTGGACCGGTGAAGGCCAGTGTTCAGTCTTCAGTAATCAGTCACGACACTGAACTTACTGAACACTGAATACTGGTTATTGATCACTTCAACAGCAATACAAAATGAACCGCATCATCCCCATCATTCGCAAAGAGTTCATTCACATCCGGCGCGATTTCCGGACGCTGATCATCATTTTCATTATGCCGGTGGCGCAGCTATTGATGTTTGGCTATGCGATCAATATGGAAATTCAAAATATCGATCTGGCCGTCATCGATCACTCCCAATCTCCGGCGAGCCGTGATTTGGTGCGGGCCTTTCAGGGAAGCAAGTTTTTTACGGTTCGAAGCTTCGAGGGCGGCGAAGCTCTGGCGGACGCGTTATTTCAAAATCGCCAGGCCAGAATTGTGCTGATCATTCCTCATGATTTTGCGACGACGATCGAGCGCCCGGTGCCGACCAAAGTACAAACGCTGATCGACGCCAGCGATTCCAACGCCGCCCAGGCGATTCGCAACTATGCTGATATTATTTTGCAGTCGTTCAATGCCGGGCGCGGGCTGGCAGCGCCGTTTGAGGTGCAGACGACGATTCAATACAATCCGACTTTCAAGAGTACCTACTTTTTCGTTCCTGGCTTGGTGGCGCTGATTTTGATCATGATTTCGGCTTTACTCACCAGCGTCGCGATTGCGCGGGAGAAAGAGACCGGCACGATGGAACAAATCTTGGTATCGCCGGTGCGCGCGCGAGAGATTGTTATCGGCAAAGTGGTGCCCTATATTCTTTTGGCGTTCATCGATGGTGTCATCGTTTTGCTGGTGGCGCATTTCTGGTTCAAGGTGCCGATCATCGGCAGTGTCGCGCTGATTTTAGGCGCCGCGTTGATTTATGTTTTTGTCGCGCTGTCGCTGGGCTTGTTTATTTCCACCGTGGCGCACACGCAACAGGTGGCGATGATGGCGGCGTTGATCATTTCGATGTTGCCATCTATCATGCTCTCGGGCTTTATCTTCCCGGTTGCCAGTATGCCGAAAGTCTTGCAAGGGATCACGTATGTCGTGCCGGCAAAATACTTTCTCATCATCGTGCGCGGCATCATGTTGAAGGGCAACACGTTAATGCACATTTGGACGCCGCTTCTGGTGCTTCTGGGCATGGGCATTATTCTAACGCTCGTCAGCACGAAGAAGTTTAAGACGACGTTGTAATCAGTAACCAGTGATCAGTAAGCAGTTTGACACTGAATACTGATTACTGAAAACTTGTTCCAAGTAGAAATACATGCAACGCATAATCTATTTGCTCCAAAAAGAATTCCGCCAGGTGTTTCGTGATCGCCAGATGTTGCGCATCATTCTGTTTGTGCCGATCGTGCAGATGTTCGTGCTCGGTTACGCCATCACCACCGACGTCAAAAACGTCAAAGTGACGATCTACGATGCGGACAACAGCGTTGTTAGCCGCGAGCTTTGCCGGCGTTTCATCAACAGCCCATATTTCAAATTTGTCGGCTATGTGGAAAGTCCGCAAGCCATCCGCGCGGCGCTCGACAACTGGCAGGCGCAAATCGGCGTATTTGTTGCGCCGCATTTTGGCCGCGATCTCGAGCGGGGATTGCAGCCCAATCTTCAGATGACCGCCGACGGCTTGGATGGTAACACCGCCGGCATTGCCATGGGTTATGCTCAGGGCATTCTCGTAGCCTATGCCGAAGAATTTGCCTCAACTCAACCGCGGCGCCTTGCAGAAAATCGCGGCCTGCCGGTGGTCAGCGAAACCAGAATGTGGTACAATTTGAACCTGGAAAGCAAGCTTTTCACCGTGCCCGGTCTCATCGGCTTGTTGGTGACGGTCATCACGATGTTCCTGACCTCGATGGGATTGGTGCGAGAAAAAGAAATCGGCACGCTTGAGCAATTGATGGTAACCCCTATTCGCCCTGCCGAGTTGATCGTCGGCAAAGTGCTGCCGTTCGTGCTCATCGGCTTTGTGGAAATCAACATCATGCTGGCGCTGGCCTTTCTGGTATTCGATCTCACCTTGGCCGGCAGTTATCTCGTGCTGTTGGGCGTTTCGATGCTGTATTTTCTGACCACGTTAGGCCTCGGCATTTTCATCTCAACACTGGCCGAGACGCAGCAGCAGGCCATGTTCATTTCGTGGTTCTTCATGATCTTTCTCATACTCATGTCCGGCTTTCTGACGCCGATTGCGAACATGCCGGAGGCGTGGCAAAACGTGACGTACCTCAATCCGCTGCGCTATTACGTCAACTTGCTGCGCGAGATTTTTCTCAAGGCGACGCCGCTGCAATTTCTTTGGCGTGAGATCGCGCCGTTGGCGGCGTTCGGCGCGCTGATTCTCACCGTCAGCGCGTTGAAATTTCATAAGCGGGTGAGCTGAGGGCAGAAAAAAATGTTATGCTGAAGGCAGTGGGTTATTTTTCGGATTGAGATGCCGCCAACAAGTCACTAATGAAACGGTTGTAGGCATCCTTCATCGGCAGATCAAGCTCGCATTTCAGCCGCCGGCGTTCCGCTAAAACCTCTTCGCCGGTTTTGGGATTCTTGCCCGGCTTCTGATACCTCTCCCAGAAAATACCGGCGCCGCGCTTTTGCCAGTTCGGCAGTTCGTTGAAATTGATGCCGTTTTGGAAAAGCAGCTCGTTTTTGTTGGCGACCGACATTCTCAGGAGCCGAGTCGTGGCGGTTTTTTCGGATTGGCCCTGCTTGCGCAGCATCCAATAACAGTGGCTATTGAGCGCATTGCGGTGCGCGTCTTGGCTGCGCCAACGAAAATAGTCGCCCACCAATTCGATGGTGGGCAGTTGTGAGATGCGGCAATCAAAACACCCCATCGCGCCGAGCAGCAGCGAGAATTTCGCGCTCGCCTCGCCGGCCAACACGGAGTTCAACTTGCGCAGCTTGCGATGAAATGATTCGTCCTGCGGATGAAAGAGCAGCGAGATCTCATCGCTTTGCGTATAGCCGTAAAGCATACGAAAGCCGCACTCCATCAGATGCGCGGTGGTGGCGAGCATCAGGTCGCGGAATTTTTCATCAAACGGGGCTTCAAAGCGATGCACTTCTTTCGTGAGCCGCGTAAAGCCGCGCCCATCCAGCCGTGCGACGAGGTACAGGCCCGGCAACACGCAATGATCGTGTGCTGTTTCAAAGACGCGCATTTGGGCGTCGAAATCGTCGAATTTCATTTATAACCCGCAGAGATAAGGATAAAGCAAGAATTTGTATTATTTTTTAACCCACTCATATCTGAGATCGGGCAGGTTTTCCTCGTTTTCATGGTCGCGGCCGATAACGGCAAAGCCGTGCTTTTCGTAAAATGCCTGCGCGCCGTTATTGACCGCAAATGTGAATAGCTGCAGCTTCCCCGGGGACAGCTCTTTGGCCCGTTGCAGCAAACGGCTGCCGATGCCCATTCTTTGATAGTCAACGTGAATATAAAGCTGATTCAGTTCACTGCCGTTTTGTGCCATGATCCCCACGACGCGATCGGTGCGTTCGTCAATGGCGAGGTAGACTTGGTTTTCTTTGCTGAGCTTGGTTCTCAAAAAATCAAGATGGTCATCAAAGTCATGGACATCTTTTATGCCCAGCGCTTGCTCTTTGCTGGCGCGCCACATGCGGACGGCGTCGAGCGCGTATTTATCATCATAGTCAATGAGCTTGATGTCGTCCATAATAACCCGCGTTAAAATACCAAGAGTTAAGCGGATGATTTTTTGTCAAAGAAATAGCAAACAGCAATGCCCAAGGCGTACGCCAGTATGTCGCCGGGATCAAAGCGTCCGGCAAAAATTCCCTTGGGCCAATAGAATTGACTCACTTCTGTCAATGCGCTGGCGACAAGCAGTGTAAGCGCCGTCACTTCGGGCCGGGTGCCGAGATAACGAGTTAGCACGCTCGTTCGGCGTGGCGAATGCAGGCCGCGGATGATGATATACAGCAGCGCCGGCACCACGATATCGGCGGCGTAATTCGTCCAAAACCCGGCACGCACGCGCAGCATGTTCAGCGCCGCGGTGATGATGAAAATAATGAAAAGCGCGGCGTAAGCGGTTTTCCAGCCCGACTTTTGCTTGGGGGATTCCACTTTTGGCGATTCGTCTACGGATGTTTGTGTCATATTTTTATACTGCCAACTTCTCCAGCGCCCGCTTCACCATCACCTTCGTCAACTGAATTTTATATGCATTCTGCTTCATCGGAATCGCTTTATCAACGGCAGCTTCCGCAGCTTTCTTGATCACCTCCGCGTTCAAGGTTTTGCCATTTAATTCAGTCTCCGTGGCTTCGGCGCGCCACGGCATCGGCGCGACGCCGCCGAGCACGACGCTGGCCGTTTTGCAAACTTTGCCTTCCATTTGCAAAACCGCAGCAACACTCACAATCGCGAAATCGAACGATTGCTTTTCGCGGAATTTGAGATATGTGCTTTTGGTGCCGGGCACCGGCTGCGGCACTTTCACGGCGGTGATGATTTGGTTGGGTTCAAGAACATGCTCGCGGCGAATGTTGTCCACCGGCAGCTCATAAAAATCCGCCAGTTTCACGCTCTCTTTGCCAGTGAGGCCGAGAATTTCGAGGCTCGCGCCAAGCGCCATCAACGCCGGCGCGGAATCCGACGGATGCACGATGAAGCTCGGGCCGCCGCCGAAGATGCAGTGATATTTGTTGAGGCCGTCCACTGCGTAACATTTGCTGCCGCCTTTTTTGATGCACACGATATCTTTATTGCGAAAATACCAGCAGCGCGGCCGCTGGCAGAGATTGCCGCCGAGCGTGCCCATGTTGCGCAACTGCGGCGTCGCAATGTTCTCCGCGGCCTCGGCGAGCACGGCAAAATTTTTTCGCACCGACGGATGTTCCGCAATCTCTGCAATCGTCGTCAATGCGCCGATCTCGAGGCCCGCGCCGTTTTTGACATAACTCAACCCCGGCACGCTTTTGAGATTGATCACGCGCTGCGGTTTGACCAAACGTTCTTTCAACATGTCGAGCAAATCCGTGCCGCCGGCGAGCAACATGGTTTCATCCCATTTCTTGCTCAACAATGCCGGGATGGCTTCCAGTGATTTGGGATTGACATATTCAAAATTATACATGATGGATTCTCCAATTTTTAAATTCGTTCGTAGTAACGCCCACGGGCGTAGCCTTCAGGCGTCACATTTGCGAAGAAAGAAAAATTTTCGATTCATTGAAAATTTTGCGCCTGAAGGCGCAACTACGAACGTTATGATAAATCTTACGCCTGCAACGCCGCCAGCACGCGATCAGGCGTCATCGGAATTTCGCGCAGGCGTTTGCCGGTGGCGTGATAAACCGCGTTGGCAATCGTTCCCGCCGTTGGAATCGTCGGCGGTTCGCCGATGCCGATGACGCCGCGGGCGGGTTCGTCGTAAATGATCACGTCGATCTTTGGCATCTCCAGCGCGCCGAGCACTTTGTAATTCTCGAACGTCGCATTGAGCGGAATGCCGGTGAGCGGATCGATCAGCCGATCTTCGAGCAATGCATACGACACGCCTTGAATCACGCCGCCAATGACTTGACTCTCTGCGGTCAACCGATTGAGCACGAGGCCGCAGTCTTGCACCGCGAGCACGCGCAGCACTTTCACCAACCCGGTTTCGGTATCGACCTCGACTTCGGCGAATTGGCAACCGGCGACGCCGGAAGAAGAGAGGCCTTCAACCCATTCGCCCTGCACTTCCAGCGGGGCGGTGCCGAGCAGCGCGCAGAGTTGTTTCCAATTCAAAGATTTTGTTTTCGTGGAAACCTTGCCGTTCGCCAGCACTAAATCCGTTTTTGCCACGCCGAGCTGCGTGGCCGCGAGATCAAGCAATTTGTCTTTGCCTTTTTCTGCGGCATTTTTAATCGCCGGGGCCACGGAGGGCGCAGTGGTGCTGCCGCCGCTGCCGCCGGAATACGGATAATTGGTGTCGCCGATCAGCGCTTTCACCGATTCAATCGGCACGCCGAACTCTTCCGCGACAACGGCGGCGACGATCGTGCGCGTCGCCGTGCCGAGATCCTGCGTGCCGCAACGAATCTCGATGCCGCCGTCCGGCAGAATCGTTAGTTGCGATTTGGTGCCGCGGCCGCCGGGCCACCAAACCGCGGCGCCGAGGCCCATGCCGCGTTTAATCGGGCCAGGATCGGCATTCGGTTTCGGCGCGCGTTTGGCCCAGCCGAATTTTTCCGCGCCGAGCTTCCATTCTTTTTTGCGCGTTTCATTCGTGTCATTCAACAAACGAAAATCGAGCGGATTCATGTTCAGCTTTTCCGCCATCTCGTCCATCACTTGCTCCATGACAAACGAAGCTTGCGGACAACCGGGCGCCCGAAACGCGCGGGCGGGGCCGGCGTTGGTGTAAACATCATAATGCTCGGTTTTCGTATTCGGAATGTCATAAGCGAGCGGCAAGGCCGCGCCCGCATTGGTGCCGATACCGGCGGTGCCGTAGGTTTTCGATTGAAAAGCAACGATCTTGCCGTCGCGCGCCGCGCCCATTTTCACGTGCGCCAGCAAATTCGGGCGATTGCCGGCGGTCATTGAATCCTGCCGGCGCGTCAGCATCAGTTTCACCGGCGCATTCGCGGCTTTCGCGAGTTTGGCCGCAATGCCGTTGTAGCGGCTCGATTGCAATTTGCTGCCGAAGCCGCCGCCCATGTAATCGCAAATCACGCGCACGTTGCTCTGCGGCATCTCGAGAAATTTGGCAATGCCTTCACGAATCGGATGCACGCCCTGCGTCGAATCCCACACGATGAGGTTCTCGCCTTCCCATTTCGCGACGCAGCCGTGCACTTCCAAGCTGTTGTGCGTTTGCACCTGCGTGCGATAATCGCTTTCAACCACAACCACGGCTTGCGAGAAACCGGCTTCGACATCGCCTTTGCCGCCTTGGCGCGGATCGCGAATATTCGGTTGCTCGGCAAAAATACGCGGGGCGTCGGTTTGCATCGCGACCTCAATGTCGGAGGCAAATTTCAAAATTTCATATTCGACTTTAATTAACTCCAGTGCGTCGCGCGCGATCTCCGGCGAAATCGCCGCCACCGCCGCAACTTCTTCGCCGACGTAACGCACCGTGCCGGTGGCGTGGATATTCGTCAAAACAACTTTCACGCCGGGCAGCGCCTGGGCTGCGCTCGCATCGATATTTTTAATCACCGCGGCGGGATGCGGCGACGACAGCAGCGCGCCATACAACATGCCGGGAAGATTGACGTCATACGTATATTTCGCGGCGCCGGTCACTTTCGCCGGGCCGTCGAGACGCGCGTAACGCTTCCCGAGATACGTCATTTGGTCGAGGGGTTTCCAATTTGCCATGACTCAACCTCTCTTTCCGTTGGTTGATTGGGTCGCGGCCAGCGCCGCTTCAAATATCCGGCCATACGTGCCGCAGCGGCAGGTGTTGCCCGCAACGGCTTTGCGCACCTCGGCTTCGGTCGGATGGGGATTTTTATTCAACAAAGCGCGCACCGACATGACGAAACCCGGCGTGCAAAAGCCGCACATCAGCGCGTCTTTGTCGACAAACGCTTGTTGCACCACATCGAGCTTGCCATCGACGGCGAGGCCTTCAACGGTGGTGATTTCTTTGCCGACCGCATCCAGCGCGAGCATCATGCACGCCAGCACGGTTTTGCCGTTCATCATCACCGTGCAGGCGCCGCATTCGCCGCGGTCGCAAACTTCTTTGCAGCCGGTGACGTCAAGCTGGTTGCGTAATGCCGAGAGCAACGTCGTGCGCGGCTCGACTTCGACGCTGCGTATCTGGCCGTTGACTTTGAGTTGAATCGTCGTCGCGCCTTCAAAAATGACGGCGCCATCGACCGGCGCTGGTGGAGTTTTGACGAGCGATGGAATTACCGCCGCGCCAACCGCACCGCCGCCGCTCACTTTCAAAAAGTCGCGGCGCGAAAATTTTTTGATGGTTTCTTCCGACATAGTTGGCTCCGATTAAATTTATGTCGTGAAAATTGCTGGATGATTTGCTTGATGGTATTTGCGGATGCGCTCGCAAATGCGCTCCATTTCCTCCGGTGGGAAATCGTTGCGATAGATGC
>CAZVZZ010000036.1:0-3010 GCA_964631505.1 uncultured Cytophagia bacterium
TGCCAAAATCAGAAGAAAAACAGATTGCCTACAATCGCAAAGCCCGGCATAATTATGAATTGCTGGACAAATATGAAACGGGCGTCGTGCTCGCCGGCACCGAAGTGAAAAGTCTGCGCGAAGGACGCGTGAATTTTAAAGATTCGTATGCGGCGTTGCGCAACAACGAAGTGTGGTTGTATGGCATGCACATCAGCCCTTATTCGCACGGCAACATCAACAACCATAATCCGGAACGGGACCGCAAACTGCTGTTGCATCGCAGCGAGATTCGCCGGCTGATTGGCAAAACGAAAGAAACCGGCTTGACGCTGGTGCCGTTGCAGCTTTATTTCAAGAACGGCAAAGTGAAGCTCGAGTTGGCGTTGGCGAAGGGGAAAAAGGAATATGATAAACGCGAGGCCATCGCCAAACGCGAAGCGGATCGCGAGAAAAAGCGCGTCTTCAATGCGCGACGTGAATGGAAGTAAATTTTAGTATTTTAGCCTATGCCGAATCTTTACGACGAACTTTTACAGCGCGGCTTCATTCAACAAGTTTCCAATGAAACCGCGTTGCGCAAAAAGCTGGCTGAAGAGAAAATAACTTGCTACATCGGTTTTGATCCCACGGCGGATAGCTTGCACGCGGGAAGTTTGGTGCAAATTATGGCGCTGGCTTGGGCGCAACGCCACGGGCATAAACCGATTACCATTTTAGGCGGCGGCACGACGATGATCGGCGATCCGAGTGGCCGCACGGAGCTGCGCCAAATGCTCACCCGCGAAAAGATTGTGGCGAACGGTGAGAAGATCAAGCGGCAACTCAGCCACTTCCTTGATTTCGATGGCGGTCGCGCGCTGATGGTGGATAATGCCGAGTGGCTGCTTGGTTTGAATTACATCGAATTTTTGCGCGACATTGGACGGCATTTTAGTGTTAACCGTATGTTGGCCGCAGAAGCATACAAAGCCCGTTTGGAAACCGGCCTCTCATTTATCGAATTTAATTATCAAATTTTGCAGGCGTATGATTTTCTGATGCTGTACCGCCGCTACAGTTGCACGCTGCAAATGGGCGGCAACGATCAGTGGGGCAACATCCTGGCGGGTGTCGATTTGATTCGGCGTTTGGAAAGTGTCGAAGTCGAAGCGCTGACCACGCCGTTGATCACGACGGCTGACGGCAAGAAGATGGGCAAGACCGCGGCCGGCGCGGTTTGGCTGGACGCCGAAAAATTTTCGCCGTATGATTTTTATCAATACTGGGTGAACGTCGATGATCGCGACGTTGGACGATTTTTAAAATATTTTACGTTCCTGCCGCTCGACGAAATCAAGACGCTCGAAGCGCTGCAGGGCGCGGATTTGCGCCAGGCCAAGGCAACACTCGCTTTTGAAGTGACGAAAAACGTGCACGGCGAAACGGCGGCGCTTCAGGCGCGTGAAGCCGCGCAAGCCTTGTTTGGCGCGGGCGCGGCTTCAGAGAATGTGCCGCAAATTCATTTGCCCAAGAAAAATTTTCAGCAGGGGGTGAGCGCGGTTGATTTGTTCGTCGCCGCCGGTTTGGCGAGTTCAAAAAGCGAAGCGCGGCGCCTCATTGTGGGCGGCGGGGCGAATGTGAATCAACGGCGCATTCAAGCGGTCGATGAAATCGTTGATATGAATGACGTGCAAAATGACGCTTTGTTATTGCGCGCCGGCAAGAAAAGATATCAGAAGGTCGTCGTTACCGAAAATTAAACGCGATGCCGCGCTTATGGGTTCGCGTGAAGTTGCTGTTAATTCGGCCGGATGCTGGTGGCAATGTCGGCCACATCCTTATCAAGCGCCCGCACCGTTTTTATTTCCGTAATTTTAAAATCGTATTCGTTGACGTAAACTTCTTTGATTTGTCCCTGCGGGGTTTCAATCTGGAAGCGGTAAAACCAATGCACGCCTTCATGGCGGAGCCGCCAGCGCAAAATAACGCCGCTCACCGCTGCCTTTGCCGCTAATGCCGCCCGCTTTTGCGATAACATGCGCGCTTGCAGCCTCTCGCGGCCGTTGACGGCGTCAACCAGCACGGTGTCGATCACACTCGTATAGCCATCGACAACGGTCTTACACAGCGTATCGCCCAACATCACGTAAACTTCGTAAACCGCTTTTGCCGCCTTCACTTTTCGTTCGGTAAACTCAACACGCCCGGCGCCGACTTTGGCTAATGCAAGTTGTTGGGCTTGTTCCTCGCCGATCAGCCGGCGATTTTCCTTTTGGGCCCATCCGCTTTCCGTCTCACCAAGAATAAAAATACTCAGAGCCAACAGCGCCAGTTTCATGTAGTCTCCTCCGTAAGATTTGTTAGTAGATGGCGTCTCTTCATAAGGCGTCAATTAAAAATTGCGTGACCGAGAAAGCAATATCTCAAATATACCGCGGAGTTAAACGATTTGCGGAAATGTTATGACAAAAGCAGAAACATTGTGGCATGAAATTAATGGCGAAGAGTTTGTAAGCGGCGCAAATCTTCCGGCGTATTTAAATTGAACAAGGCCTGCGAATCGCTCAGCGCGACAACGCGTAAGCTTAAATTGGCCAAAATGGTTTGCACGCGGTGTTCTTGTTTTTGCAGCGCGTTTTCAATAGCCGGCAACGCCGTTTTTGCCCACAGCGCGCAAAGCGGTTGCAGGCCCTCGGCAGTTTGCGGCAAGATCACCTGCGCGTCGCGTGGAGCCAAGAGAATTTCTGTAATTGTGGCAGGTTGCAAATTCGGGAAATCACAGGCGAGAAAGAAATTCCATTCCTGTGGAGAATGCGCCAGCCCGGCATGAATTCCCGCCAGTGGGCCGCAGCCGGGATAATGATCAGCGATGGCCGGGAAATTTAAATGCGCGTATTCGGTTGGTGAATTGGTGACGAGAAAGATTGCGGATGCCGGCGGAATTGCGGCGATGAGGCGTTCGAGGATGGACCGCCCTTCAAAAACAAAAAGTGCTTTGTTCTGGCCGAAACGGCGGCTTTTGCCGCCGGCTAAAATGTAGAAATGCATC
>CAZVZZ010000036.1:3110-17354 GCA_964631505.1 uncultured Cytophagia bacterium
CAAAGCCGAATCGGGCAGCGCAGGAACTGCAACGATTTCCACCACCGCGTTATAATCCGGAATTCCGCACGCCGGATCAACGACGCCGCGGCGAATGAGATGATTGCCCTCCGGCCAATGCACTTGCAAGTTGCCGGGGCGAATCGGTACAATCTTGACACGGCCCTGAAACTCGCCGAGTGTGTTTTTGAGCGTGATCGGTGCGCCGTTCTGTAAATTCAACTCCGCCGCATCTTCCGGGCTGATAAAAATTTCATCACGGCGGCTGCCGGTCAGCGGATCGTAGCCGGATTGCACCATCGAGTTGAATTGCTTGCCGCGCCGGGTCGTCACATAAAATTGGCCGTGCGCCAGTTTCCGCTCCGGCGGCGTCAACGCCGCGAAATGCGCTTTCTTGTCGGTTGTCGGGAAATGCGGTCCGTCGCAGAGCCGTATGCCGCCCCATTGCACGGCATCGCCCTGTTTCTTGAGATATTGAATGCCGACATAAAACGGCACCGCCTTCGCAATTTCGTCACGAATCTGTTTCGCATTTTCAAAATGAATTTGCGCGCTGCGCTCCGGATAAACCCGCTGCGCCAGTTCCATAAAAATTTCCCACTCCGCTTTCGCCTCGCCGATGCGCCGGCCCGGAATTTCCGGCGAAAAATAAATCATGCGCTCCGTCGAAGTTTCCGTGCCGCCGCCGGCTTGCTCGTATCGCGTGCGTGCCGGCAACAGCACCACGGTGTCGTCCGGATCAACGAACATTTGCGGCGAGAGCACGATGTCTTGATGCACCCGCAGCGGCACGCGTTGCAATGCTTCACGCACGAAATCCGGCTCCGGCAATGTTTCGAGAAAATTGCCGCCAGCGGAATAGAGCAGATCGAGCTTGCCTTCGAGCGCGGCGCTGACCATTTCCACCGCATTCAATCCTTTTGTAGCCGGTACGGGAAAGCCCCACAACTTGCCAAAATGTTGCGCACTTTCTTCCGTGACCGCCATGCCGCCGGGAAATTGGTTCGGCACGCACCCGACTTCGGCGCCGCCTTGCACGCCACTGTGGCCGCGAATCGCCATCAAACCGCAACGCGGGCGGCCAATAAAACCGCGCGCGAGACAAAGGTTGATAATCGCTTTCACATTCTCGACGCCGTTGGCATGTTGCGTGACGCCCATGCTCCAAATAAAAATGCCGCTCTGCGCTTTTGCCAGCATCTCCGCGAAGCGCAACATCTCCTGGCGCGAGGTTCCGGCGGATTTTTCCAACAGCTCCCACGGCTGTTGCGCGAGTGCTTGCTTTAATTCTTCAAAACCGGCGCAGTGCTCGCGAATGAATGTCGCGTCAATCCAATTGCGCTCGATTAAGGCTTTGACGACGCCGTTTAAAAAGGCCAAATCCCCGCCGATGTGAATTTGAAAAAACGCATCGGCGAGCTTGGTGCCGAACAACGCGCTTTCAAAAACCGACGGCACCCAGTAACGCTCCAACCCCGGCTCGCGGTAGGGATTGATCACGGCGATTTTGGTACCGCGCTGTTTGGCGTAATACATGTATTTGGTGGTCACCGGCTGGTTGTTGGGCGTGTCGCTGCCGATGAAAACAAGCAAATCCGTGCCGAGCCAATCTTGATACGAGCAAGTCGAAGCCGGGACGCCCAGCATTTGTTTGAGGGCAACGGTGCTGGGCGCATGACAAATGCGCGCGGAGTTATCAATATTGTTGGTTTGGAGAAAACGCGCAACTTTTTGCGCCACATAATAAACTTCATTGGTGAGGCCGCGTGAGGTGAGATAAAACGCAAGCCGCTGTGGCGTCGTGCGGCGAATGCGCTCGGCAATGACCCGATACGCGTCGTCCCAGCTTATGCGTTTAAAACTGTATTCGCCTTTCTTTCGCATGGCCGGATAGGGCAAGCGGCCCAACTCGCGCAGCTCGGCGGCATTTTTTTGGGCCAAAACCGCGGGTTCCTCGAGCAAGCGCATATCGAGCGCGGCAGCCGTATTTAAACGCAGCAGATGGAGACGCACCAGACACAGATGCACGCCCTTCATGGTGAAGTCGCGAACGCCGGTGGTGCCGAGCGCGCAGCCGTCGCACACCCCGCGTGTGAGAATGCGCCAAGCGTATGGCAATTGATCGCGATTTTGCCAGGCGATTTTCAACATTTCCCAGTAGTGGTTGGGCTTGACGTGACCCACCCCATTGGGAATCAGTGAAACCCACGAGGAAGGCTTCCAAAAATTTAAAGGCATGCTTTGCCGTTCTCCGCTGTTTTATTTTGCTGTCGTCGAGGAAAGCTGGTCATCCCAAGATACACCAATCTCTTGGCAAAGTCAAAACGATTCTTGAATTAAATGATCAGAATGAAGTAACGTCGGGTTTACAGAACGGTGAGAACGAGAGCGAGAATAAAAAATGTTATATTGACGCGTGACTTGCAGATGATACTCGGCGCTCGCGCAGCCATACGGTTTAATTTTTGTTGTCCGCATAACAGCGCGTAACGCCGAGATGGACTTGGAATTTCAGTAGAAGCGCTTACGGCGTCACCTCATTGGCGCTATCGCCGTTTCTCTTTTTGTCTTTGCCCCAAATGCTTTCGACGAGATCGTACTGCTCGTTCACAATATCGGTGCGATCCACGATTGCCGCACCGCCAATGGCAATGGCAATGGCGATGGCCTCGCCGACTTCTTCCTGGCTCGCACCGGCGCGCACGGCTTTCAGCACGTGCCCGCGAAAACACCCCTTGCAATCGACTGCCACCGAGGCGGCAATCGCAATCAATTCTTTGGTCTTGAGATCGATCGCGCTGCGTTCGGGATGATAAAGCTCGTCGTAAAAATCAAGGTAGCGTTTCTTGATGCGATCGGGGATCATTTCGTATGATTTCATGCGCTGCTTTGGTTGTTCGGACATGGTTGCTCCTGCGTCGTGCTATTTTTCATAAGAAAGTTCAATGGCGCCGATTAAAATTTGACACGGCTTTATATAAATAGAAGATGGCCGCGTTAAAACGTTGCACATTTTTTGGCCCGTCAACGCGCCCTCTTTTAATTTAAGGAAAAAGCCGCTCAATTTCAAGGCATGTTTCAGCAATTGCGGGTTGACTTTCTGCGCGAACCGCTGTATCTTTCTAATAGAAATTTTAATCGAATGGACATTTCAATCTGTGCAGGAGAAAACGCTACATGGCGGCTGTTCAAAAGTTTTTGCAATATGATTGGACACGTTTGGTTGTTCCGGCGCTGGTGCTGGTAATTATCGTGATTGCCGGCTATATTGCCAAACAGTTGTTGTTTCGCGCGCTGCGGCGCTGGGCGGTCAACACCAAAACGCACGCCGACGACATTGTGATTCACGCCTTCAGCGGGCCGTTTATGATCTGGGTGCTGATCTTGGGAATTTTCATGGCAACGCAGTTGTCCGAGTTACAAGACAGCGCGGCAACGAAAATCAGCAAAACGCTGCTCATTCTCTGGATCAGCTCGCTGACCATTGTCGTGTCGCGGCTGGCGGCAAATTTGATCAAGCATTACGGCAACCGTGTGCAAGGGGCGTTGCCGGTGACCAGTCTCACGCAAAACCTGGCGCGCATTGTTATTTTCACCATCGGTTTTTTAATCGTGTTGAATCAGTTTGGGCTATCGATTACGCCCATTCTCACGGCGCTCGGCGTCGGCGGCCTCGCGGTGGCGCTCGCGTTGCAAGACACCTTGTCCAATCTCTTCGCAGGTTTTTACGTGAGCCTTGCCGGCCACATTCGCCCTGGCGATTATATCAAACTGGACAGCGGCGAAGAAGGTTATATCGCGGATATTACTTGGCGCAGCACGACAGTGAAAACGCCGGTGAACAATTTGGTCGTGGTGCCCAATGCTAAACTGGCGCAGGCGATCGTTACCAATTATCACTTGCCGGAAAAAAATATGATCACCCGTCTGCCGATCAGCGTGGGATACGACAGCGCGCCGGAACGGGTCGAACAAATTTTGCTCGACGAAGCGCAGGCCGTGGCTCGTGACCGGCCGGATTTGGTGACCGCGCGGCCGCCGGTGGTGCGCCTGCTGCCCGGTTTTGGCGATTCGGCGCTGGATTTTACGCTGTATTACGAAGTGCCGGATTTTGAGCAACAAGCTCCGGCCCAAGATGAATTACGCCGGCGTATCTTGCGGCGTTTTCGCGAAGCCGGCATTGAAATTCCCTTTCCACAGCGGGTTTTGCACATGCGCTCGACGCTGCCGTCAGCTTGACTTTGCCGGGAGCAATTCCCTACAAATTTACTTTTTCAAAAACGACCTTGCTTTTATTAGCGTCCGCAAAGCGGGCGTAATAAAGCTCGATATCCAATTTTAACGACGTCAGCCCGAGAACCAATTGGGCGGCTTTTTTCAAATCGGCTTGCTGTCGCTCGGCCAAATTGTGAAAACGCTGCAGAAAAAGCTTGCCGACATAACTCTGCAGCCATTCGTAATGCCGGCAATCTTCGTGATTGATGAGGATCAGGCGATGAATGGACTCGAAGCGGTCGAGAAACATCCGCAAGCGTTCTTTCATGAACCGAAACTCTTTCGGCAATTTCAACGGCTCCGCGAGCGAACCCACGCCGCCGGAAATGACGAGCGGAATATAGCTGCCGGAGCGCAACGCCAGCTCATTTTGAATGAACTCTGCAAAGGCCCGCTGAAAACGCGGGTCACTGCAGTGAATCACAATTGCTTCCGGGGCGGCTTCGATCAGATCGTAAGTCATAAGGTTTTTCCGCACTGCGCATGGAGCACAACGCATAACGTGTCACGCCATGCGCCGTGCCCTCGGCGTTATGCCCGTGGCGCCTTGCCCTCCGCACCCAGTTTCTGCAGCGCTTCTTCAACGTTGACACCTAAAAATTTCAACAATGCCGTGAGATCAATTCCCTGCGCTTTCGCGGCGGCCAGCGTTTTGAAGACCACGCTCGGAACCAACGTGCCGAGCTGCTCAACGGCGCGACCGTTGCCGCCGACGTCGACGATTTCCAATTTATCAATACTGCCCAATGGCGCGGCCACGCTGGAGAAAGCTGATTCCGCGACTTTGGAAAGCGCCTCGCCGCTTTTATCAATCAGCAGCGGCAGGCGGTCGAGCACGAGAATCAATTTTGCATCGGTGCTCATTTTCGCCAACGCATCCGCAAGCTGGCGTGTGCCTTCGGCCTCGGCGAGCAGCGCTTGTTTCTTTTTTGCGGCCTCGCCTTCGGCCAATGCCATCAACGTGGCGCGCGTTTTGGCGGCCTCGCCTTCGCCGATCATGGTGTCGGCATTTTTGCGGCCCTCGGCTTCGCGCATCAAACGCTGCATCTCCGCCTCGGCTTCGAGAATTTTTTGCGCTTTCATGGCTTCAGCGGCGAGAATGGTTTGCTGTCTCGCGCCATCGGCGTCGATCACGCGCCGTTGCCGTTCCGCCTCCGCCTGCCGCACCACCGTCGCTTCCAGCTCGCGCTGTTTGCGCTGCGCCTCGCGTTCCTGCACGACGATTTGCGCCTCTTTTTCCGCGGCATCCCGCTCCGCTTGCTTCACACGCAGCACTTTCTCCTGATCGGCAAGCGCAATCTCCATCGCTTTGTCGGCTTCGGCTTTCTTCGTCTCGCTGCGCGCTTTAAATTCGGATTTCTTGACGTCGCGTTCCATTTCGGCCTGGGCGATCGACGCCTCATTGCCGGCCCGCGCCGTTGCCGCTTCGCGCTGCGCCGTGCTCACTTGAATCGCGGTCTCGCGCTCGGCTTCCGCCACTTTGATGTTGGCGTCGCGCACCGCCTCGGCCACGGCGCGTTTGCCGAGCGCGTCGATGTAGCCGTATTCATCGCCGACTTCCTGAATCACCAGCGTGATGATTTGCACGCCGAGTCGCTTCAGCTCTTCCGAAGATTCCGTCACCACTTGCTTGTTGAACGCATCGCGCTCGCGCAACAGGCTGTCGATATCCAGCTTGCCGATGATCGAGCGCAGATGACCCTTGAGAATATTTTGTACGAAGGCTTTGATCTCTTCATCTTTTTTGCCGAGAAAAGCCTGCGCCGCGTTGATCAAATCTTCCGGAATCGTCGAAAGCTTGCACGTCGCCACGCCTTTAACGTTGATTTTGACGTTGTCTTTGTTGGGAATGCCTTTCTCATCGATTTCGGTTTGAAAGGCGGAGGTCGACATTTCCTGGTAGGATTCGACAAAAGGGAATAAGATCCGGCCGCCGCCACCGATCACTTTGAAGCCGTGCGTTTGCACATGTCCGGTGACGGGATCTTTGTAGGCATATTTTCTTCCGTAAAAAATGCCCACAGCGTTCGGCGGAATTTTTTTGTAGCGGCTCGCAATAAAGCGCAGCGTCAGAATAAACGCCAGCGCCACCAACAAAATCATGAACGGTATGGTCAAGCCGCCAAGCCAACTCGAAAAAGTTTCCACAATAGCCTCCTTCCGTAAAAATTTATCCCGCCCAAACTCAACCTTCTTCCACGACAAGCTGGCTTCCGACCACGGCGACGATTTTAACGGTGCTGCCTTTGTTAATGGCCGTGCCGCGAGTGGATTTTGCCAGATACGTTTTGTATTGCCCTTCGACGGTCAAGCTCACTTCTCCGACGCTGCCGGCGTCGATGGCCGTCGTGACCAGGCCGATCTTGCCCAGCGTCGTTTCAGTGGCCACTAACGACGAGGCCTGTTGTTTGTAAATCAGGTTCATCATTTGATACATCACTGCGGCGAGTATGCCGCCGGTTCCCAAACCCCACAACGAAGCCACGAGATTGTTCGCGCCGTAGTAGCGCGCAATCGCCCCGGCCGCGCCAAAGCCCATCGTCAACGTGCCGATGACGCGCGGCGAAAAAAAACTGATCGTCGGGTCTGCCTCGGCGCCGTCGTGGGAGAAATCGTGATGGGCATCGTGATCGCCGCCATGATCGCCATCGTGGCCACCGAATAAAAATGAGCCGGCGACCAGAAGAAATGAAGCCAGCGCGATTGCGATGAAAATAAGCATAACCTCACTCCTCGATTAAATTGATTCATCACTTAACGATGAATAACAAATTTTTCTACTAAACAGCAGTAATGCAAACGCGAAAATGAAACACCGAGCCATGACTCTACTCTTCCGCGAGGTTAGAATAATCTCCGTGAAAAATTCTCACACGACTTTGCAGGCGCCGATGCTTTTTTTATCTGCCAGATGTTATCGTAACCTTCGCTCAACAGCCAGGCATTGGGCGCAGCCGCAGGCTTGATCCGCATTTCTTGAAAACACGAGACGGGCATTCCCGCTTTAAGCAAGAGATACGGAACAATATTGGAATGTGAAACGAGCACGATGCTTTTTTCGGGGCCAAAACGTTTCGACAAGTTTTGATAGAAATCGGTAATGGCTGCAGTGTCCGTGCAGGCGTCTGCCACTTCGACCGGCACCTTGAACTTTTGCGCCAGCGGGAATGCCGTGTGCAGCGCGCGGGTGGTGCGGCTGCTGAAAATGGCCGCGATCTCGTTGGGTTGAAATTGCTCCACTAATTTTTGCGCGCGCCTGACTCCTTCGTCGCTCAAAGGGTGAAACGCATCCAAGTCCTTGTCCTCGAACCAGATGGCAAGTTTTTCCGCATGACGAACGATATAAATTGTCGGCTGGGCTGTGATGACTCCCGCTATGGTAAACAGGAGAATTGGGATGATGTATGACGAGCGAATCTTCATGTGCAAGCTCCGTTTATTTTACTCATATTTGAACGAAAAGTTACACCAGTCTTCGTCATCCATGCCAATCGGCTGGCCTGCCGGTGGCGTGAGTGGCGCGGAGAAACGCGCTTCTTTCGGGTTGTTTTGAAAACGGTTGATTTGCGCGGCGGCAAAAAGATAATGCGCTTTCATGCTTTCATCGGCCGTTTGTTTACCGGCTTCTGACAACCAATTCCTTAATTCTTCGAGTTTCAGCCACGCCAACGCGCGCGATTGCGTCGCCGCCTCTTCATTTGCGGCGAGCTTCATGAGTTGGTCAAGCGCGAGGTTATTTACCACGCGCTGAATTTCGGCGTGATAACTAGAAGCCGGCTTTGCTTTCCACGTGGCGTTGAGGAGTTGATCAACGACTTCGCTTAAACTTGGCAGGCTGTTGTCGCGGCTATGATATTCAACGAGCCGCGCGGCGCGTTCGGGATGAAGAATCAGACCGAGCGTCAGGCTCGCCGCAGTTTCCGCGGCTGCGAGCGGATCAAACGTCAAGCCGGTACGCATTTCAAAATTCTCGCGATTGCGCGAGTAGCCGTAAGCCCGCGGCGGAATGAGCGCGAGCACGCGCTCCGGCAGCGCGAGAAAATCGGGTTGCAAAGTTTGCAACAAAGTCTCCAACGCCCGGCGTTGTTCGTTGGCCGGAATCATCGCCGTGGCTTTTTGCCCGTCGCCGCGCACCGCGTAAGTATAATTCAAGCCACCGAGAACTTTGACGGCGGCTTCGGTTTGATAGCGATGAAACATGTACATCGGCACCAGCACTTCTTCAAGCGTCGCCAGCGGCGCGCCTTCGCGAATATTTTTTTCGCCAAAACGTTTCAACGATGCCGCCCGCACCGCAATCACGTGTTTTAATTCATCAATGGCATTCGCGCCGTTATCCCACAAATGCGTTTGCGGATGCGCGCCGCCCGTTGGCCGCGCATCTTGGTCGGAGATAAAAATGTTGCCGCGTTCAATGCCTTCCTGCAAAATTTTGTTCAGCTCTTTTCTCTGATCTTTAGCACTCGCAAAATCCTGATAGCCGTATGCAATGGCGATTTTATCCCAACTCCCAATGCCGGTGGCATAGGCCTCGGATAAATCCGGCTCGCCGTTGCCGCGCAATTTCACCAGCGGATGCGGATAATCCATCACCGACGCGCGATCTTTCGTGCTCGCGATGTAATTGTGCGAAATGCCGAGCGTGTGCCCGACTTCGTGCGCCGAGAGCTGCCGCAAACGCGCCAACGCCATTTCCTGCATCGCCGCTGGAACTTGCTTGCCGTTTTCATACGGCGCGAGCAGACCCTCGGCAATGAGGAAATCCTGCCGTACGCGCAACGAGCCGAGCGTAACATGGCCTTTGATAATTTCGCCGGTGCGCGGATCGGTGACGGCATTGCCATACGACCAGCCGCGCGTCGAGCGATGCACCCACTGAATCACATTGTAGCGTACATCCATCGGATCGGCGTCTTCCGGCAGCAATTGCACTTGAAACGCATTTTGATAACCCGCGGCTTCGAATGCTTGATTCCACCACTGCGCGCCTTCCAACAATGCCGAGCGAATCGGTTCCGGCGCGCCGCGATCGAGGTAATAAATAATTGGTTTGACCGCTGCGCTGCTCTTCGCGCTTGGATTTTGCTTTTGCAGCCGATGCCGCGCAATGAAGCGTTTCCGTATCGGCTCGCTGATCGGTGTCGCATAATCCATGTACTCAATGCCGAAAAATCCCGCGCGCGGATCGAACACACGCGGCTGGTAATTGTTATCCGGCAATTGAATAAACGAATGATGCTGGCGCACGGTAACCGCTTCCGGCGTCGGTACGACTTGCCGGACATAATGACCCGGCGAATCACCGGTAAACGTGAGCGTCACTTCGATTTCCGTATTTTGCGGGAAATTTTTCGTGCGTGGCAAATAAAACGCAGAACGAGAATTTTCCAGCTTGAAATTTCCTTGATTCGTGCGCCGCAGCGTGCCAATGACGTCATGCGCATCGCGCAAACAAAAATCACTGGCGTCAACGAGCGCGTGGCCGTTCTCTTCCGCGGCAACTTCAAATCCCCACAATACGGATTGCGCAAACGCCTCCTGCACGGCGCGACGCTCATCGGGATTGTCGCTGATGGCGCGATAGGAATAGTTTGGCTGCACCAGCAGAATCTTGGGCCCGCTCCGCTGAAACTTCACAATGCGCGCGTCGCCGATTTGCCCGCGATCCAAGCCGATATCATTCGACCCGACGCCGGCCGGAAGCGAGTTCATATATAGAAACTCCGTCTCCCATTTGTCGATCTCCAGCCATATTTTGCCGCGCTTCGCGTCCCAGTAAAAATTAAAATAGCCGACATACTTTTCAGTACCGGCTATCTTTTCGGCAATAGTTGGCGTTTGGGATTCAACGGCAGGTTGGGAAAAAACGCAGGTGCACAATAGCAAAACCGCACAACACAGCAACGCGTGTTTCATCGGAACTCCTCCCTCGAGTTGAAGCAGCGTTAGGTGGTGAGAATGGTTTATGGTTTTAAGTTAAGTTTTGTAGTGATGCCTTTGGGCATTGAAACAGCGATATGCACCGATTTAACGCCTGAAGGCGTCACTACAGACGTGATGACAAATTTACGCCGCCAGCGCCTCTCTTCCCACGTTCAAATCTTCGAATTTCACCGACACCACTTTCGACACGCCCTGTTCTTCCATGGTGATGCCGTACAGATAATCCGCGGCTTTCATCGTCAGCTTGTTATGCGTCACGACGATGAACTGCGTGTTGTCGGAAAATTTGCGCAGCGCCCCGACGAAGCGGCCGATGTTCATGTCATCCAGCGGCGCATCGACTTCATCGAGAATACAGAACGGACTGGGCTTCACCAGATAAATGGAAAAAAGCAACGAGATTGCCGTCAACGTTTTCTCGCCGCCGGAAAGCAGCGCCAGTGAGCCGAGTTTCTTGCCCTTCGGATTCGCTTCGATCACAATATCGGCCTCGAGCGGATCGCCCTCATCCAAGCGCAAATCCGCTTCGCCATTTTCAAAAAAGCCTTTGAACACTTGAATGAAATTCTCGCGAATCTGCGAGAAGATTTTGCCGAACTGCTCATACGCCGTGTCGTTGATCACTTTGATGGTGTCTTTCAAATTCGCCTCGGCGGCGAGCAAGTCATTTTTCTGCGTGGTGAGAAAATCGAAGCGCTCTTTTTCTTTTTCATACTCCGACAGCGCCAGCATATTCACCGGCCCCATGCTCTTTAAGCGATTGCGCAGCCAATTCACGCGCTCCTCGGTTTCCGCCGCGTTAAACTCGCCCTCTGGCGCTTTTTGCTGCGCCAAATCAAGCTCGTAGGTCTCGTGAATGTGCTTGACCATGTTATCGCGTTGCATCGTCAGCTCGGCAATATGCAACTCGGCCTGATGCAGCGTTTCCGAAACCTCGTCGCGTTCGGTGCGCACGGCGCGCAGCGCGCGTTCTTTGGAATCCGCCGTCTGTTTCTGCTCGCGAAACGCCCGCTCGATTTCGGCGACCACTTCCTCCAATTCTTTGCGCTCGGCAAAATCGTCGTGCAGTTCTTCGCGCGTGCTGTCGATCTGTGTCGTCAGTTCTTGTTCTTGCTGCTCCGCCTCGGCAATCTGTTCGGTGCGGCGCTCGATGCTTTCCGCAATGTCGCGCTGGTTGCTGGCGAGGCGCTCGATTTCAGATTGCGTGTTGCGCAGTTCGGCGCGTTTTTCCACGACAATAACGTTGGCGGCATTGGCCGCTTCCTGCGCGCTGCGAAATTGTTGCTCCAGCGCTTCCAACTCGGCAGTTAGTTGCGCGTTGGTCGTTTCCGCGATCTGCCGCCGCGATTCCAGCTCCTGCAATTTCGGTTCCAACTCGGCAAATTGCGCGCGCAGTTGTTGCTGGCTGGCCTCAATTTTCGCCAGCTCATCCTGGCGCTGCTGCCGATCTTGATCGGCACGCGTGTTTTCAAACGTCGCTTGCCCAAACTCCAATTCTAATTTTTGTTTGTCGCTTTCGGCGGATTTGCGTTGCGCTAATAAATTCTCATTCTGTGCCAGCAAACGTTGCAACGCTTCTTCCGCATCGGCCTTGGCGTCGAATTTCTCCGCCATTTCTTCCTGCAAACGCGCCACCTCCGCATCGAGCTGCTCGATCTGCGCTTTGCGATCAATGACGCTCTCCGAAGAACGGCTGGTGTCACCGCCGCGCATCGGCCCCCACGTGGTTAACATCTCGCCGGTCAGCGTGACAAAACTTTGCCGACTGCGTCCGTCGGCATGCAAATTCACGCGTTCCAACAGCGCACGCGCGTCGGCGAGCGAAGAAACGATATAACATTCAGTCAAAAGATTTTCAACCAGCACGCGCACCGAATCGTCGCAGTCAATCACGTTGGTCGCCCGCGCCAAAATTCTTGCATCTTCCAAAGCGATCGCACCATTTCTACCGTTTTGCGCATGGACGCCGCCAAGCGGCATAAAAGTCACCAGGCCTTTCTCGCGCTGGCGCAGCAACTCCATGCCCTCGAATACGCGATCCGTATGATCAACCAGCAGCGCCGCAACGGATTCGCCGAGCGCGGCTTCAACGGCGCGCCGGTATTTTTCCGGCACGCGAATATGTTCTGCCAGGGTGCCGACGCAACCTTCCGGCATGCCGCGTTCGAGCAGCAGATGTTTCACGCCTTCGGGATGATCTTCATACGTCTCCAAAAATTTTCGCAACAGGCCGGCGCGATCTTGATGCCGTTGCATCGTGCTTTGCAAAGCCAACAACTCCTCTTTGAGTTGTGAAATGGTCGCCTCGTTTTTCGCGATTGCCTGTTGATTGGCTTCGACCTCGAGATTCAAATGATCCAATCGCGCGATGGCGCTGGCCAAATGCCGTTGCGTGTCGCCATGGCGCTGCGTCACTTCCGCCTGCCGTTGCTGCCAGGCTTCGGCCTCTTGTTGCAACACGGCTTGGCGTTTTTCGTTAAATTCAAGCTGGGCGCGCAAGCGCTCGCCTTCTTTTTGCAACTGGCTCAACGTCTCGGTTTCGCTTTGCCGCTGCGACTCGGCATCGCGCACTTCCTGCCGTTTGGCTTGATAATTTTCCTGAAACCCGGTCAGCGCTGATTGTTTGCTGTTAAATTCACCGACGACGGTGTCCAGCAATAGCGTAAACTCTTCGGTTTTATTGGCAAGCGAAACGCGCATTTCTTCCATCAGCGTGCGCCGCGTTTTCAATTCTTCGATTTCTTTGCCAAAGCGGGCGCGATTTTCTTTGACGGCGCGAATGCGTTCTTGATTGATGAGAATCTGTTCTTCTTTTTTCTTGATGCGGTCGGTGTTCGCGTTCAAATCGCGCTGGCGCGTCACAAGCTGTTTTTCAACTTCGAGCAGCGTCAAGCGCATCTCTTCGATTTGCGCCTCTTCGGCGGCGAGTTGCGCGGAAATTTGCTCGCGGCGGTCGCGCGCATCTTTGGCCGTCGTTGTCAACGGCTCCAGCTCGCTTTTAATTTTAAGAAATTGAAAGGCCGACCAACCCACTTCGGTCTCGCGTAGTTCGTTCGCATACGTCTGATAGCGTTCGGCTTTTTGCACCTGCCGTTTCAATGAGTCGACGGTTTTCTCGACCTCGCTGAGAATGTCGTTGAGGCGCAGCAAATCCTGCTCGGTGGCTTCGAGCTTGCGGAATGCGGCTTTGCGGCGCGCTTTGTATTTGCCTACCCCCGCCGCTTCTTCAAAAATGTGCCGGCGCTCTTCGGGCTTGCCGTTGAGAATTTGCTCGACCATCGCCAGCTCGATCACCGAATAGGCATTCGCGCCGACGCCGGTGTCCATCAATAAATCCATGATGTCTTTCAACCGGCAGACGGTGTTGTTGAGCAAATACTGGCTTTCGCCGGAACGGAACAACCGGCGGGTGATGACGACTTCGGAGTACTGAATCGGCAAAACGTTTTTGGTATTTTGAATGGTCAGCGAGACTTCCGCCATGCCCAGCGGTTTCTGCGCTTTGGAGCCGTTGAAAATGACGTTTTCCATCAGCTCGCTGCGCAGCGCCCCGGCTTTTTGCTCGCCGAGCGCCCAGCGAATCGCATCGACAATGTTGCTCTTGCCGCAGCCGTTCGGCCCGACCACGCCGGTAATGCCGTTATGAAAAACAAAATGGGTTTTTTTCGCAAACGATTTGAAACCGAAAATCTCGAGATTGGAAAGATACACGAAAACTCCTGAAACTGGTTGCTGGTTTCTTGTGGCTGGTTTCTCAGTTAAAATTTAGTACTCAGGTCAACAAGAATGCCGCAGCGTAAAGATTGAGCTTTGCTTTTTGGCGCCCACCGCACGCCACGCGGTGCTGTTGGTCTTGTGCTTTTCGCACAGCTTATCAATTTATTGGATGTGTTAATGAAATGCAAGAAATTTTTATAAATTGTGGGAAACGGAACCAACATCGTACCCCCCTGCTGATCCATGGGAAGACAGGGAGATGCTGTACTCACTTGGTGGCAGCGGCACCTGACGTAAGTCCGCCGTGAG
>CAZVZZ010000037.1:0-17281 GCA_964631505.1 uncultured Cytophagia bacterium
GATAACGATGAGTAAGCGCGCCGGTTTCCCGCATTGCGGCATTGCGAGCACATGAATGAGATTCTCGTAAAAAGTCACCGTCCGGACGCTTTCATACGAGAATGTTTAAAACTAACAGGCTCAGCGTCCGGACGGTTTCTACTTTTTACGAATTACACATGAATGGCGAGAAGTAGTTATGCTCTCGCGCTCGCGGCGTAAAAGGTTTATAAAAAATTGCCGGTCAGTCAGTCTTCGCCGGCAATTGGCCCCAAAAGATTTTTCAAGGTTGCTTGGAGTGGTGTTGAAAAGCTAAATGAGTGTTGTCAATTTAACCAGAATGAACCCGCAAGGGGAATTTTATGTGGCTTAATCGTATTCCTGCTCCGGTACGACGGGTGTTGTTGGTGCTTTCGGATATCGTCAGTATTGGCCTGTCGTTGTATCTCGCGTTCTACGTGCGTTTTGACGGCAATATGCCGGCGGATCAATCGTGGCTGCTGCGTGAATTGTTTTTGATCCAACTGCCGGTGCGGCTTGGCTTCTTTTATTTTTACGGATTGTACCGCGGCATGTGGCGCTATGCGAGCATGCAAGATCTGATGACGATTTTCCGCTCCGTCTCGCTCAGCTCGCTGCTGACGATTGCGGTGGTGTTGTTCAGCCAGGATTTTACCGGCTTGCCGCGCTCGGTTTTTGTGATGGATTGGATCTTTACCGTGACGTTTATCGGCGGGGCGCGGTTCTTGGTCCGGGCGCTGCAAACGTACCCATTCAACCGTAAAAGCGGCAAGCGCGTGTTGATCTTCGGCGCCGGCGATGCGGGCGAAGGCTTGTTGCGCCGGATCAACGCCAGCGGCGCCGATTTACAGGTTATTGGTTTTGCGGACGACGCGCCGACCAAGCAGAACATGCGCATTCACGGCGTGCCGGTGCTGGGCGGCCGCCAGGAATTGCCGGCGTTGGTGTCGCAGCACGGGATCGAAGAAATTTTTATTGCACTGCCTTCCGCCTCGCCCTCGGTTTTTCGCGAGATCGTTTCGGAATGCCATGCGGTCAAAGTCCGCTTTCGCCGCATGCCGTCGTCAAAAGATTTGCTGAACGGCCGGCTGGCGGTGAGCAACTTGCCGGAAGTGCAGCTCGAAGATCTGTTGGGCCGCGCGCCGGTCACGTTGGACAATGAAAACGTCGCCGGATTTTTACGCGACAAGATCGTCATGGTGACGGGCGCGGGCGGCTCGATCGGCTCCGAGCTTTGCCGCCAGATCGCGCATTTCAAGCCGCGGCATTTGGTTATGCTGGATCAGGCCGAAAACGGTTTGTATGAGGCCGACATGGATATGCGCCAGAAAAAAATCGAGGTCGGGCGCGATCTGGTTATCGCCGATATCACCGACGTCCGGCGCATCAACGAGGTGTTTGCGAAATACCGGCCGCAGATCGTTTTCCACGCGGCGGCGCATAAGCACGTGCCGATGATGGAAATGAATAAAAAGGAAGCGATCAAAAACAACGTGCTCGGCTCGCGCACGCTGGCGGAGGCCGCGCATCGTTTCAGCGCGGAAAAGTTCGTGATGATTTCGACCGACAAAGCGGTCAATCCGACCTCGATCATGGGCGCCTCCAAGCGGCTCGCGGAAATGCTGTTGCAGAGCATGGCGGGCAACAGTTTCACCGCGTTTACCACCGTGCGTTTCGGCAACGTGCTCGGCAGCAACGGCAGCGTTGTGCCGTTGTTCAAAAAACAGCTTTTGCAGGGCGGGCCGTTGACGGTGACGCATCCGGATATCGAGCGTTTCTTTATGACGATTCCGGAAGCCGTGCAACTGGTGTTGCAGGCCGGGGCGATGGGCAAGGGCGGCGAGATTTACATTCTCGATATGGGCCAGCCGATAAAGATCGTCGACCTGGCGCGCAATTTGATCACGCTTTCGGGTTACACGCCGGAAGATATCGGCATCAAGTTTGTCGGCCTGCGTCCCGGCGAAAAGCTCTATGAAGAATTGTGGATCAACGATGAAAAAGTGCTGCCGACGGGCAACAGCAAAATTATGATCGCGCAGGCGAGCCTGCCGGCGGAATCACTGGAGGTTGACGTCGACGACCTGCTGCACTTGATCGGCAGCGGCGGCACGGAAGAAAAAGTGCTCGAGCAATTTTGCAAGCTGGTGGTCAATTATAAATCACCGAACGAAAACGGCGCCGGCGCTAATCCGATCATCACGCTGCCGACGGCGACGACAATGAACGGCAAAACGGTTCATGTGGTTTGAAAAATGTGACAGTTGCGCAACTTGTTTTTAAAAAGGGCGATCATTTCGGATACGGATACCGGAGTCGCCCTTTTTGTTTGTATAGTATTCTATAACAAATAATGTGTGCAAGAAAAGCAACACGCCTCACCCACAGAAATGGAAATCCTCAGCAATCTGTTTCAGTGGGATTTCCGTTTCTGGGGGCGAATTCTTTTCCCGCTCGAGGAGCGAAGTGTGGCGCCGCTTGTTGACTTTAACGCCCACAATCTTTATATTTGATTGTCCTCTTGAACGTGACGTCAAGTTTTTAAAACCCTTTTGTAACCGTTTCTAAACTGGAAGCGGTTTTGATTCCGGAGCCGTGCGCATGCAACTTGGAAACTTCCTTTCGAGCTTCCTCGCTCAACCTGAAAACAGCAATACCGGAGAAAATTTTTCGATTCCCGCCGCGGAATTGCGCACCGCTCTTAACGTCGTCGTACGTGACAGCTTACCTTCCGTTGCCGGCGGTTTGAGTGCGCTTTATTTTATCCTGGCGGTGAGCCATGCTTTGCTCTGGGCCAGGGCGATTGCGATTCCCATGAGTCTCGTCGCTTTGGCAACGGGATTTAGCCTGCTCTTCATGCGTTCGCGGCTGCAAAGCCGGATGATTGAAGAACGCTGGGCGCATCCTCTCGGCGCCGTGATTGCCGGCCTGGTGTTGGTGAATTGTTTGCTTCATCTTTATTTTATTCCCGAACCGCAACAAACCACGAACCTGGTTTTATTGATCATCGGCGCCGGGCTGCTCTTCCTTTCGTCCGGTTGGTTGACGTTGGTGGTTTTGACGACCTTGATCGGCTGGACCGGAATGGTTTGGCTGGCCCCCAACTCGCCGGGCTGGTTGCATTTTGGTTTTGCGCTGTATATGGCGACGGTGCTGGCGGTGATCGTCCATGCGGTGCGGGTTCGCACGTTCACGCGATTAGAGACGCTACGCTTGCAAGATGAGCGCCGCAAAGCCGATTTGGAAAAAGCGTTGGACGCCACCGAAACAGCGCGCCGCGCCGCCGAAACCATGAAACAAGACTTGATGCAGAGCGAAGCGCGCTTGCGGCTGGTGACCAATCAAATGCCGGCGGTGTTGTGGACGACGGATTCCGAGTTGCGCATCACCTCGTCGCTCGGCATGGGGCTTTCGACGCTGGACCTGCAGCCGCAGGAAGTGCTGGAAATGATGCGCTTCAAATATTCGCCGCCAGCGGCGCCGGAATTTTTGCCGATCGCCGCGCATCGCCGCGCGCTGGAAGGCGAGTCCGTGAGTTACGAAATCAATTGGAAAGGGCACACCTTCGGCTGCCAGGTGGAGCCGTTGCACGGCGCCGACAAAAAGCTGATCGGCACGCTCGGCATTGCGTTTGACATCACGGCGCGCAAGCTCGCCGAAGAATCCTTGAGCAAAAGCGAAGAACAATTTCGCTTGACTTTCGAGCTGGCGCCGATTGGCATGGCACTCACCTCGCTGGAGGGCAAAATCCTCCGCGTCAATCAAGCTTTTTGTACGACCCTCGGTTATTCCGCCGAAGAATTGTTGTCGCGCACTTTCGCCGACATCACGCACCCCGACGATCGCGCCGGCTACCTCGCGCATCGCGCGCAACTGCTGCACGGCGAGATCGCGCATTTTCAAATCGAGCGCCGCTTCGTTTCCAAAGACGGAAAAATTATTTTTACGCTGCTGCAAGTCGGCCTGGTGCAAGATCCGCAGGGCGCGCCGCTTTATTTTATCGGGCAGGCGTTGGATATTACCGACTTGAAATTGGCCGAAGAAGAGATTCATCAGCTCAATACCAAGCTCGAGCAACGCGTGCAAACCCGCACGGCGGAGCTGCGGGAGAGCGAAGAGCGGTTTCGCCAGCTTGCGGAGCAGGTGCAGGACGTGTTTTGGATTTATTCGCCGCAACAGGAACGCTTGCTGTATGTAAGCCCGGCGTTTGAATTGATCTGGCGCCAGCCCTGTGAGCGGCTTTATGAATGGCCCGGCTATTGGTGGGAGGCGATTCATCCCGACGATCAGGCCGCCACGCAAAAAACGTTCAGCGGGCGGCGCGAGCAATATGAAATCGAATACCGGCTGCTCTTGCCCGACGGCGAGACGCGCTGGATTTTGGAAAGCGGATTTCCGATCCGCGACCAAGCCGGTGCAGTTTATCGCATGGCCGGTACGGCGCGCGATATTACCGCGCGCAAACAGGCCGCGGAAGCTTTGCGCAAAAGTGAAGAACGCTATCGCGCGCTGTACGACGATAACCCGTCGATGTATTTCACGGTTGACGCCGCCGGAAAAATTCTTTCCGTCAATACGTTCGGCGCCGAGCAGCTTGGTTACGGCGTCGACGAGCTGGTGGGGCAATCGGCGCTCACTCTTTTTTGCGCGGAAGACCGAGCCGAGGCGCAACAGCAGATGGATTTTTGCCTGCAAAATCCGCAGAAATTGCACCGCTGGGAATTGCGCAAAGTGCACCGGAACGGCAGCTTGATGTGGGGGCGGGAAACCGTGCGCGCCACGTGGAACGCCGCCGGCCAGCTCGTGGTGTTCATCGTTTGCGAAGACATCACCAGCCGCAAGCGGCTTGAAGAAGAAATTCGCCAATACACCGAAAAACTGGAGCAGCTCGTCACCGCGCGCGCACTGCGCATTCAAACGCTGGAGCGCCAGCGCGCCGAGAGCGAAAAATTGGCGGCCACCGGGCGCATGGCCGCGCGCATCGCGCACGAGATCAACAATCCGCTCGCCGGCATTAAAAATTCTTTCTTGCTGTTGAAGGGCGCGATTCCGGCGGATCATCCGGATTATCATTATGCCCAACGGATTGAAAACGAAATTGAGCGTATCGCGCGAATCGTGCGGCAAATGTTTGAATTGCATCGTCCGGAGCAGGATTCGGTGCGCGCCTTCTCGGTGCAGACGGCGATTCACGACGTGGCGGCGATGCTCAAAGCGCACACGCATGAGCGCAATTTGACGGTGGAAATCGAAATCAATCCGCTGGCGCTGGTGGCAACGCTTTCGGAAAGTGCGCTCCGCCAGGTGTTGTACAACGTGATTCAAAACGCGATCGATGCTTCGCCGGCGGGCGGCGTGATCAAAATTGCAGCATGGCAGCAACAACGGCATTTGCTCATCACGGTCGCCGATCAGGGCAGAGGCATTCCGGAGGATATCCGGCAGAAAATTTTTGAGCCGTTTTTTACCACCAAAAGCCGCATGGGCCTGAAAACCGGTGGCCTCGGCTTAGGTTTGTCGGTAACGAAGAGTTTGATTAAAACCATGCAAGGCGCCATCGATTTTGCCAGTGAAGAGGAGCAGGGCACGATCTTCCGTATTCAATTGCCGCTTGACGGCTCGGCGCTGGAAAATTTTTCCACGGCGGAAACGAGCGCAGCCGCGCCAACCGCCGGGCCGGAACCATGGGAAAATAACGACGACGGCGCCGATGCAACGGACTTCGAAGTTGAGCCGGCGCGCATTTTGTGCGTGGATGACGATCCGGCTTTTCTGCACGCCACCGCCGAGCTGCTCCGCGTCGAGGGTTGTCTTTGCGATCAAGCCACCGACGTGGCGGCGGCAATCAATTTGCTGCGCGCGCAACCCTACGAGCTTTTGATTGCCGATGTCAAAATGCCGGGAAATGACGAGCTGGAATTGATCAAAGCGTTGCCGAAAATTTCGGCGGACCTGGCGGTAATCTTGGTCACGGATTATCCCTCGCTCGAAACGGCGATTGAATCCATTCGGTTGCCGGTCACCGCTTATCTTACGAAGCCGGTTGATTTTGATGAGTTGTTGGTGCTGGTGCGCAAAGGCATTCATGACGTGCGCGCCTTGCGGAAGGTGCAGGCTCACCACGACGCCGGTTGAAGCCGCTCGCGCGGATGACGATGCCGCAAAACGCCGCTTCGAGTGGTTAACCGAAATTTTATGGAGAACCGTATGGCTGTGTAATTCGTAAAAAGTAGAAACCGTCCGGACGCTGTGCCTGTTAGTTTTAAATATTCCCGTATGAAAGCGTCCGGACGGTGACTTTTTACGAGAATCTCATGGCTGCGTCGAGTAGAATTTTGCTGGCCGATGCTGACGAATCTTTTTTGTATTCTTGACTTTGCCGTTGGATTTTTTTATCTTTTAAACTGTTATTTATCCCGGTGTTTCCGCAAAGTTTGGCGGCGCGTGTATTCAAGAGTCGTGGAGCGCGCGCAGGGGTGGATAATTGTGATCAAATCTTCATACTCTTTCTTTATTCAAAGTCGTTATCCATTTACAATCTCGGGGAAAGATTTTCGGCGCCCCGGCCCAAACCTCGGCCAGGCGGCTTTGGCGAGGAAAGACGGAAAAGTTTTGCAGTTTTGATTTGGAGCCGCGCCCGCGCGCCTGAAATTTTTTCACGGATTATTTTTTATCTGGAGTAAGAATGAAACGGATATTCGCTTCCTCAACGTGGACGCGAGTAATTTGGGTGCTTGCCGCGATTTTTATCGTGTGGAGCATCGCGCTTATCGTTTCCGTCAATCGCCAGCAGGCCGAACTTGCTCACGACGCCGAGGTGATCAGCAAATTGAACGGCATGACCCAAAGCATATTTGCCCTGGAGCAAAGCCTGGAACCGGCCGGCCCGGACAGCAGTTTGCGCTGGCGCGCACTGTACAGCGATTATCGGACGCGCCGCCAGGAGTTTGATCCGGGCGACCCGAATTTCCGGGATCTGCAGGTGAGTTTGATTCGAACCGATTCTTTGCTGATTCGCATCAGCCGTTTGCAGGCTGATTGGTGGCGCGCCGGCGCCGATCCGCTTTGGCAAAAAACGCTGCAAGCCGATTTTTACCGTGAAATCAATCTGGCGACCGCGGAAGTGCAAAACGCCGTGCTGACTATGCGTGAGCGAACCGGGAAAATTTCGGCGGCGATGGCGGGGGATTGGAATATGTTATTTGTTCTCGCTCTCGCGGCCTGCGCCCTCGCGGGGGCCGGGGCATGGCTCTTCCGCTTGTTGCAACAGGAGATGGCGAAGATTCAAGAAGCGGACGCGGCGTTGCGCGCCAGCGAAGAACGCTTCCGGCAAACTTTCGAGCAGGCGCCGAGCGGCGTGGCCGTCGTGACGCTGGCGGGGAAATTCATTCAGGTCAATCCGGCTTTTTGCCGGCTCCTCGGTTATACCGGGCCGGAACTGTTGCAGCGGCATGTTGCAGAAGTTTCTCCTCCCGAAGATTGGGCCGCGCATCGTGATGGCCTGCGCCGTTTGCAGAACGGCGAGATTTCCAATTTTCAATTGGAAACACGCTACCTGACCAAAAAGCAGCAAACCATTCATGTGCTGTTGCAGGCCAGCGCCGTGCGCGAGGCCGGCGGCGCCGCGTCGCATTGCATCGAGCAAGTCATCGACATCACGGAGCGCCGGCAAGCCGAACTGGCCCGCCAGCAAAGCGAAGGGCGGTTCCGCGAGTTGTCGGAAAATATTGACGAAGTGTTTTGGTTGACGGATCCTGCCAAGAACGAGGTGTTTTACGTCAATCCGGCTTACGAGAAAATTTGGGATCGTTCCTGCCAAAGTCTATATGAAACGCCACAAGCCTGGATGGATGCCATTCATCCCGACGATCGCGAGCGCGTGCGCAAAGCGGCGTTGACGAAACAGGTGATCGGCCAATACGAAGAAACGTTTCGCATTCAGCGGCCCGATGGTGAGACGCGCTGGGTGCGTGAGCGCGCCTTTCCGATTCGCGACGAACAAGGCTCGGTTTATCGCATTGCCGGGATTGCGGAAGACATTACCGCGCGCCAACAGGCCGAGCTGGCGCAGCAAGCAGTCGAGCAACGGTGGAGCTTAGCCATCGAAGGCAGCGGCGCCGGCGTGTGGGATTGGGACGTGCAAACCAACAAAGTTTTTTATTCGCGCCGGTGGAAAGAAATGCTCGGCTATCAGGAGCATGAGATTGGCGACAGCTTAGATGAATGCTATTCACGCATTCACCCGGAAGATTTGGCGGCAACGGTTGCGGCGCTGGAAAAACATTTGCGCGGTGAAACCCCTTTGTACATTTCCGAGCACCGCGAGCGTTGCCGCAACGGCAGCTATAAATGGGTTCTGGATCGCGGCAAAATCATCACGCGGTCCGCCGACGGCAAACCTTTGCGCGTGGTGGGCACGCACACGGACATTGACGAACAGGTGCAGGCCAGAACCGACTTGAGTCTCACCTCCTCGCGACTGAACACGTTTATTGCCAATTTGCCCTCCGGCATTTTGTGCGAAGATAAATCCCGGCGCGTGGTTTATCTGAACCAGAAATTTTGCGACATGTTCGGCATTCCGGTCGCGCCGGCGGCGTGTGTCGGCATGGAGGGCCGCATTGTTGCGGAACAATCACGCCACCTTTTTGTAGAAAAAGAAAAATTCGCGCCGCGCCTTGAAGAAATGGTGGCGGCGAAATGCGCCGTGACGAACGAAGAACTGTGCTTGCAGGATGGGCGCCTGTTCGAGCGTGATTATGTCCCGATTTTTGCAGATCATGAATGCGTTGGCCACCTTTGGCATTATCGCGAGACGACCGCCGGCAGGCAGGCGGCTGAAAAGATTCGCAAAAGCGAAGAACAATTTCGTCTGACTTTTGAGCTGGCGCCGATTGGCATGGCGATTTCCGGCGTCGATGGCGGGTTTGTGCAATGCAACCGCGCCTTTTGCGAAATGCTGGGTTACGCCGCGGAGGAGTTGCAGGGTAAAGCCTGGGTTGACGTCACGCATCCAAACGATGTCTCCACGAATATCGCGTTTCGCGAGCGACTGTTGCGCGGCGATATGCCGAATTATCAAATGCACACACGGTACCTGGCCAAGGATGGACAAACGGTTCATGCACAGTTGCAAACGGCGCTGATTAAAGATGCGCAAGGCCGGCCGCTGCACTTTATTAGTCAGGTGTTAAGCTTGGCCACGTTGCAAGAGACGCAGAGTGATTTAACCCGGCAAAGCGCCATCCTGAAATCCATCGTGGACAGCATGGCCGACGGTGTGGTGGTGATGGATAAGCACGGTAAGTTTTTGCTGTTCAATCCGGCCGCGGAGAGCATCCTCGGGCAGGGCACGGCGGAAATCGCCATGGCGGATATGGTGGAACAATATGGTTTATATTTGCCTGATCAAATTACGTTGTTTCCGATCGAGCAAACGCCATTAGTGCGCGCGATGCAGGGCGAGATTGTTCCTGCCGTTGATATGTTTGTGCGTAACCCGCAGCGGCCACGCGGGGTTTGGCTCAGCGTGACCGGCACACCGTTGCGCGATACAGAAGACCAGTTGATGGGCGGTGTCGTCGTGTTTCGCGATGTGACCTTGCAAAAACAGGCGGAAGAGGCCTTGCGGAAAAATGAAGAGCAATTCCGCCTGACGTTCGAGCACGCGCCGATCGGCATGGCCCTCTCGTCGATCGACGGCGCGATCCTGCAAGTGAACCAGGCCTATTGCGACATTCTCGGACATCCGCCGGAAAAGCTGGTCAATCGCAGCGTGATGGAGTTTACCCATCCGGAAGACCTCGCGGAAAATATGGATTTGACGCGCCAGTTGGTGCGCGGTGAAATTCCGCACTATCAAATGGAGAAGCGTTATCTCGCTAAGGACGGGCAAACGATTTACGCGATTTTGTCGGCGTCGGTGGTGCGCGATCGCGACGGCCATCCGCTGCATTTTATCGGGCAGATTGCCGACATCACCAAACGCAAGCGGGCTGAAGATGAAGTTCGCAAGCTGAATGCCGAGCTGGAGCAGCGGGTGATGGCGCGCACGAAAGAATTGCAGGAAAGCGAAGAACGTTTCCGCGCGTTATACGACGATAACCCGTCGATTTATTTTATGGTCGATCCGAACGGCGTCATTTTGTCGGTCAATCAGTTTGGCGCGGAAGAGCTTGGGTATGAGGCCGCCGAGCTGGTCGGCGAGTCGGTGACAAAAATTTTCGCTGAAGAAGACCGGATCAAAGCCCGGCAGCACGTGAACACGTGCTTGAACAGTCCCGGCCGCAGTTTTACCTGGGAAATGGTGATGAGTCGCAAGAGCGACAGCAAGCTGTGGGTGCGCCAATATGCCCGCGCGGCGCACGATAACGCCGGCAATCCCGTCGTGTATATCGTTTGCGAAGACATCACCTCGCGCCGCCAGGCAGAAATGATGCTGCATGCGAGCGAGTCCCGCCTCCGCAAGCAGAATGAAACCCTCGGCGATCTGGTGCGCAGCAAAACGTTTCAGAGCGGTCATTTGCAGGAGGCGTTGCAGGCGGTTACCGAAGCCGCGGCGCGGTGCATGGAAGTCGAGCGCGTCGGCATTTGGTTTTATGACGAGGCGCGCACGAAAATCGTCTGCCGCGATCTTTTTGAGCTGAGCCGGCAGCAACACGGCGGGGGCGCCGAGCTGGCGCAAAAAGATTATTTGCCGTTTTTTGAAGTATTGTCCGAGGGCCGCGACATCGATGCGCATGACGCGCAAAATGATTATCGCACGCGCTGTTTCCGGGATTCTTATTTGCGGCCACTGGGCATCACCTCGATGCTGGACGCGCCGATTCGCCTGCACGGCGAGCTGGTCGGCGTGTTGTGTCATGAGCACATCGGCATCCAGCGCCAATGGTCGCTGGACGAGCAGGTTTTCGCCGCCTCGCTGGCTGATCTCGTCGCGCAGGCTTTGGAAGCGCACGAGCGCCAACGCGCGGAAGAGGCGCTGCGCGACAGCGAAGAGCGTTATCGCACGCTCGTCGAGCAAATGCCGGATGGAATCTATCGCAGCACACCGGACGGCCGTTTCCTCGAAGTGAATCCGGCGATGTATCAAATGTTCGGTTATAGCAGCAAGGAAGAGTTTCTCGCGCTGGATATTCCGCAGCAACTTTATTTCAGCCCGGAAGAACGCAACGGCGCCATGCAGAATCTCAAGCAAATCGGCAGCGAAGGCATCACAATCACGCGCCACCGCCACAAAGAGGGGCATGAGATTTGGGTGGAAGATCACGGCCGTTTCATTTATGATGACCGCGGCAATCTGCTTTATAATGAGGGGATTTTGCGCGACATCACCGCTCGCAAAAAGGCCGAAGAGGCCTTGTTGGAAAGTGAAACCCGATTCCGCACGCTGATCGAGACCATGAACGACGGCTTGGTGCAGCTCGACGAAAAGGGTTTGCTGGTTTACGTGAACGACAAAATGTGCGAGATGACCGGATTCTCCCGAGAACAATTGCTCGGCCGCGAAGTTTTTCCGCGCCTGGATACCGAAAGCCGGGACATCTTGCACGAACAAATCGAGCGTCGCCAAATCGGTGAAAGTAAGCCCTATGAAATGGAAATTCGCATAAAGGGAGGCGGCAAATTGCCGGCGCTCATTTCGCCGCGGCCGATCTTCGGCCATGATGGCCGCTACAGCGGCAGCTTTGCGGTGGTGACCGATATCAGCGATCGCAAGCGCATGGAGGAACAGATTCGCCAGCACGCCGAAGAGCTGGAGCAGCTCGTGGAAGAACGCGCCCGGCGCATTCGCCTGCTGGAGCAGCAACGCGCCGAGAGCGAAAAACTCGCGGCCACCGGCCGCATGTCGGCGCGCATCGCCCACGAAATCAACAACCCGCTGGCCGGCATTAAAAATTCTTTTCTGCTGGTGAAAGACGGCATTCCGACGACACACCGCTATTACGATTATGTGCGCCGCATCGAAACCGAGATCGAGCGCATCGCCCGCATCGTCCGGCAAATGTTCGATCTTTATCGACCGCAACAGGATTCGGTGCGCAACTTTCCCGCGGATATCGCCATTCGCGACGTGGTGGCGCTGCTGCGCACCAACTGCCGGGAACGGGATATCACGATTGACGTCGACATCAACGCGCCGGCGCTGAACGTCGCGTTGTCGGAAAGCTCATTACGGCAAGTATTGTACAACGTGATTCAGAACGCCGTGGATGCTTCGCCGCCCGGCAGCACGGTGCAGGTTCGCGCCTTTTCGGAACACGAGAGGCTGACGATCCATGTGATTGATCAAGGCCCCGGCATTGCGGAAGAGATTCGCTCGAAAATTTTCGAGCCGTTTTTTACCACCAAAAGCGGCCTCGAGCGCAGCGGTTTGGGGCTGGGTCTCTCGGTCTCGAAAGGCCTGGTCGAAGCGATGGGCGGAAAGCTTGATTTTACCAGCACCGTGGGCCGTGGCACGACATTCGAAGTCGTGCTGCCGCTCGAGAGCAGCGCAAATAAATCCGCGGCCGTGTCCGCCGCGCCGCCGGAGACGGCAAAAACCACCGAACTTAGTTAAATCAATGCGGTGCGCGCCAGAATGGGATTTCTGCCGCGCTTCGCCATTACTAAAATACTATTCAGCACCTGATCCCAACTGCTGATGATTTATGGAGCGTGTTATGACGGAAAGAGGTCGAGTTCTGTTTGCCGATGACGAGGAGACGTTTTTGCAGGCAACTTGCGAGTTGTTGCGGCGCGAAGGTTTTGCCTGTGACAGCGCTCCGGATGCGGCGACTGCCTTAAATATGTTGCGCGCGCAACAGTATGATTTGCTCATCTCCGATATTAAAATGCCCGGCAATGCAGAACTGGAATTCATTCAAGAAATTCCCCGCATCGCCGAAGGCATGCCGGTGATTCTGGTCACCGGTTATCCTTCGATTTACACCGCGATCAAATCTATTCAGTTGCCGGTGATGGCCTATTTGCCGAAACCGCTGGATTTCGGGGAATTGTTAACTCACGTGCAAAAAGGCGTGGAACGTTACCGCGCTTATCGCGCCGTGCGCAACACGCGGGAGCGTATGCAAAGCTGGCGCAGCGAGTTGGATCAGATTCAACAATCCATGAATGAGTCCTCGGGCGAAGTTGGCGCCGCCGCGCCGGTCGATGCGTTTTTGTCGTTGACGTTTCGCAATCTCGCCGGCTGTCTGTCGGATTTGAACAATCTCACCAAAGCTTTGGCCACTGAAAAGAACGGCCAGCCCGAAGTATGCCAGCTTTTTAACTGCCCGCGGTTCAATACCCTGAATGCGGCGGTGATGGAGACGATTGAAGTTTTGGAAAAAACCAAGCACGCCTTCAAATCCAAGGAACTCGGAGAATTGCGTAAGAAGCTCGAGAAAGTTGTGGTCCTCGGCGCGCCGGCGAAAATTTAACCGTGCCCGGCCCGGCTCTTTGTGCAATCGTTGCCCCTCTTGACGGGCAGGAGGCGTTCACGCCGCCGAAGTTTTCGAGGCGCCCGGCCTGCAAGTCAAGGGCAAGAACCGCTGTCGCATTATCCGCGCGGCAGCTCAGAGGTTGCCGGCGCGGTTTAGGAAAATATTTTTTATTGACTTTGGCGCTTAATTTTGTTATATTTGAAATTGTTTAAAAAACGATAAAACTAAAACGAGAGATTATGGCTAATCATCAATCAGCAATTAAACGCAACCGGCAAACCAAGCGCCGGACACTGCGCAATCGTGAATATCGCTCCGAAATGCGGACCACGATCAAAAAAGTTCTCACCGCCAACGACCGGCAAGTCGTGGAGAAAGAACTCCGTTCCGCGGTTTCTTTGTTGGATAAACTGGTGACGCACGGCGTGATTCACCGGAACAAAGCGGCTAATCAAAAATCGCGGTTGGCAAAATTTTACAATAGTCTTCCCGCCCCCGCCGCAGCATAAGGCTCCGGCGTGGCAATCCATTTTTTCGCCCGGCCGATTTTGGGAGCGCGATTCTTTCTGGTTGAGAGAATCGCGTTTTTTATTTGTGCGAAATCCGCTTGACTTTGGGTGGAATCATCTTATATTTCGAAGACCGCTTCCTGAAATAACCCAATTTTTCTCATCATCTCGCGAGATTAATTTATGTCCGACCACATTCGCAAACCGGCCATTCTGGTTACCGGCGCCAACGGTGAAATGGGCCACGGCCTGATTTCCCGGTTGGCCAGTGAGGGGAATTATCATATCATTGCGCTCGACGTGCGACCGCTGGATGAGAGCCTGCAACGCTTTTGCCATACCGTGGTGATCGGCGACATTCTCGAGCCGCGCCTGCTGGAGCGCCTGCAAAGCGAATACGAAATTCATTGCGTTTATCATCTCGCCGCTTTGCTCTCCACCCGCGCCGAATTTACGCCCGAAGCCGCGCATCGCGTCAACGTCGAAGGCACGATCAATTTGCTGAAGATGGCCATCGAGCAATCGCGCTGGCACGGGGGAATGGTCACCTTCATGTTTCCCAGCTCGATTGCGGTTTACGGCCTGCCCGACGTCGCGGCCAAACAGCGCGCCGGCAAAGTCAAAGAAACGGACTGGAATTATCCGACCACGATGTACGGCTGCAACAAGCTTTATTGCGAGCATCTCGGCCGCTATTATGCGGCACATTATCGCCAACTGGCGGCTGACAACACGCAGCGCGGCGGCATCGATTTTCGCTCGATTCGTTTTCCGGGCTTGATCAGCGCCATCACCGTGCCCAGCGGCGGCACCAGCGATTACGCGCCGGAAATGTTGCACGCGGCCGCGCAAAATAAAAGTTATTCGTGTTTCGTTCGCGAAGACGTGCGCATTCCGTTCATGGCGATGCCGGACGCGATCGACGCGCTGTTGCAATTGCAAAATGCCGCGCGCGAGAAGCTAACCCAGACCGTTTATAACATCGGCAGTTTTAATCCCAGCGCCGGTGAAATTCGGACGTTGACGCGGCGTGCCTTTCCCAACGCCGATATCACTTTTCGCCCGGATGACAAACGCCAGGCGATCGTTGACTCCTGGCCCGCCGACGTTGACGATTCCGCCGCCCGCCGTGACTGGGGCTGGGCGCCGGCGTATGATCAAAACCGCGCGTTTGAGGCATACTTGATCCCGGGGATTCGGGAGCGGTACCGTGCATAAAAATTGACTTTTGGGATTGTTCTCTTTATATTGTAGGTGTTTCTAAAATAAGCTTTTATTCAAATTGCAGATCGAGCAGGCCAAGATGTCTCCAGAACTTACATTAAAGGATCTCCTTGAAGATTTGCATGGCGTTGAATTGGAGATTCAGGAATATGAGAAGAAGTATAAACTACTGAGCAGTTATTTTCTTCCGCTTTATGAAACCGGCGTTCTTGAAGAGAGCCGCGATTTTGGCGATTGGGCCGCGCTTCTCGATATGCGCGCGAAACGCATAGAATTGTTCAAACAATTTCTTCCCAAAGCCATGTCGAATTTACCGACGAATGGAACCTCGAAAATTTTAGCGGCAGCATGAGGGAAGCTTTAAAATCGGTTACATCCTACGAGAGTTTCATCTATTCGATAAAGGATCGTTATCCGGAAATCATCACTTCAACGCTGGTCGTCGTGCGTCGCGGGCCGTACCGCTACCAGCTTCAAGGCGAGTTGCATTTGGGCCGGAATATTATATTGCGCGTATATGAGCGGGTCGATTTCTTGCAAGAGAAAATTGCTTACTACAGTTATGAAGTTTATCAAGATGCCTCTTTGGCTTATTGGTATGACCCTCAACCTCATCCCAACGATCTGACTTTAGCCGGTACCCATCCTCATCATAAGCATATTCATCCTGATATCAAGCATCATCGCATTCCCGCACCCGGGCTTTCTTTTGATCAGCCCAACTTGCCGTTTCTTATCCAAGAGATTTTTCAAACTTTGTTGAACTAACCACCTCACGGGAGAATAACCTCATGTCTAAACTTGATTTTCTCACCGCCGAAATTCAATCGCTCAAAGAGCAGGGGCTGTTCATCAACATTCGCACGATCGAAAGCGCGGTGGGCGCGTGGATTCAAGTCGATGGCAAGCGGGTGTTGAATCTTTGCACCAACAATTATCTCGGCTTTGCCAACCATCCACAATTAAAAGACGCGGCGAAAGCGGCGATTGATCGCTACGGCGTCGGCCCCGCCGCAGTGCGCTCGATTGCCGGCACGCAGACTTTGCATCGCGAACTGGAAAGAAAACTCGCCGCGTTCAAAGGCGTCGAAGATGTGATCTCCGTGCAATCCGGCCTGCTGGCGAATCAAGCGGTGATTCCGACCATTACCACCGCGGATGACGTGATCTTCTCCGATGAATTGAATCACGCGAGCATCATCGACGGCACGCGACTTTCGAAAGCGAAAGTGGTGCGTTATAAACACAACGACGCTGCCGATCTGGAAGCGAAGCTGAAGAGCGAGCCGGTGACGCGTAACCGGCTGATCATCACCGACGGCGTGTTCAGTATGGACGGCGATGTCGCGCCCATGAAAGAAATTGTTGAAGTCGCCGAAAAATATGACGCCATGACAATGGCCGATGATGCGCACGGCGAGGGCGTGCTGGGCCGCGCCGGCCGCGGCGTGGCGGATCATTTCGGTCTGCACGGTCGCGTCGATATCGAGATCGGCACGCTCTCGAAAGCGTTCGGTGTGGTCGGCGGTTATATCGCCGGCAAAAAAGCGATTGTCGATTATTTGCGCCAACGCGCCCGACCGTTTTTATTTTCCAGCGCGGTGACCCCGGCGGATATTGCGGCGTGCATCGCCGCGGTCGATATTCTCGCCGAGTCCGGTGAGTTGGTGGAAAAACTGTGGGCAAACACGAAATATTTCAAAGATAAGATGAAAGCGCTCGGCTTCGATCTCGGCCAAAGCGTGACGCCGATTACGCCAGTAATGATCGGCGACACGCACAAGGCGCGCGCCTTGAGCCAAAAACTTTTTGAGCACAGCGTTTTTACGATGGCCATCGGCTTCCCCACCGTGCCGAAAGGCAAAGAGCGTTTACGCGTGATGATCTCAGCCACGCATTCGACTGAGGATTTGGATTTCGCGGTGCAGGCGTTTGAAAAAGTTGGGAAAGATGTGGGTGTGATTTAATATTCAAAATAAGTGCCGGATAAATTTTGAATGCTTGGGAGATTTGATATGTTAGCCTCAGCAGAGCAAGGCGTCAAGCAAGTTTTGTTGGAGGAGCTAGGCACGCTATCTTACGCCGAGAAACGTAAGGTGCGTGATGCACTCGACCCGAAGTATA
>CAZVZZ010000038.1:0-17248 GCA_964631505.1 uncultured Cytophagia bacterium
TTGGTGATCCGGCGTGTCGGAAGAAAATCCTGGCATCGTTTATGTTTCTTAAATTCCCAAGCTCAAACGATTTGGCGCAAATTCCAAAGGCTTTCAATTTAACTAAATCCCGGCCACGGCGCAATAAATAATTTCCTGGAATGCAAAAAACAGCTCACCGTACAAACATAGGGTATTTCACGATATCTTCGTATCATAAATAATAGAACTAAGTGACTCGAGAGATGAACCTTCGACAAGGAGAACTTAACATGAACAGAAGAGACCTGTTAAAGCGAGCCGGTGCCATCGGGCTGGGCTCGATGCTGCCATTCGGCAAAGCTCTGAGCGCCGGAGAAAAAGCAGAAATTTTGCAATCCGCCTGTGTCCTAACGCCGCAAGAGACGGAAGGGCCGTATTATTTCAACCCCAACCTGGTCCGGCAAGACATTCGGGCCGAACCAACGACCGGCGTCATCAAAACGGGTTTGCCGCTTAACATGACTTTCACGGTGGTCAACGCCGATTGCGTCCCGATTCCAAATGTGTTGGTGGATATTTGGCACTGTGATAAAGACGGAACCTATTCCGGATATGCTGGGCAACCCGGCGGCATCAGCACGGTCGGGCAAAGTTTTTTGCGCGGCATTCAGACCACGGGCACGGACGGCAAATGTTCGTTCATTTCCATTTATCCGGGCTGGTATCAAGGCCGCGTCACGCACGTTCATTTCAAAGTCCGGTTGACTTCAACAACGTATGTGACTTCGCAATTTTGTTTTCCGGATAGCCTCAACACCGCGATTTATCAGACGCCGCTGTACTTGTCAAAGGGACAAAATTCGTTGACGAATGCGACGGACAACATTTTCGGTAGCGCCAATCCGCCGGGGCAGGTGATGGCTGTTACGCCCAACGCGACGGCCGGTGGTTACGACGGAACTTTTACTATTGTGGTTACCGGCGTTACCAACATCAATGAGCCGCAAACCAATCCGGAAGGATTTTCGCTTTTTCAAAATTATCCTAATCCTTTCAACCCCTCCACGAAAATTACGTATAAATTGCCCGTCAGTAGCGCTGTGAAACTGATTGTGTTCGACGTGCATGGCAACGAAATCGCTGCGTTGGTCGATGCGAAACAAGCCGCCGGCGCGTACGAAATTGTTTTTGACGCCAGCAAACTCAGCAGCGGTTTTTATTACTACAAATTTACCGCCGGAAATTTTGTCGGCGTGAAGGAGATGCTGTTTATCAAATAAAAGTCCGAAGATCGAGTTCAAATGACTTCATAAGGAAGTATTTCGTTTTATTCGACGACAGAACGGGTTGCTTCGCTGCCGATAGGCGGGGCAACCCGTTGCATTTAAGGCTAAAATGCGATGCAGGTCATGCACCATCTGTTTAAAATCTGAAATTCCAAGTCAAAGGTCTCCGCCAACTTTCGCGAAACTTCAATCCTGCCGCTATCGGCGCATTCTTGTTTTCCGCACCACAAGCTTTTGCCGTTACTTATTCTTAAGAAATCGAAACCGGGGGAACTGCGGTGCAGCACGGAGCGGCTGCCGCGGTTGGGACCTACCTCATAGGATTCTTATTTTCGAACGGACTCATATCATGTGTAACTCGTAAAAAGTAGAAACCGTCCGGACGCTAAGCTTGTTAGTCTTAAACATTCTCGCAGGGAAGCGTCCGGACGGTGACTTTTTACGAGAACCTCATATCATGCTATTGCTTCGCATTCCAGTCCGGAAGGTGAAGCAAGCGATCATTTATTGTAACGCTGAAGAAAGTTGCGCATGAGACGCCTCGCGATTTTTTTATCGGGTTGGTTGGCGCTGAACGGCACTTTATTCGCGCAACCGTTGCGGCGCCAAACGTTGGCCGTGCTGGATTTTGACACGCGCGGCGCCATCACCGCGGGCGAGGCCGCCACGTTGACCGAACGCTTGCGCTCATATTTGGTGCATACCGGCCAGTTCATTGTGGTCGAGCGCGGCAAAATGACGAGCATTTTACAAGAGCAGGGGTTTCAACAAACCGGCTGCACTTCCAACGAATGCGCCGTCGAAGTCGGCAGAATTTTGAACGTGCAGGAAATGGTCGCCGGCGCCATCGGCAAAATCGGCGCGCGCTACACGTTGGACGTGCGCATGATCGATGTTGAAACCGCGCGCATTTTGAGCACGATCACCAAGGAATACACCGGCGCTCCTGAAGGTCTCATTGATTTGGTGGAGCTGACGGCGCAACAGCTCGCCGGAAACGTCGGCGGCCTAACCGTCACCACCACGCCGGTGGCGGCAACGGTGTGGGTGGATAATCGCCAAGCTGGCGTTGCGCCGTTGAAAGCATTTATTGTCAGCACCGGCGAGCATCAAGTTCGTCTCGTGGCGCCGGGTTATAAACCGCTGCAATACGACGTGGTCATTGAAAAAGGCAAGGTCGTGCGCCTCACGGCGCGGTTGCAAAAAAAACGCGCCACGACGGTTTTACTCATTGCCGGGGGTGTGGCGGTTGCCGGCAGCACGGCGGCCTACTATTTTCTCAAACCGGAGCCGGTGAAGAATTTGCCCGAGCCGCCGGCATTGCCGCGGACGCCGTAATGAATGGCAGAATAATTGATCGATTGAATAATGAAAAAATTGTTCTACCGGCTAATTATCCCGCCAAGTAATTCTTCTGTCAATAAAATGTTACGCCAAAGTTTTTTTTGCACCAGCCTGCTTGCGTTGGCGCTGAGTTTTTTCGGCGTCGCCGCAGCTCGCGCGGAAGATTTGATCGTTCGGGTTTCGCCCGGCCGCAATGCTTCGAACGTCAAAGACACGTCGAAAATTACCCTTTATTTCGACGTTCCCATGAACGCGGCCACGCTCGTGCCTGCCGCCATTCGCGTGCATGGCGCGCAAAGCGGTTTGCATGGGACCCAAATAACTTACGAGGCGGCGAAAAAAACGGCGACGATTATTCCGCAAGGAAAATTTTTTCCGGGCGAAGCGGTGGCGGTGTTGGTGAAAAATACCATCCAATCGGCGCGCGGCGTGGCGATGCGCGCGCCGTATCAGTGGCGCTTCAACCTCGCCACCGGCGGCGGGACCAATTTTTTTGCGGCCACTTCCAAGGTGGAATTGAAAGCACCGTATGGCCTGATTTCCGGCGATTTTGACCGCGACGGCGATCTCGATCTCGCGGCGACGCTGCGCAACGACAGCAAGGTGGCGGTCTTAAAAAATGACGGCTTCGGCCGTTTTGCGCTCGCCTCCACCACGCTGATCGGCAGCGCCCCGAGCCATCTCGCCGCCGGGGATTGGGACCTTGACGGTGATTTGGATCTTGCCGTTGCCAACATGAACGGCAACACGCTCACGATTTTAAAGAACGACGGCAGCGGCGTCTTTAAAGCCACCACCTTGACGCCGGCCGTCAGCAGCGCGCCATTTGCCGTGGCGGCCGGAGATTGGAATGGCGATGGCGCCCTCGATCTCGCCGTGTCCAGCCACGGCACCAACGGCGGCAATAATTCCGGCGTGAGCATTTTGATGAATAACGGCGCGGCGGTTTTTCAAAAGACCGCTGTCATCGATGCGGATGGTTGCGAATATGGCCTGGTTCCCGGGGATTGGGATGATGACGGCGATATCGATCTCGCAGTGTCCAGCCATTGTCTCTTTGGCGTGTCGATTTTGTATAATGACGGCAACGGCAGTTTTAAAATTGTGACTCGCATCGATGCCGGCGCTTATCCTTTCATGCTCGTCACCGGCGATCTCGACGAAGACGGCGATCTCGATCTCGTCACGCCGAATCGCAATGACGCAACTTCCGCCAACAGCACGGTGGCGATTCTGTCCAATCGCCGCGGTGATTTCAATAAATCCGCCACGCCGACGGTGGCGGGCGCCCATCCCTCGTCTGTGGCGCTCGGCGATTTCAATCACGATGGAAAATTAGATCTCGCGGTGGCGAATAATCCGGCTGGCACGATTTCGTTGTTGCGCAATGACGGCGCACGTGAATTTACGCTGGTGGCCACGCCGCCAGCCGGACTGGGGCCGGATTTCATCACCAGTGGCGATTTTGATAGCGACGGCGATCTCGATCTGGCCACGACCAATTTAACCGGCAACACGATCACGATTTTGAAAAACGGCGTGACGGAAACGGTGAAGCTCACAATCACCTCCGGGCAACAACAACGCGGCGCGATTCTCACCGCGCTCAAAAATACTTTGATCGTTTCCGCGACCGACGCGCAGGGGAAGGCGGTTTCGGGCGTCAATTTAAACTTTACGATGGCGTCGGTTCCCGAAGGCGCCACTGGCGCAGCGTTAAGCGCAGCCAACGTGACCACCGGCAATGATGGCCAAGCTGCCGTGGTGTTGACATTGGGTAGCAAAGTCGGAACTTACGCCGTGAATGTGACGGCAGGCACTTTAAATGATGGTGCGCCCGTGACGTTTACGGCCACGGCGATTGCCGGTGCGCCAGTGGGGATTGCATACGCTGCCGGTGATCGTCAAGTTGGAAAAATCACCACGGCCTTGACCACTCCCCTCGCCGTTAACGTCACCGATCTTGGCGGCAACCTCGTTGCCGGCGCCAGCGTTAATTTTGCATTCGCCAATGTGCCGGCCGGGGCAACCGGACAAACCCTGAGCGAAATCAACGCCATCACCAACAGTTATGGGCAAGCCACAACGATTTTAAAATTGGGCAATAAAACCGGCGAATATCGCGTCGATGCTTTTTTGCCAGGACGCGAGGGCAGCCCCGTCACATTTATCGCGACGGCGGAAACCGGCAATTTAAAAACGATTAACCTCACCGCCGGCAATGAACAGACGGGAAAAATTAAAACGGCGCTGGCGACGGCATTCGAAATTACAATCACCGATGAGGGCGGCAACCCGGTTCCGGACGTGCCCGTCAATTTTCTCGTGACCAAAACGCCGGAGAATGCGCAGGGTCACAGCATCGATCCGGCGCTCATTTCAACCAACACCAGCGGTAAAGCGGCGACGGTTTTAACGTTGGGCAATCGCGCCGGAACGTACAGCGTGACCGCAAGCGCGGCCAATGTGAGCGGCAGTCCGATTTTATTTTTGGCCACGGCGAGCGCCGGGCCGGCGGCAAAAATTTCACTGTCGTCCGGCAATGGGCAAACCGGCGCGATCAACGCGCCGCTGGCCAAGCCGTTCACCGTAACGGTAACGGATGCAGAAGGCAATCCGGTGATGAATGCGAGTGTCGCTTTTACGGTTAAAGGCAAGCCGCTTGCGGCCGTGGGTGAAGCATTGAGCCTCGGCAATGCCACAACGGATCGTGATGGCCGTGCGACAACTGTTTTAACGTTGGGCAACAAAGTTGGAACTTATTCAGTGACTGCGGCGGCAAACGGCTTAGCCGGCAGTCCGGTAACGTTTACGGCCATTGCCAATGCGGGCGCCGCGACGACGATCGCGTCCGTTTCCGGCCACGCACAGACGCGGCCGATTAACACCGCGCTGCCGGAGCGATTTGTGGTGAAGGTGACGGACGTGGGCGCCAATCCCGTGCAAGGATTTCTCGTGGTGTTTGAATTGGACACGTTGTTGAGCGCGGGTAAAGGAAATTTGCTCAGTCAATATGTTGATTCAACCGATCACAACGGCAATGCTTTCACAACGCTGACTTTGGGAAGCAAAATTGGATCATATCATGTGCGCGCCGCAGCAACGGGACTGCTGAACAGTCCGATTAAATTTTCGGCGATTGCAACGACCGGCCCGGCCGCAAAAATGTTGCGGGTTTCCGGCCACGACCAAACCGGAAAAACCAACACGGTTTTGGCGAATCCAGTGATCGTGAAAATTGTTGACGCCGGCGGCAATGCGGTGGCCGGCGTTAATGTGAATTTCGCTTTTGATTCGGCGCCGTCCAATGCTGCCGGGCATGCATTGGGTAACACGAGCGCCATGACGAACGGCAACGGCCGCGCGACGACGACTTTGACTTTTGGCAATCAACCCGGCGAGTACGTCGTGAGTGCTTCGGCGAATGGTTTACTCGGAAGTCCAATCAAATTTACCGCAACCGCCGCGCTCGTGAATAATTTGAAAACGCTCACGTTGATTCGCGGCGATAAACAAAGCGCGCCGATCAACACGCTTTTGGCCGATTCACTGGTGTTGAAAGTCACCGATGCGGCGAACAATCCAGTGCCGGGAATCGGCGTGACGTTTGCCTTTGCCGCATGGCCGATTGACGCCGTTGGACAGACGTTGAGCAAAACGTTTGCGCTCACTGGTGCGAATGGCTTGGTGGCAACGCTGCCGCAGCTTGGCAATAAAATCGGCGCGTACATGATCACCGCCAGCGCCAATGGTTTGCTGAACAGTCCGATTGAGTTTTCGGCCACGGCGAGCACTGGCGCGGCAAAAAATCTCACGGTGCGGGACGGCGATCAGCAAGCCGGCACGATCAATACGACGCTCCCCAAGCCCTTGGGAGTCACGGTGACGGACGCCGGAGGTAATCCGGTGGCGGGCGTCAATTTGAATTTTGAAATTTTCAGCTTTCCAATCGGCGCCGCGGGACAGCGTTTAAGCCACCCACAAATGACAACGGATCGCGACGGCCAAGCCGTGACGACCCTCACGCTCGGCGATAAGCTGGGCAATTATTGGGTGGCTGCAAAAATCAGCACGTTGCCGGCGAGCACGGTGATTTTTACGGCACGTGCGGAGTTTACCGGACGCGCGGAAAAGATTTTGCAAGTCTCCGGCAATAATCGCGACGGGCGAGTGTTGACCTCGCTCGCGGAACCCTTTGTGGTCACGGTGACGGATCAATCCGGCAATCCCATCGCCGATTACACGGTGGCCTTTAATATCGACGCGGTTCCGGCTGGAGCAACACGGCACGCGCTCAGTCAAAGTGTGGCGCGCACCGATAAAGATGGTCGCGCCACCACGATTTTAACGTTGGGCAGCAAAGCCGGCGCTTATCAAGTGAGCGCCATTGCGCCGAAACTCAGCGGCAGTCCGGTGACGTTCATCGCGCGCGCCACGCCGGGTGCGGCGGCGAACATGAGCGCCACCTCGGCAGAGAGCCAATCCGGCAAAATTAAACAAGCGCTGGCGAATCCGTTTGGCGTGGTGGTGACGGACACCGAGGGCAATGCCGTGAGCGGCGCGGAAGTCATTTTCACCATTAAAGCGCCGAGCGGGGCAAATGGACACGGGCTTAATCCGACCGCGGCGAAAACCGCCGAGTCCGGCGCCGTTGCCACCGCTTTAACTTTGGGCGATAAAACGGGAAAATATATTGTCGAAGCCGGCTTGAATGGTTTGGTTCCGGTGCGGTTCAGCGCGCAAGCCATGAGTGAGCCGCCGGAAATCGCTGCGCCCTCGCTGCCGGAGGCCGTGAACAAAGCCGTGCCGCTGACGGTGCGCGCGAATATTTTTGATGATATTCAAGTGGCGGAGGCAAAGCTGTATTACCGCAAAGGCGGCGAAACGAATTTTACCGAAACGCCGATGGCGAGGAACACCGGAAATAATTATCAACAGGAAATTCCGGCGAGCGCGGTGACGGCGCGCGGCGTGGAATTTTTTGTGAGCGCCGCAGACGGCGACGGCAATACGGTGCGGCATCCGGCCAGCGGCATTGTTTCCGTTCCGGTCAGCGTCAGCGCGCAGAGCGAGCAGAAATCCAGCCCGCAGCCGGCAAACAGTTATCGTCTGATTTCCGTGCCGCTCAATCTCGTTGATAAAACCCCGCGCGGCGTGTTGCAAGATGATCTCGGTGCGTACGACCGTCAGAAGTGGCGCTTTTATGCGCTGCAAGCGGATCAGCGTTACACGGAATTTCCCAACGGCACGCTGGAAAGCGGCAAAGCGTTTTGGTTGATTGTAAAAGAAAGCGGCCGGCGCATTCGCATCGGCCCCGGGGTTTCTCATTCGACGGCGGCGCCGTTTATCATTTCATTACATAAAGGATGGAATTTCATCGGCAACCCGTTTAATTTTCCGGCGCTGGCGCAAACCCGGTTCGGCAATGGCGCCGCGTTCGGAATTTATTCATTTGACGGCGCGTGGAGCGATCCGCAAAGCCCGGAGCTGAAAGAGCTGCAGCCGTTTGAAGGCTACGCCGTGTTTACACCGGCCGCCACCACGCTGGCGATCAATCCGGCGCGCGCCGGCGCGGCGCCCAATGGCGTACGCAAAGAAATGAACACGCGCGCGTGGTCGATTCGCATTATCGCGGCCTGCGGCGAGGCGCAGGATCGCAACAACCTCGCGGCGGTTGCTGCCAGCGCCGCGGTCGAGTGGGATGAAAATGATTATCCCGAACCGCCGGTGATCGGCGACTATGTTTCAGTTTATTTTCCGCATCCGGAATGGGGCGCGTATGCCTATAACTATTGCACGGACACGCGGCCGGAGCCAGACGACGGCGAGATTTGGGAATTTGCCGTGCGCAGCAACATCGGCGGCAAAACGCAACTCACTTTTGCCGGCATTGAAAAAGTGCCGCCGGAATATGGCGTTTGGTTGCTCGATGAAGCGCTCGGTATTACCCAAAATCTGCGCGAGAATAATCATTACGCCGTCGCCGTTGCCAGCGAGGATTCTCCGAAGCGCCTGAAATTACTGGTTGGCAAAACTGATTTTGCCGAAGCCCGGCTTGCGCTGCTGCAAAAAATTCCGGCAACGTTTGAGCTGGCGCAGAATTTTCCCAACCCGTTTTGGAGCGCCACGGCTTCACCGGTGACGACCATTCGCTACGGCTTGCCGCAACCCGCGCCGGTGACGTTGAAAGTGTTCAATGCGCTCGGTGAGGAAGTCGCCACCTTGTTGAATGCCGCACCACAGGTTGCCGGTTATCATACGGCCATTTGGAATGGCCGCAACCGTTTCGGCGAGCCGGTTGCCAGCGGACTCTTTTTCTACCGTTTGCAGGCCGGCGAGCTGGTATTGACCAAGAAAATGATTTTGTTAAACAAATAATCCAGCGCTTGCCGGCTTTGCGCTATTGCCAAAAATCTTTATGCGTCAATTCCGCTTCGGCTTCCAATATGGGCCCCTCGACTAAAATTTCGCGTTGTCCTCTTGCCAAAACTTCACGGCACGAAAGAAAAAGCTGCCGGTAAATTTGTTGGTTTTGTATTGCGCTCAGCCGCTGCTGGCTCAAACCATAAACGAGCCGGCGGATGCCACTCCAATAAATGGCGCCGGCACACATGGCGCAGGGTTCCGTGCTGGCATAAACCGTGCATGTTGCCAACAGATTCTCCTCAAAACGGCGCGAGGCTTCACGGAGCAAGTTGGTCTCCGCATGGCCGGTGCAATCGCGCTCGGTAAGCACCGTATTTTCGGCTTCCAAAAGTTTCGTGCCGTTCGCGTTCACGAGGATCGCGCCAAACGGATGGTTGCCGTGTTCGCGCGCACGTTGCGCCACGGCAATGGCTTCGTGGATGAATTTGAAATCAGTTTCGTTCATTCGGCGTTCCTTATTGTTGGAATGAGCTTGCCTAAAAAGTATTTCCCCAAAATATAAAATATTTGTTGTTAATCTCCAATTATTTTGCTATCTTGCGGCGAGACGCAAAAGCACTATCCATATTTTCAAACATAAATAATTTCTGCTCGCCGCCAAACTTTTTCATCTCATTGGAAGAAGATTGTCAAGCCTTTTGGGCTTGAACAAAAAGTCGCTTTCGTGTGCCCGAGAAATTGAGCGACATTAGGACGCTTATTGCATTGCATCCATAAAATTAAGTCCTTTTTATAAAAACAGAACAGAAAGGAAACACCGTCATGTCCAATTACGCAAACCCCGAAGTACTGGTTTCGACGCAATGGGTCGATGAACACAAGAACGACGCCAATCTCGTGATCGCCGAGGTGGACGTTGACACCAAAGCGTATGAAGAAGGCCACGTGCCCGGCGCCATTGGCTGGAACTGGCAAACGCAGCTTTGTGACACGCTGCAACGTGATATTATCAAAAAGGTTGATCTCGAAGCGCTGATGAGCAGCAGCGGCATCTCGAACGATACGGCGGTCGTGTTGTATGGCGACAACAACAATTGGTTCGCGGCATGGGCGTTTTGGCAGCTCAAAATGTACGGCCACAAAGATGTTCGCATCATGAACGGCGGCCGCAAAAAATGGCTGGCCGAAAGCCGCAGCCTCACCAAAGACATGCCGGCGCCGAAACGCGCGAGCTACAAAGCGAGCGAGCCGGATCAATCGTTGCGCGCCTATTTGCCGCAGGTGATGGACGCTTACAAATCCGGCGGCACGGTGTTGGTGGACGTGCGCTCCGGTGATGAGTTCACCGGCAAAATTCTTTCGCCGCCCGGATTGCCGGAAACTTGCCAACGCGGCGGCCACATTCCCGGCGCGAAGAGCATTCCGTGGGCGCAGGCGTGCAATGACGATGGCACGTTCAAATCGCTGGAAGATTTGCAGGCGCTTTACGCCGGCAAAGGTGTCACGGCGGATAAAAGCGTGATCGCGTACTGCCGCATCGGCGAGCGTTCGAGCCACACCTGGTTTGTGCTGAAATATTTGCTCGGCTACAAAAATGTGAAAAATTACGACGGCTCGTGGACGGAGTGGGGCAATCTCGTCGGCGCGCCGGTGGAGAGATAGCAAGGGGCAAGTGGCAAAGGGCAAAGAGCATGGCGCATGGCGATTTGCGCTATGCGTTTTTAAAGTTTTTGCCATGCGCTATGCCCTTTGCGCTATGCGTTTTTATTAAGGAGATCATCATGTTGAAATCAGAAAACTACCGCACTACCCGGCGCGAGGTAAATGGTGTGCAAATCAATATCACCTCGTACAAAATCGGCGAGCAGTTTTACTGCCATGTCACCAATCTCGACCCCGGCGCCACCATTGCCCGCGCCGAAGCGACGACGTCGCAGGAAGATGCGGAGCAGATCGCGTTGAGCCGCGCGATCGAGCGCTTGTCCCGCAAATAGTGTTGTAACTTTTGACCGATAAGCTGCATCAAACTTTTGACGTGCCAAAAAATCGGATGAACAATTTTGTCATGAAAAAAAGTGTTGGATGCTGCTGATGAGTTCGTTTCTCGGTTATATCGCGATGACGCTGTTGGGTGTAACGCTGGGCCTGATCGGCGCCGGAGGGTCGATTTTGACCATGCCGGTGTTGGTTTATTTGTTTGCGATCGCCCCTTCACAAGCCACCGGGTATTCGCTGGCGATTGTCGGCGCCACCGCTGCCGCCGGGGCGGCGACCTATTGGCGGCGCCGGCAAAACAATTTGAAAATGGCCGTGGTATTCGGCCTGCCCTCACTCGTGGGGGTGTATTTAACGCGCCGTTATCTTTTCCCCGCAATTCCCAACCCGCTCATCACTGCCGGCGATTGGGTTTTGAGTAAAGACCTGGCGATCATGATATTTTTTGCCATATTCATGCTGGCGGCCGCCGCCGCGATGATTTTTGGCAAAAAAGAAGAAGAGGCGGCAGCAAGCGTCGAAGCGAAACGGCAGATCAATATTCCGTTGATTGCCGGTTTGGGATTTGGCGCCAGCATTTTAACCGGCCTGGTCGGCGCCGGCGGCGGTTTTTTGATTTTGCCGATTTTGGTGTTGCTGGGCGGATTGCCGATCAAAATTGCCATCGGCACAGATTTGTTGATTATTGCCGTTAACTCGTTGTTGGGTTTTATCGGCGAAATGCAGGCCGTGACGTCAATTGATTACGGCTTCGTCGCCACGCTGGTCGTTCTGCCGCTGGTGGGAATGCTGATCGGCACGCATCTGAATAAAATCACGCCGGCCCACAAGCTCAAACCGGCGTTAGGGTATTTTGTGTTGACGATGGCGATTTATATTATCAGCAAAGAATTGTTGTTCGTGTAAGTTTACAAAAAAATTCAGGAGGTTTCAATCATGCTTTTTCGCATGTTGTATGACGACAAACTCGCGCAGGCCTCGTATCTGATCGGCTGCCAGCGCACGGGCGAGGCGGTGGTGATCGATCCACAGCGCGACGTCGAGCGTTATATTTCTGCGGCGGCCAAAGAAGGCTTGAAAATCACCGCAATCACCGAGACGCACATTCACGCCGATTTTCTTTCCGGCAGCCGCGAGCTTGCGGAGCGCACCGGCGGCCGCTTGTATCTTTCCGATGAAGGCGATGCGGATTGGAAATATCAATGGTTAAATAAAAAACGCGGCGGCGGCAGCTACAATCACCAACTCGTCAGGCACGGCGATAAATTCAAAGTCGGCAATATTCAGCTTGAGGTGTTGCACACGCCCGGGCACACGCCAGAACACATTTGTTTTATGGTGACCGATCTCGGCGGCGGCGCGAACGAGCCGATGGGCATCGCCACCGGCGATTTCGTTTTCGTCGGCGACGTTGGCCGCCCCGACTTGCTCGAAACCGCAGCGGGGCAAGCGGGCGTGAAAGAAACTTCGGCGCGCACGCTGTATCAGTCACTGCAAAGCTTCAAAAATTTGTCGGATTATTTGCAACTGTGGCCGGGTCACGGCGCCGGCAGCGCGTGCGGCAAGGCGTTGGGCGCCGTGCCGCAATCGACGGTCGGCTATGAGAAGCGTTTCAATGCCTCGGTGAATGCCGCAACCGAAGAGGAAAAATTTGTTGAATCCATTCTGTACGGCCAACCCGAGCCGCCGTTGTATTTTGCGCGGATGAAGCGCGATAACAAAGAAGGCCCGGCCTTGCTCGGTGAGATGCCGACGCCGCAAGCGTTGACTGTGGAGGCGCTCAAAACGGCGGTCAAAAATCGCGCGATGATTTTGGATACGCGTTCATGGGCGCAATTTGTGGAAGGCCATGTTCCCGGTGCTTTGTATGCGCCGCTGGACAATTCTTTTCCGACGGTGGCCGGCTCGTATGTCGAAGCTGGCGCGCCGATTTATTTGATCGTCGAAGCGAGTCAAGTGAATGAAGCAGTAACGGATTTGATTCGCATCGGGTTGGATAACGTCGCCGGTTATGCCACGCCGCAAACGCTGGCCGACTATGCTGCAAGCGGCGGCGAGCTGCGCCAAACGAAAACGCTCGACATTAAAAAATTAGTGCAGCAAAATTTGAATGGTTCGAAATTGATTTTGGACGTTCGCCGCGCCGATGAATTTGAAGCCGGACATTTGTCAGGCGCGCGCAACATCGCGCATACGCGTTTGTTGGCACGTTTGCACGAAGTCCCGAAAAACCTCCCGTTATGGGTGCATTGCCGCACCAGCAATCGCTCGGCGTATGCCACGGCCCTGCTCGAACGCAACGGCTATGACGTCACCATGCTGCATGGCGGTTTTGTGGCGTGGACCGAAGCCGGCGGCGAGGTGGTGAGATGAGCGTTAACGAATTTTGTCTTGTTGAAACGGGTCGAAATAAAACGATCTGTAAATCAAAAAGGTGAGTTATAATTGGAGTGATGGAGTGTTATGCCCCATCACTCCAACACTCCATAAATCCAACCATCCGCCTTTGCTCTAAATGTGGCAGCTTGCCAGCCCCCGTTTTTCCAAATACTGTTGGTGATAATCTTCGGCCAAATAATACGGCGAAGCGGCCACAATCTCCGTGACAATGGGCCGCTTGTAACGGCCGCTGGTTTGGAGTTTTTCTTTTGCTGCTAAGGCCGCGGCCTGCTGTTCCGGCGTATGATAAAAAATGGCGGAGCGATATTGCGTCCCGACATCCGGGCCTTGCCGATTCAACGTGGTGGGATCGTGGTTCTCCCAAAACACCTGCAGCAATTGCTCATAAGAAATTTTCGCCGGGTCATAAATCACCTCCACGGCTTCGGCGTGGCCGGTTCGTCCCGAACACACGTCTTCATAAGTCGGATTCTTCAACGACCCGCCGGTGTATCCCACCGAGGTGGAGATCACGCCTTGCACCTGCCGGAACGCGGCTTCGACGCCCCAGAAACATCCGGCGCCAAAAGTTGCTTTTTGCATTTCACCAATCTCCAGAGTTATTCGGATTTCTTTTTTTCTTTGGCTGCAAGAGCCGGCCAGTTTTTATCTGCTGCGGCGATGTAATTGTCGCGATCTTCCCGCCATTTCGTTTGCACGGCTTTGTTATAATTCAAATACAATTTGCCATTGACAATATCGAACGCCTCCGGATCAACCGGTGCGGTGTAGCCGCGGCTGACGGCGTACGCACAGTAACTGCCGTATTGCGGAATATATTTCTCGGGCGCCTTCTTGAACAGCTCCAAATTCGCCTGACTGGAAAAGCGATAGGTCGCGTCCATAAATTTGTATTCAAATTTGGCGTCGCCTTTGACGGCTTTGCCGGTGGTGAAATATGCCACCGGATCGTAGCCTTTGAGTTTGAGATTATCGGCATCGCCCAACAACAAGGCGAAAATTCCAACGAAATTAAATATTACAGTCAACATGTTATCTCCTTAACTTAAATCAATGTGGGTTTAAATTTATTTTGCGGTATAACCGCCGTCAATCACGAAGTCCGCGCCGGTGACGAAACGCGACTCCTCGGAGGCGAGATATAAAATCATGCTCGCGATCTCTTCCGGCGCGGCAAAGCGTTTGAGCGGAATGTCCTGCGATAGCGCCTGCCAGGCCGCTTCAGCGCCGCCGGAGTTGGCCTTCAGTTCCTGCCAAAATTCCATGCTCTCCCACATCGGCGTCATCACCCCGCTGGGAAAAATCGTGTTGACGCGAATGTTATATCCGGCTTGCGCGCATTCCAGCGCTGCGGCTTTGGAGAACATCCGCACCGCGGCTTTGCTCGTGCAATACGCACTCGCGCCCGGGCTGGCTTTGATTCCTGAAGCCGAAGAAACATTGATGATGCTGCCGCCGGTTTCTTGCATCGCGCGGATACCGTATTTCGTCCCCAGAAAAACGCCGTCCAAATTCACTGCCGTCACGTTGCGCCATTCCGCCAACGTCATCTCCGTCACCGGTTTGGCAAAAGAAATTCCCGCGTTGTTGACGAGAATATCGAGCCGTTTCCATTTTTCCTTCACTGCGGAAATCACTGCCTCCCAATTTTGTTCCGAGGTGACGTCGAGCACATGCGCCGAGGCGGTTTGTGATTGGGCCGAAATTTCCGCGGCGGTTTTTTGCGCACCGTTCGCTGCAATATCGGTGACCGCAACCAAGGCGCCTTCACCGGCGAGTAAAATGGCAGTCGCCTTGCCAATGCCCGAGGCCGCGCCCGTAACCAGTGCAACTTTTCCTTTCACACGTTCCATAATTTGCCGACTTTACAACTCAAAAATGTATAGAAAATTTAATTGAGGCAAAACACTTTTCCGCCGAGAAAAACCGAAGGCACCGAGATTCGCCGAAAAGCATTGTGCGGCGACACCCGGTGGTTTTGGCGAAGTTCGGTGGATAACATGTTTCCTGTTTGGCTGCGCCCATTGGGCTGCGGCTCATTCGCGTTTGGTTCACAACGCGAGTTTGATTTCACCTGCAACGGAATGTATGCGAGCCGGCGCCAGCTTTTCATAAATCACCAGCAACAGCATCGTTGCGGCCAACAGCGTGGGCGTAACCATCTGCCAGCCGAAATTCCGCACGAGCACGCCGATGAAACTCAACAAATTGGTGGTATTCATCCACAGCAGCAGCGCGCCGCCGATCATGCCGGTGATGCAGCCGCGCAAAACCGCTGTATTATTTGATGGCGCGCATCTCACGATCAAGCTGGCCATGACAAGGAGCAAGAGTTCTTTCGTTATCACCAACATGCCTGCATTCACGCATAAAGCTTTTTGTCGATTTGTCGTTTGATCGGGATAATCCTTACCGGCGCTGGCGTTCAACACAGCGATGGGTTTCATGACGAATACCAACTGGCAAAGCTACGCCGGTGAAACCACGTTGAGTTATTTGACGCAAATGCTCGAATTGACGGTGCAGAATTTGAGAACACCTGCGGCAATCGCATTCAACTTTGCCAGGAATAATAGCGACAGTCAGGCGCGCTCGATTTTGCAAATGTAACAACACGCCTCGGCATTGCGCGCGTGCAGAAAGGCCACTTCCGGATGATCGGCAAAAATTTGTTCGATCAGCGCCTCAACGTCGGCTTCGCCCACCAGCTTGGTGAAAACCATTCGTTGTTTGGCATTATATCCGATAAGCGATAATGGAAAATTCACCCGGTCGGCTTTAATCGCCGGCGGAAAACGATGGATATCGCTATACGGCTCCACTTCTTGGGCGTGAATAAAAATCGGGCCGTTTTGATTGAACGCATTTTGTGCCGTAAACGGCGAATGACTGAGAAGCAGCCGTTTATCAACTCCCGGCACGAACGGTGTGAGCGCGACCCGGCACGGCCCATATCCGGTGGCGACTTGCTCGTACACGTCATTGCCAAAATCGTCTTTTCGCGTCTGGCGTATGCGGTTAGCGAATTCTTTGCTGAGCGGAACGATTTTAAATTTACTCATGGCTTTCCTTGGTTGATTGAATGAAAGGTGTTTGGCAAAAACCATCGTTCAATAGTAAGAAAAATCAGATGGAATTGAAACCCGATTCTTGCGTTTTTGCACCGATAAAAATTTTTCTTGACTTGAATACTTATGTTCACTATATTGTTGTCACAAAAGTGATCTTTTAAACACCTAAACAAAAGGACACTCAAATGACGACAATGATCAATGAAAACGTTGACGTGTTGGCGCGCACCCACAACGGCCAAATTGCGCCGGTGATGGTGAGTTGGAAAGGCAAAAATTACACAGTGCAAAGCGTGGAAAGCCGCAAGAAACTGCGTTTCAAGCGCAATCGCTTTGAAAACATCACTGTTAAAGTGGTGGTCGCCAAAGAAATGCACCTCGAGTTTGATCACGCCAGCAAATCCTGGCGCCTGCTAACGATGGCTCAAAGCATCGAGCGGTAAGCCGATGCTTCCTGCTTTTCTTCTTTTCTCAATTTTTTAAAATAGTGCTTGCATACCTGGGAAAAATTTTTTATCTTACCCACTGTTTGTACTTGTACAAATGTAATAATCATCTAATTTTTATCACTACCACAGGTAATGTTTAACTCGTACAAACCGTCCGGACGCTGAACCTGTTAGTTTTAAACATTTTCGTATGAAAGCGTCCGGACGGTGACTTTTTACGAGAATCTCAGGTAATGTTTAACTCGCAAAAAGTAGAAACCGTTCGGACGCTGAGCCTATTCGCTTTAAACATTTTTATATGAACGCGTCCGGACGGTGACTTTTTACGAAAATCTCGGACATGTACTCAGACGCAACCACTGGCATGGCGAATAAA
>CAZVZZ010000039.1:0-4582 GCA_964631505.1 uncultured Cytophagia bacterium
AAAATATCGCCGGATTGAGGCGGCGCAATGGTGAGTTGTTTGAGAAGATGACGTGGTATTCCGGCGCAACTCTTCAAGCAACCGTCCGGACGTTTTGTGATTTGATCAAATACGTTTCAGATCAAACCAGCATTCGCGCATAAAAACGTCCGGACGGTGAGCTGTCACATGGCGGCGACGCAACAAAAATGAATCGCCGCTCGGCATCAGGTATCAACCGGTTCGACGCATTGAATCGACCGTGGAAGGTGTAACACGGAGTATACTGTTATCTTAATTCTTATCAGATCGCCTTTATTGCAGCGCGGCCGGCAAGGGCCGTGGCGGTAAAAATTAAGATAACAGTCTACGAGAAATCGGCAGTGCTAACGGGCGGGAATGGAAACGAGTTGGCGGCGCGAACGAATAAGCCTCATTCCAAAATTTTGCGGAAACCGGCTTATGCTTGATTAGTTGGCGTAAGCATACGCAACATTCCGCCACGATTGCGGCCGCGGTTTTTCAGTCTTTTTCGGCAATACGGGCGCGGCCGGCTTCGGTTTGGGGTTTTCCAATAAGCCGGTTTTACTCAGATTCAGCTCATGGTCCGAGATTTCATTGATTTGAAAAATGCCGAGCACGCCCGCGATTTTCGTCGCAATGTGCTGCGAGATATTCTTTAATTCCACCGCACTGTTCGCTTCAAAAACCACGACAATGTTGGCGCCTTTATGCACGCCATAAATCGCCACCTGCGGAATGTGGCCCAACAACCGAGAAACTTCCAGCGCCTGCGCCGGCGCCACTTTGACAATCATACTGGTGATAAACATGGTCATACCCTTGGATAAAAAGTTCGCGTCGAAATTGTTTTGAAAATTTTGGTAAACTGCTTGTTTTTGAGGTGTCCCTGAAATGCGTCATCACCCTGACAACGCCCTCGTCTGATGGTTCGACAACTTCACTGTTGTCCTTGTCATCAACTGACTCTTACTAAAACAAACTTTATGCCATGCGATCGCGAGCACGGCTACAAATGCCAGTCACCTTTTATTTTAACAAAATCACCCAGTTGGCCTGATCAATGCATTACTTTGATTTGGACCGCGAGGGTTTGGCCAATTGAACTGGAACGTTTTATTTCAACGGTTCGTTGCGCTTGGCGGAAAACTGCTATGATTCGTTACGTTCATTGGCGCGCGGTGAAGCCGATATGGTAAAATTTTCCAGCCGCACTTTTTGCTTGTTTAATCCTCTGCCGGTTGTTATTTTGACAATGCCACCGGGTTATTTGCAGCAAACATCCAAGGTGCCGGCAACGCCCATTTACGAATTTTCTCTTTACTGATCACGCATGAAAAAAATCATCGCCCTCACGGTCTTTTGGTTCATCAACGCTTGTGCCGCTCTGTTCGCCCAACGCCCTTTGCCCCGTGCGTCCTCGGAATTTTCCCCATCGGTGTTCAACAAGCCTTTTGTTCGCAACTACAATCCCAAAGAATATGGCGCCGCGTTTAATTACTGGGCGATTGCGCAGGATCAACGCGGGGTGATGTATTTCGGCAATTGGAATGGCATTCTTGAATATGACGGCATAGCGTGGCGCTTGATTTCCACCCCGAACAAATCCGGGGTGCGATCATTGACGATTGAGGCCAATGGCCGCATTTATGTTGGCGCGGTCGGCGATCTGGGCTATCTCCAGCCGGATTCCCTCGGCGGCACCTCTTTCGTCTCTTTGCTCGATCATGTTCAACCGGAGAACCGCGAGTTCAATGAAGTGTGGTATTCTTATGCCACCTCCCAAGGCGTCTATTTTCGCACGGATAAAATCTTGTTGCGCTGGGCCAACCAACAAATGAAAATCTGGAAACCCGCCACGTCGTTTTCAGGTTTATTCGTGGTGCGCGATCATGTTTACATTCAAGAGTGGGGAGTCGGGCTGCTCGAGTTAGCCGGAGATTCTCTGCGCTTGGCGCGCGATGGGGCGCGCTTTGCCAACACGCGCATTTATGCGATGCTGCCTTATGCGGAAAACCAAATTCTGATCGGCAGCCGCGAGCACGGTTTGTTTTTGTATGACGGCGCTTCCTTGCAAACATTTCCAACCGCTGCGGCCACGGCGAGTTTCCTGCGCGAGAAACAACTCTCGCACGGCGCGGTTTTGCCGAATGATCGTTTTGCTTTGGCAACGCTGCGAGGCGGTGTCGCGATTATTGACCGGCGCGGGCGGCTGCTGCAAATTTTAGATAAAGCCGCAGGCTTGCATGATAACGCGGTCAATTTTATTTTTGTCGATGGTCAGGAGGCGATTTGGCTGGCGCAGGGCCGCCGGATCGCGCGCGTGGAAACGTCTTCCCCGCTCTCGTTTTTTGGTGAATCGGCCGGCATCAAAGATTTTGTGTCATCTATCGTTCGGCATCGCGGCACCTTGTATGTTGCAACCGGTCTCGGGGTTTTCTATTGGCATTCTCAACCCAATAACATTCATGCACCGCAGCCGGATCAATCGCCAGAATTTCGTCCGGTCGCTGGAATTACGGCGCAATGCTGGTCGCTTCTTGCCGCCGGCAAAACTTTGCTGGTGGCGACCAACGACGGCGTGTATCAAATTGTCGGCGAACGGGCTGTCGTCGTCAAAGCCTCCGCCGCGGATTCGTTTTTTTCAATGACGCTCCAACGCTCCCGGCAAGATTCCAATCGCGTTTATGTTGGTTTAAGAGATGGGTTGGCGGTGTTGCAATATGATTCCGCCACTTCGCAATGGATCGACGATGGACGCATTGCCGGCATTCACGAACCGATTTGGAGCATCGTCGAGGATCAAGCCGGCACGCTGTGGCTGGGAACGGAAGCGCAAGGCGTTTTGCGCGTGAATTTCCGGGGCGAAAATTCCAACAACTCGCGAGGAAAAGAAAAACCGCGAGTTGAGCGTTTTGATTTCCGGCAGGGCCTGCCGAAAGGTTGGGTTGGCGTTTATGCTCTTCGCACGCGAATCATTTTCACCAGTGACGCGGGCCTCTTTCGTTTCGATGCGCAAAAAAACAAATTCTTTCCGGATTCAACCTTCGGCAGCATCTTTGCCGACGGCTCCCGCGATGTTGAAGTCGTCATCGAAGACCATCAGGGCAATGTCTGGCTGGGATCAGAAGAAGCCGCCGAGGTCAATTGTGCGGTACGGCAACCCAATGAAACGTATTTGCCGGAAAGCCGAACTTTTCTTGAGCTGGCCAGGACGGCAATATGGACGATTTATCCGGAAAAGAATCCGCTCAGCAACAGCGCCAGCAACGTGATGTGGTTTGGCGGGCCGGATGGCCTCATGCGTTACGATGCCAATATTCCTCAGCGCGGGCGCTTGGACTATCCGGCGCTCATTCGCCGCGTGACGATCTTGCGTGAGGGCGGACGCGATTCAGTCATCTTCGGCGACATCGCGTCACGCGGGGGATCATTTATGGTTAACCAACCCGCTGCTGGCGCTCCCGCTACAATGGCCACGCCATATCCGGTGCTTGCCTATGCGCATAATGCCCTGAGTTTTGAATATGCCGCTCCCAGTTTTGATGACGAATCGGCCAATCACTTCCAATATTTTTTAGAAGGCTTCGATCAAGGTTGGTCGGCGTGGAGCGGCGTGGCCCGAAAAAGTTACACCAACCTTTCGGAAGGACAATATCGTTTCCACGTGCGCGCCAAAAATGTTTATCAACAGGAGAGCCGCGAGGCCGTGTATGCCTTTACAATTTTGCCGCCGTGGTATCGCACGTGGTGGGCGTATGTTGGTTACGTCCTCATTGCCGGTGCAAGCGCGGCTGGCCTGCGGCGTTACGATCTGCGCCGGCAAAAACAGAAAGCGGAAAATCAGCGGCGCGTCCAGGAATTGGTCGAAGCCCGTCAATTGCAGCTTTCGATGCTGCCGCAAACGATTCCGGAATTACCCCATCTTGATCTCGCGGTTTACATGAAACCCGCCACCGAAGTTGGCGGCGATTATTACGATTTTCATTTGGAAGATAACGGCGCGTTGACGGTGGCACTCGGCGACGCCACCGGACACGGCCTCAAAGCCGGCACCATGGTGACCGCCATGAAAAGTTTGTTCATGACCCTGGGCCACCAGCCTGATCTTCGTCAGATTTTTCAGCAAGCCAACACGGCTCTCAAACGCATGAACCTGCGGCAAATTTACATGACGTTGTTGCTGGTCAGAATTAACGGCCCGCGGCTTTCCATTTGCGGCGCCGGCATGCCGCCGGTTTTGATTCATCGCGCGGCAACGCAGCAGGTGGAAGAAATCGACCTGCGCGGCATGCCGCTCGGCTGTGTGCCGGATTTTCCTTATGAGCAGCGGGAATTGACGCTCGCGGCGGAAGATGTGATTTTATTAATGAGCGACGGCTTCGCTGAACGTTTCAACGCCACCGGCGAAATTTTGGGCTATGAACAAGCCAAAAAAATATTGGCCGTCACCGCCTCGCAATCGGTGCATGAGATCATTCAGCGTTTCGTACAAATCGGCGAAACCTGGGCTGCCGGCGAGCCGCAGAACGATGACGTGACCTTTGTGGTGGTGAAGGTGAAGCAGGCTTCCGCGTAAAAA
>CAZVZZ010000039.1:4682-17029 GCA_964631505.1 uncultured Cytophagia bacterium
GAACGATGACGTGACCTTTGTGGTGGTGAAGGTGAAGCAGGCTTCCGCGTAAAAAAATAAGCCGGACGAGCCGGACCCCAACGGGCGTAGCCAAAAAGATTGAACACGGAGAAAACAGAGTCAACAGAGAAGGCAAGCAAAAATCTCTGTTGACTCTGTTTTCTCCGTGTTAAAAATTTTTGTTTTTTTGCACACCTTTAGACTAAACGCCGGCCTCACGCGCCCCAGGCGCCATCACATTAAAGCCGTCAACAACACCTGCGCCAGAATAATTTTAGCGATGGTCGCAATTGGATAAACCGTGGCGTAGCCGAGGTTGGGCAAATCATTACGCGTTTGTTCGAGCGCGAAGCCGAGAACTGCCGGCTGCGTTTGCAATCCAGCCAACATGCCAATGAGCAGGCTCATCGGAATTTTCAGCAGCCGATGGCCGATCCACAACGTCGTCAGCGCGGCGGCGCACGTGATGAGCGCCCCCGCGACAAAAATCGCGATGCCGCTGCCTTCAATAAAAGTGTTGACAAAAGCATAACCCGCGCGCGTGCCGACGCCGGCGAGGAAAAAAATCAAACCGACTTGACGCAAAGTTATATTCGCGCTGTACGGCAGATTCCACACCAGCGGGCCGGTGCGGCCCAGCGTTCCTAAAATCATCGCGACGATCAGCGGGCCGCCGGCCAAACCGAGTTTGATCACGACGCCGTTGGGCAATGGAATCGGCACGAGGCCGATCAACAAACCCAACGCCAAACCGAGGCCAAACGTCAACACGTCGATTTCACTCACCGCGCGGTACGAGTCGCCGAAGAACGCGCTCACCGCGTCCATGCGATCGCGGTGGGTGAGCACGCGGATGCGGTCGCCCAGCTCGAGCACGGTGTCGCCATGCGGCAGGAATTCGACGTCGCCGCGGCGCACGCGCGTCACCAGCGCGCCAAACCGCCGCGGCAGATTGAGATCGCACAAGCGTTGGCCCGCGAGCTTGTGATTCGATACGAAAATGCGGCGATAATCCAGCCGGCTGCGGTCGAGATCGATTTGCTCGCGGCTGACGTCGCCGAATTCTTTGGTCACGCGCTCCAATTCTTCGCGGCTGCCGACAATGCTGATCAGATCGCCGATTTGCAGGCGCGTTGCACCGAGCGCGAGTGCAAGCTGATTGCCGCGCTTCAAGCGCCCGAAGACCACGTCCCAGCGATGTCGTTTAACCAGCTCGTGCAGCGGCTCGTGCGTCGCTTCGCTGCGCGTGACGCGAATGGTGCGATTTTGCAATTTGACGTTCGTCGCGTCGAGTTCGCGCAGGCTCGCGGCTTCCGTGGCGTAATTCGTTTGCCAAATTTTTTGCATCAAATAAATCGTGAGAATCATTCCCACCACGCCCATGGGATACGTGAGCGAATACGCCACCACCGGCTCGGCGAGCAAATGATCCAGTTCGGCTGTGGCAGCGGAAGATTTGAGATAATCCAACACACTCGCCAAGGACGGCGTGTTGGTGAGGCTGCCGGAAAACAGGCCCGCGGTTTGTGCCGGACTCAATTGCAACAAACGATGCGCGATCATCGCGAAGATTACCATCAACACGAGCACGCCCACGACCAGCAGATTGTCGCGCAGTCCTTTGCGTCGAAACGAAGCGAAGAAGCCGGGCCCGCTACTCAAGCCAATGGTGTAAACGAATAAAACCAATCCGAGCAAATAAACGATTTCCGGCAGCTTGAGATCGGGATGCAGCGCGCCGAACGCGAGTCCGACGAACAACACCGCGGCCACGCCGAGACTGCTGCCGCGAAATTGGATCCGGCCTAAAAAATAACCCAGCGCCGCAACGAGAAACAGCAGAAGCAGATGATTGTGGAGCAGCAGTTGAATGAACATCATATCGCCTTTCAAGACCGCTTCCTTCCCAGCCAAATTCCCAATGCGACACCGAGCAGCAGCGCGCCGGCCAGTTTCTTTTTCTCGCCAAATGCGATGAAGCGAGTTCGTTGCTCGGTGATCTCGACCACGCCAACGGGAAGCGCCGCCGCGCCGCCACCGCCACCGCCGCCTTCCTGCTGGTCTTCGCCTTGATCAGTCTTTTTCATCCCGCCGCCACCGCCGAAACCGTAAGCCACTTTGGCCACCGGAACAATCGTTTTTCCTGCAACGACAATCGGCTCGCCATACACGGTTTTAATGTGCGCACTGCTTTGCAGGCGCTCGATAATGGATTGAAAAAATTGTTGGAGGCTCATCGTCTTCTCTTTTCTCAATAGATTGAAGCGTTGTTATACTCGATCTCCGTGACTTCCAGTTTGATGTACGAAAAATCGCCCGTGCTCAACTTCCACACGCCTTCGCCCTTGCACGGAATGAGGATGCCATCGTACTCGCGATGCGCCGAGATCGGCGTTGCCCATTGATCGAGCTGAAATCGTTTGCCCATGAAACGGTAGCGGGTCGCGATCATGTTCGTCAATTCGCCCGTCGCCTTGAATTGAAAAATTGCGGATGCGGTAACGCCTTTGTAGCTCATCGTCGCTTTCGCGGAATTTTCGTCAACAGATTCCCACGTGATGTAGCGGCTTAACGCGGCGGTCGGGAACCACATCGTTTCATTCAGATAGCGCACCAAAACGCCTTGATCGATTTCATCGCCTTTCGCGTCGGCAACGGGAATCAACGACAACAGTTTGATCAGCATGTTGCCGTTGCCGTCCTCGTACTTATCCCTGCCGGTGATCGCAAGCAACGGCGCAAGCCGCATCGTCGTGTACCAAATGAATGTGGGTTCATCCGTGGCATAATATTGCTCGGCCTCGAACGACATCCACCGTTGCGATTCACTCAGCCGGAAGAAGCCTTTCTGTTTCAACCGCACCGTGATGATGCGCTCTTTGCCAACAACACCGGCGCGGCGCAGCCATCGTTGCACCGGCGCCGGAAGATTTTCGAGATGCGCCTCGGTGATAATTTCGCGCGGCGCCACCTGGCTTCTCGCAAACATCGCCGCAGCCTCGGCGCGCGCTTGGTGGCGAAATCGATTGCCGCCGATTGCCGCCGCAACACTCAATATAATGAAAAGCGCAATCAGAATTGCAAGAATAATCAGTATGGCTTTTACCATTGCAATTTGCCTCTTGAAGCGTAAAATACATTTTGCTTTTACGCAACAATTAGACCACACGCCGATGAAATTGTGCTCAAAATATCAATGGCTTAAATTGGGCGAGAAAACGCCGGAGAAAACATTTTTCTTAGAATTGAGAGAAAGCGGGGAAGATTTCGCAGGTTTGGGATAAATTAATTTTAAGAGCGAAGAGCAAAACCATTGGCGGCAAACGGTTGAGCTGATGGCGGGTAATGTGGATGAAAAATACCGTTATACAATTTGCTTACAAAATCCTGATTTTTTAATATGTGAAAAAGTTAGTTTATTCGAATTGCCTTGATTTCTTGCATCAACCAAACCTCACTTCAACCTTTCGGCAGCGCGCCCAACTGCTGAAGCATGCCGAGCGTATCGGTCTGCTCCCACTCCGCATCAATTTTGTTACCAACCACGCGATAAATGTTCATGCCGGAAACGTTGATGTGTTTGCCCGTCGGCGACAGTCCGTAAAACAATCCCTCGTGGGTCACTTGCCCTTGCCAGCGCACGGCGACGTGGTCATTTTCGGCAATCATTTCGATGATCGCGACCCGCCAATCGGGAAATGCCGCGCGGATCATGCCGATAAATTGCTGCATACTTAATCGGTCGCGCGCCGGTTGTCCGCCGAGTTGGTACGTGAACGATGCGGTTGTGAAATTTTGGAAGGCGGTGAGATCGCCGTTGTTCCAAACTTTCTCGATGTATTGGCGAACCAAGTTTTTGGTTTCAGTGATCGACATGATGACTTTCTTGTAAAGCGAAGTCCGACTTGCGCTCAACCATCTTCTAATTTAGCAACATCTCCGTGCGCCAGTCGGACTTCACCGAAACACTTTACAACGCCGCCATCTTCTTCAACAGATCGACGGTGCGTTTGGAATAGCCCCATTCGTTGTCGTACCACGTAATCACCTTCGCAAAATTGCCATCCATCACGCGCGTGGAGGACGCGTCAAAAATGCTCGAGGCCGGATTGCCGATCACGTCCGAGGAAACAATTTGATCTTCGCAATACTCCAAATAATTTTTGAGCGCCCCCATGGCAGCGTTTTTCATAATCGCGTTGATTTCTTCCGCCGTGGCGCGCTTCTCCAACTCGGCGACCAGATCAACCAGCGAGCCGTCGCTCACCGGCACGCGCAACGCGATGCCGTCCAATTTTCCTTTCAAGCTCGGAATCACCAAGCCCACGGCTTTGGCGGCGCCGGTGGTGGTGGGAATGATATTTTGTGCCGCGGCACGGGCGCGGCGCAAATCTTTATGCGGCAGATCGAGAATGCGCTGGTCGTTGGTGTACGCATGAATTGTCGTCATCCAACCGCGTTTGATGCCGAAATTTTCATGCAACACTTTTGCCACCGGCGCGAGACAGTTGGTGGTACAGGAAGCATTCGAGACGAGCACGTGTTTGGCGGTCAGCGTTTCGTCATTGACGCCCATGACTACGGTGTTGTCCAATTCATCTTTGGCGGGCGCGGTGAGCAAAACCTTGCGCGCCCCGGCTTTCAGATGCATGCCGAGTTTTTCGCGCGAGGTAAAAACGCCGGTCGATTCGATCACCACGTCGACGCCCAAATCTTTCCACGGCAATTTACTCGGATCTTTTTCCGCGGAAATTTTCACGCGGCGGTCACCGGCAACGAGCAGGTCGCCCTCGGCTTGAACCGGCACGGGATACCTGCCGTGCACCGTGTCGTATTTCAGCAAATGCGCCAGCGTCTTCGCATCGGTAATGTCATTGATCGCGACGATATCAATCGCCGCATCCTTTTGTATGGCTTTGAACACCAGACGGCCAATGCGGCCGAAGCCATTGATCGCTACTTTGATGGACATAAATTGTTCTCCTGAAAAGGTTGTTCCATTTACTCATGATGAAAAATGTGAGCTAATTTTAATTTGCGCAGCATCGCTTTTTTCTTGCGCTGATGCGTTTGCATGCGCTGTAAAATGTCATCGAGCACGCGCACAGCCTCGGCGATATACGGGCCTTTGTTGAGCATCACGCACTCCGCGCGCTGGGACATGGCCGCGTCCGTAATTTCGGCGCGCGATGGCTGGCCTTTCTGCGCCAGGCTTTCCAACACCTGCGTTGCCCAAATCACCGGCATGTGTGCCGCTTCGCAAATCCACAACACTTCTTCCTGAATCTCCGCCATGCGCTCGTAGCCGCATTCGACCGCGAGATCGCCGCGCGCAATCATCACGCCGGCGCGTTTGCTGCGCATCGCCGCCAAAAGCAATTTCGGCAATTGCACGAAGCCGCGCAGTGTTTCGATCTTCAACACGATGCCGAGACGCTCGCCGTGCAGTTCCGCCAATTGGGCCTGCAGCTCGTGCACGTCCTCGGCATTGTGCACGAACGACAGCCCCACCAAATCCGCGTGTTGCACCACGAACGGCAAATCCGCGAGATCTTTCGGCGTCAAAGCCGGCAGCCGCAGCTTGCTGTCGGGCAAATTGATGCCTTTATCCGCGCGCAGCTTTTCGCCTTTGTTGCGAACATTGGTGATCTCCACTTCCAGGCGGTCTTTTTTCACCGCCTTGATCGCGCCGCCGATCTTTCCATCGTCAAACCAAATCGTTTCTCCGGCACGCACGTCGGCGAAAATTTCGGGCAAGGTGACGCTGATCCGCGCGGGCTTGAGCAGCCGCCCTTGTTCATCATAAACGGCCGGCCGGCCGGCGCGCGCGTCGCCCGTCAAGATGAGCGTGTCACCATATTCGAGCGTAATGAAATTTTCATTCGGCGGTAACTCGCCGACCTGAGTTTTTTCCGCGAGCATGGCTCCCGTTGCCGTGTGGCGGAGATGGTGCAGAATCGTGCCCGTGGCCACGTAAGAGGTCTGCTGCGATTCGGCCCAGCGATTGGCGTCGGTTTCTTCCACAATTTTTATCGAACGTGCGGCGTCGCGTGTATCCAGAAATCTGATTGCATCACCAACGCGCAAGTTTGTCAGCCATTCACGCGGCACGGGCAGCGCCGCATCTGCCGCCGTCGGAGGCGGCTCACTGTTTTCACTTGGCGTCAACCAAATGCGCGCCGGCGCCAACACCCGGCCAAAGCTGTCGCGCTGCGGTCGCCATTTGCTGACTTGCGGGCCGGCTTCGAGACTGCCGGTGCGCAGTTTCGGTCCCGCCAGATCCATGAACACGAGACACTCTTTTCCGAGCTTTTGCTCGGCGCGGCGCAAGTTGGCGACCATGCGGCTCCACACTTCGGCATTGTCATGCGCACAGTTGATGCGCATGCAATTCATGCCACGCGCCAGCAATTCGCGCACTAGCTTGTGGTCCTCCGCGGCTGCGCTCGGCATCGTCACCATGATGCGTACTTTCCGGTTCGCGGGCTTCAATCCGAGCAAAGCTTCGGTGTGCGCTTCGAGCAACGCTTTGCCCTCCGCAAAATCAAGTCTCGGCACGCCGTTTTCTTGAAATTGCAACGGGCGGTTGGTGAGATGGAAAAGTATTTTCATCACCGCGTCGATATTTGCCAGGACGTGTGACTCGGTGCGGCCCAACGAGGAAAGGCCGAGCATAGCCAGGTTTTCCTGCAAGCGGCGCACGTCGCGCTGCCGCAGCGCCAAATAGTGCAACAGATTTCTCGCGCTGTGCCGCTGCGAGGGATGCGCTTTCTCGACGCGCTCGGCAAACTCCGCTTCCAGCCGGAGCATGTCGGCGCGGATTCCAGACAACTCCTCGCCCAGCGGCTCGAGCTGCGCGCGATTCCATGTTGGCGTCTGGAGATTTTTATCGTCGGGTGAAATTCTCATGTACCTTGTCAAGCCAATCGTTTCTCAATTTCTACCCCCAAAAAGACCAGCAGACTCATGCCGAAGCTGATGCTTAAATCACGCAGAGAGAGCGCCGTGGTTGCAAAAAGAGTTTGCAGAAAAGGAACATAGACCACCGCCAGTTGCAGCATCACCGTCAACACCACCGCGCCCAGCAGCGGTTTGTTGGAAAACAAGCCGAGGCGAAACAGCGAGTCGCGCTCGGAACGAATCGCCATCACATTGCCCATCTGCGCCAGCGTGAGAATGGTGAAAACCATTGTTTGCCAATTGGTTTGATCCGTGCGCCAATACCAGTAACCCACGCCAAGCGCCACCACGCCCATCAACAGACCGCCCAAAATAATTTGCCGGATCAAGCCGCGCGCGAAAATTCCTTCGGTGGGCGGATGCGGCGGCCGGCGCATCGTGTCGCGCTCCGCCGGTTCCATGCTCAACGCCAGCGCGGGCAAGCCGTCGGTCACGAGATTGATCCAGAGAATTTGCAGCGGCAACAACGGCAGCGGCATGCCGAGAAACGGCGCGAGCAGCATCACCAGAATCTCGCCGAAGTTGCTCGCCAAAATATATTTGATAAATTTGCGGATGTTGTCGTAAATGACGCGCCCCTGCTCGACCGCCGCGACAATCGTCGCAAAATTGTCGTCCTGTAAAATCATGTCCGCGGCCTCTTTTGAAACGTCAGTGCCGGTGATGCCCATGGCCACGCCGATGTCCGCCTGCTTCAGCGCCGGCGCATCGTTCACGCCGTCGCCGGTCATCGCCACGAGGTGCCCGCGATTTTGCAGCGCCTGCACGATTTTTAATTTGTGCTCCGGCGAAACGCGCGCATACACGGAAATATTTTCCACCACAGTTTCCAATTCCGTCACCGATATTTCCGAAAGTTCCTGGCCCTTGAACACGGTGTTGTCATGCTCGGAAAGAATGCCCAAATCGCGCGCGATGTGTTGCGCCGTCAACGGATGATCGCCGGTAATCATCACGGGCCGAATGCCCGCGCGCTTGCACGTTGTCACGGCGGCTTTGACTTCGGGCCGCGCCGGATCGATCATGCCCGCCATTCCGACAAAAATCAAATCGCGCTCTTCGATTTTGCCGTTGATTGGCGAAGCCGTTAAAGCTCGAAAAGCCAAACCCAAAACGCGCATGCCGTTGCGCGCCAAGCGTTCATTGTCGGCGATAATTCTTTTCCGCCATTTCTCATTAAGCGGCTCGACGTGATCATCCACCCAGCAACTCGAGCTGATTTCCAGCAGGCTATCCACCGCGCCTTTGGTAAAAGCGTAATGCGAAGCGCCGAGGCTGGAGAGTATCGAACAAGCCAATTCGAGAGTCGAATTTTGCTCAGGCCCGGGGCCACTCACCTCTCGCCTCCCACTCGCGTGAACCGTCGTCATTCTCTTGCGCTCGGAATCAAACGGGGCTTCGGCAACACGCGGAAAGTTTTTTTCCAATTCATTTTTTCTGATTCCCAATTTTGCCGCGACAAAGAGCAACGCGCCCTCAGTGGGATCGCCGACAATTTGGAAACGCGGCGTCGATTCGTTTTTAATTTCCAGCACCGCATCATTACACAACGCGCCGCCGATGGCCATCAACATCAGCGCCGGCTCACGGCGCAATTGCGCGAGGCGAGTATCGTCCAACGGCAACGCCGGCGTGGGTTGGCGCAAATCTTCGCTCAAATTAATTTCGTGATTCGCAATATCAACGACGGTGACCGTCATGCGATTTTCGGTGAGCGTGCCGGTTTTGTCGGAACAAATCACGGTAACGGAGCCGAGCGTTTCCACCGCCGGCAGCTTGCGAATGAGCGCGCGGCGTTTGAGAATGCGTTGCGCGCCCAAAGCCAGCGCGATGGTCACCACGGCCGGCAAGCCTTCGGGAATCGCCGCCACCGCCATGCTGACCGCGGTGAGAAAAACGAGCCGCGCTTCTTCGCCGCGCCACAATCCAAGCACGCCGACCATCACGACGAGGGCGAATGCAACATACGCCAAGTTCTGTCCCAATTTTTTCAAACGCTGCTGCAACGGCGTCGGCTCTTGCGCCACGGTTTGAATCATCTCGGCGATTTTGCCCAGTTCCGTCGCCATACCGGTGGCGGTGATCACGGCTTGGCCGCGGCCATACGTGACGACCGTGCCCATGAAAGCCATGTTGCGGCGCTCGGCCAACGGCGCTTCATCTTCCAACGGCAAAATATTTTTTGCCACCGGCGCCGATTCGCCGGTGAGCGCGGCTTCTTGAATTTGCAGATTGACGCTTTCGATGAGACGGCCGTCGGCGGGCGTTAAGTTGCCCGCTTCGAGCTGAACAATATCACCCTGCACCAATTCACGCGCTGAAATTTCCTGCACGTGTCCATCGCGCCGCACTTTTACGTTTGGCACCGCGAGTTTTTTCAAAGCCGCAATCGCTTTCTCAGCGCGATACTCCTGCCGGAATCCCATAAGCGCGTTGAGCACGACAATCGCCAGAATCGCAACGGCATCCTTGTTGTCGCCGAGCGCCGCTGAAATGGCTGCCGCAATGATGAGAATGACCATCATCGTTGTGGCAAGTTGTTCCCACAAAATTCGCCACGGGCTTTTCATGCCGCGCTCGATCAGCTCATTATAACCGTATGCGGTTAAACGACGCGCGGCCTCGGCACTCGTGAGGCCGTTGGTGACGTCGGCGCCGAGATGTTTTAGAACGTCTGCGGTTTGTAATTGATGCCAGTTAGTCATACACCCTCAGTGCCACGGAATAAACCCTCAATATTGAATGATGGCGCATGCGTTTTGCTCGCGAGCGCAACATACGTGCGCGCCAACGTGTCTTTGCCCGCGCCAAGTATCGTGCTCACCAAACTCAACGCCTCGACAGATGCGGCTGGCGGCAATTCTTTCAAAATGCGCAGCCAGATGATTTCTTCCAAAACATTAAATGCGGTTTGCACTTCCCAGAGATCGAATCCGGATTCGAAACGCTCGGCGGCAATGGCTTTCGCATGAATTCGCATCGGCGTAAAATTTCTTTCTCTCACGCAGCGTTGCGTGAGTTCATAAAGCGCCTTGAGGCGCTGCTGCGTTGGCGCGGCGCCGGTGTTTTCGTAACTCGGTAAATGTGCGCGGGCCATCGCCGCATAAGCCGCGGCAAGAATATCCCCGGCGCATTCCTTTAATAGCTGATTAAGATTCATCTTTCTTTTCCTTTCCCGTTTCCTTCAAACGTTCGCCAAACTCGTGCAGGCGTTGCTCGACGCGATGGTTCACCGTGTTCGCCGGAAATTGGCCGTCCGCGCCGCGCTCGCCGGCGGCGACGCCGGTGAGAATTTCAATGCCGTCGTTGATTGTTTTAATCGCCCAAATCGAAAATTTCTTTGCGGCGACGGCGTCGACGACGTTTTCGCGCAGCATGAGATTCGCCACATTGCTCTGCGGAATCATCACGCCTTGCTCGCCGGTCAAGCCCTTGGCGTTACACACGTCGAAGAAGCCCTCGATCTTCTCATTCACGCCGCCAATCGCCTGCACTTCGCCGTGTTGATTCACCGAACCGGTGACGGCAATTCCCTGTTTGATCGGCAACCCCGACAACGCCGAGAGCAGCGCGTAAAGCTCGGTTGAAGAAGCGCTGTCGCCTTCCACGCCTTCGTAGCTTTGCTCGAAAACCAAACGCGCCGATAATGAGAGCGGCCGTTCTTGCGCGAATTGTTTGGCGAGATAGCCGCTTAAGATCAGCACGCCTTTGCTGTGAAGCGGACCGCCCAATTCCACCTCGCGCTCGATGTCGATGATGCCGCCGCGCCCCGGCCCGACGCTCGCCGTGATGCGGCTCGGTTTGCCAAAGGCATAATCGCCGAAGCTCAGCACGGAAAGGCCGTTGACCTGCCCGACGGTTTGGCCCGCCGTATCGATCAACAACGTGCCGCGGTCGATCATTTCATTGATGCGCTCTTCGATCAAATTCGAGCGATAAATTTTCGCGTCCAGCGCCTGCCGAATGTGCTTGGCGCTGATTTGCGCCGCGCTCTCTTGCCGCGCCCAAAAGCTGGCTTCGCGAATGATGTCGCCCAGCGCGCCAAAATGCGTCGAGAGCTTTTCCTGATCTTCGACCAGGCGCGCGCTTTGTTCAAGCAGCTTGGCGACGGCGCCGCCGTCCAGGTGCAACAACTTCTCCTTGTTGCAAAACGTCGAAACCAGCGCGAGAAAATCCTGAATGTTGTCCGCCTTGCAAGCCATGCGCGTATCAAAATCCGCTTTGACTTTGAACAGCTCCGGAAACTCTTCATCGTAAGTGTGCAGAAGATAATAAAGGAGCGGGCGGCCGACGAGCACGACTTTGATGGAAATCGGAATCGGTTGCGGACGCAAGCTTTTCGTCGCGAGAAAACCCAAACGCTCGCCGATTTCTTCGATCTCGATTTCGCCGCTGCGCAACGCGCGCTTCACGCTGTCCCAACTGAGCAGATTGCGCAACACGTCCTCGGCCGGCAGCACGAGATAGCCGCCATTGGCGCGGTGAAAAGCGCCCGGCTTGATCATCGTGAAATCGGTGTACATCGCCCCGAATTGAATTTCCTTTTCCACCCGCCCGAACAGATTGTTGTAGCTCGGATTCAACTCCACCACCACCGGCGCACCTTTTTGCTCGCTGTTATCGACGAGCACATTCACCTGATATTTTCGAAACGGCAGCTCGCGCAGCCACGGATTGAGCGCCGCGCCCCCTTCCGCCGCCGGTGCAGCCGGCGCGCCGGACTTGAACGTGTCGATATTTTCCAAAATGTCTTTTTGCACGGCTTTGAGATAAGCCAGCACCTGCGGCAAGCTGTGGTATTTATCGTGCAGCTCATCCATGAATATTCCCACGACATACAGCGTCACTTTTTCATCCAACTCGGAGACTTTCGCGTGCGCTGTGCGTTCGAGATCGTGAATCTGTTTCAGCGCCGTCTTTAATTCATCCTTCAACGCTTCGTGCCGCTGTTGAAATTCTTCACGCGTGTGCGCCGGCAACGCCTGGTATTCCGTGTCGCTCAACGGCTGGCCTTTATGCACGGGAATCGTGGCAATGCCGTACGGTGTGGATTGCAGCATAAAGCCGGATTTCGCCGCCTGCTCGTTCACTTTCTCCAGCGTCTTCGTGCGGTCTTTATCGAGCGATTTGACGATGACTTCGCGGCGATTGGTGTATTCCTCGCTGTCAAACGCTTTGGGAATTTCGCGCCGAATGTGCTCGATCAAGCTTTTCATATCCTGCTGCAGCGCCCGGCCTTGCCCCGTCGGTAGTTGGAAAGTTTGCGGCTGATAGGAATCTTCAAAATTATTGATGTAACACCAATCCGGCGGCGTGGCTTTGCGGCGCGCCAGTTCTTCGAGAAACGATTGCACCGCCGTCATCTTGCCGATTCCCGGCGGCCCGGC
>CAZVZZ010000040.1:0-10039 GCA_964631505.1 uncultured Cytophagia bacterium
CAATTTTCTTAAAACGATTGAATCACGCGCAGCATCAGCAACCGCCCGATCTCCGGCGCGCCGATAAACTCGCGATGTTTATGGTCCAACAGATTCTCCGCCGCCAGCGCCAGGCGAGTGCGGCGATACAGCCGGCAATCCATATTCAAATCGAAAACCGTGTACGACTTCACTTCGCCGAGGTAAACGCCGGACTCGACCGGGAAGGCTTCAACACGCCGGCCGCGCAATTGCGCCTCCAAACCGCGGCGGGCATCGACATGGCGGAGGCTCAAGCCGACTTTGTTGCGAGGCGCATTGAGCGCGATATTACCAACGCCATCCACCAGGCGAAAGAAATCCTCGCTGATCAACGAATAATTGGCGCCAATGATCCACGCCGGGCTGACGTAATAATTCAAATTCACATCGATGCCGTTGAGGGAAATATCGCCGAAGTTGCGGTACGTTAAAATCACATCAGTGTTGTTGGCCACTTCATTGGGACTGATCACGCCAAACGGCAATTGGGCCGCGGTGGTGATCAGACGAGACAAAATCGTTGCCGCATCCCTTTGCGCGGTTTCCGGCCACACCCCCTGTGCCACCAGCGCGGATATCATCGCCGCGGTTACCGGTTGCAGTGCCGCCGCCAATTGCTGCGGATTCGCAAACACGTTCGGCGTTTCGACTTTCAACGGCCCGACGAAATCCTGAATGCGCGCATGGTACAAATCGGCGGAGAACAACACTTTGTTGGCGAGCAGGCTTTTGTAGCCGATCTCCAACGAGTTGGTGATGGTCGGCTTCATCGGGTCGAGATCGGTCACGTCACTGACCAAATCAAACGCGCCGGTGGTGGGATTCAACCTGCGCAAATCGCCGCGGACCGCGGCCGCGAGTTGTTGCGGCAGGGTTGCATTCAACAACGTCTGAAGTTCGCGCGGCGAGCCGCCGATCAAAATTTGCCGCAAGACCGGCCAGACCGAGTTGACGGTGGCCGGAACATAACCCGCTTGCGGCACAAGCTGCGACATCATGAGCGGGCGCCCATCAGCGCCGCGGCGAAACGTCAGTCCGGTCTTCGAAGGCACGCCCTGCGCGCGAATATCGATCAGCGTGCGCGGGAACGGCTGCGGCAGTGGGCTGGGAATGGACGCCGAGAGAATATCGAGAAACAGATTATTCGTCGACGGCGTGCTGAACGCACGGTTGTAGGAGAAACGCAAATTGTGGTTCACCGCCGGTTTGAGAATCAACGCGGCGCGCGGCGAAAACGCCGTCTTTTCCAAATGATTGTGTTGGTCAAAACGGCCCGCCAGAATCAAGCTGGCTTTGGCGCCAAGCGCCGTTTGGGATTGCAGGAAGGCGCCGGTTTCGTTGATGTCATCGCGGCTCTCGTTGCGGCCGTTGATGGTGGCTTCGGTTTCCGGGCGCGTGCGTAGCCAATCCACGCCGTAGGTGAAACGCTGCCAATTTCCCAGCAGGAAGCCGTGTTGAATTTGCGCGACGAACAGCCGCGACTTGTCGACGATCGGCGCGCCGGTACGCAGAATAAAAGTTTCGCCGGCGTCGGAATAATTCAAGAAGGCCTGCGCATACAAATTTTTATAATAGAGCCGGCCCTGATAATACGTGAACGCCCAATCTTTAATCTGGCTGGCGCCGATGCCGGTGAGATCGATGCCGCTGTTTTTGCTGTAGCCGCCGGAAGCGATGAGCGAAAAATCTTTGGCGAGGCGAAAATCCACCCGCGCATCGGCGCTGATCTTGGTCACCTGAAAATCACGGCCCGGCGCGGCGATTTTTTTTCCGCCCAGACGAAAGGAATCCGGTTCCGCCGGATCGCGATATTCCCAATCCTGGCCTTCGTAATATTGCGTCGAAATTTTATAACCAACCCGCTTGCCAAAACTTGCGGCATGGCGCAACGAGCCGAGGCGCAAACTGCGGCCGCCACCGCCGAGACTGACCGTCGTGCCCTCGGAACCGAACGGCGATTTCGTGAAAATCTGCATCACCCCGTTGGCGGTGTTGGGGCCATATAGCGCCGAGCCTGGACCGGAGACGACTTCAATGCGCTCGATATCGTCATTGGTGATCGGGATGAAATAGTGCGCGTTGTAACGCAACGATGGCGCATGGCTAATGCGATTGTCCACCAGCGACAACATGGCGCCGGAAAACACGTTGTTGAAACCGCGCACCACGATATTCGCCTGGTGCAGGCCGTGGCGGGAAAAATCGACCGCCGGCACGCTTTGCAAATGATCAACGGCCGTGAGCACGGGGCGTGCTTGCACCTGATCGGCCTCAACGAAATTGACGGAGGCGGGCGCATTGAAACCGGATTCCGCCCGGCGCGAAGCGCTGATCGCATCAAAGAACGCTTCCATGCTGCGCGAGGCCGCCACGTTGCGGTCGCGTGACAGCAGGCCGGTGTAAACCAGCGCAATTTCCAGCGCTTTGGTTTCAGCGGCGCCCACCGGCACGCTGGCCAACTTTTGCTCGGCATAGCCCACACATGAAATCGCAATCGTATAGGTGCCGGCGTGCAATTCATTCAATTCAAATTGGCCCGCCTCACCGGAAATTGTGCGAACCGGCGCCGTGGCGAGGTTCAGCGGCGTCGCCACGATGCTGGCGCCGGGCAGGCGCTGTTGTGATTCACCGTCCACGACGGTGCCGCGAATCGCCGCCGTTCCTCGCCGGGGGTCTTTGGGCATCGCCGGTGCGGCGGCGCTGCTATACGCGGCTTGCTGCGCCGTCACCGTGACTGCCGGCAGCAGGGCGATCAACATGATCCACAAAAGTTTTACGATATCCTGGAGACGCATGGCACTTTCCTTTCAACAATTCAACGTCGGATTCATTCGGATTTTGGGATTAATACTTTTCAATTTGCAATTTACCGTTGGAAAACAAGCCGCCGGCGTATCCGTAATCAGCGAAGACGATTTTTTTCTTGGCCGGTTTCGCGGCGCGACGCGGCGCTTTGGCCGCTTCGGCCACCAACGGTTTCGCGGGCGGCGGCGGCGTTTCCAAACGCTTCGTTAAGTTTTTCTCCAAGCGCGAATCCAGCACGGTATTGACGTGCCACTTCGTCTGCACGGCATCAAGATTATATCCCGTGACCAGATTATGCAATTCCGCGCGCAACGCCGTCGGCAGATTCAGCTCGAGCACTCTTTTATAAATTCGCATAGCGGTGGCGTCGCGGCGATTGAGGCGCACATACGCTTCGGCCAGCGGCGCATAAAGCTTCGTGCGGCGCGGTTTACGGAAGACCAGACGTTCGTAAATCATGGCGGCGCGGGCGTGATTGCCGAACATGCGGTGCAAACGGGCACGATTGACCGGCAACCCGCAGAACAGTCCAAGCAGGGATATGCTTGCGATCGCGATCAGGACGGTGCGTTGGTCGAGAGCGATTCCGACGCCGGCCTGGGCCTGCTTTAGAAGATTGGCGCGCGACTGCGCCATCAATTGGGCCGTATCGCGATAAGACGGCTGCACGGCGTGGACGCGCTCGAATTTAATCAAGGCTTGCATCCAATCCTGCTGCGCAAAAGCGGCCGCTGCTTGTTGATAAAGCAAATCCAATTGCGCCGCGTTCGGCGCGCTGCTTGCCGGCGATTTCGCGGTCGCGCGGTGGCTTTGCGCCTGCAACCGCCACGCCGGCAGCATCAAGCCGATGACCGACAACATGGCGACCGCCCGAATAATTTTGTTTTGCATGGTCATTTCCGTTCTTTCAATAAAACTTTTCTGATCTACAGCCGGTTTATTTGCTTATAATGCTTATCCACCCGTTTTGATGCCGCCATTCGCCAGCTTGCCGTTGGTCAGCTCGCCGTTTTTGCCAATAAAATTTTCTGCGGCAGTGTTGACGTGATTGAGAATGGCCGCGAGTTTCTTGCGCCGCCGCGGTTTGCGCGGCGCCGGCGGCTCCTGGTTTTCGTGACGGTCCTGCTCGGCGACGATCGCATGAATCTCGGCGCGGTGCCGCGTCGGCAGATTGAGCGTCAGCACGCGCTGGAAAATCCGCATTGCCGTTGCATCGCGGCGGTTGAGGCGCAAATAAATTTCCGCCAGCGGCGGATAAGCCCGGATGCGATCCGGCTTTTGCGCGATGATGCGCTCATACAGCAGCGCCGCCGAGATATCATCGCCGCGCCAGCGATAAAAAAGCGCGCGGCCGGTCCGTGAAATGATAAAGAGCGATCCGAGCAATGCCAAACCGATGCCGGCAACGACGATGCCGATAATCATCGCCGTCGAAACTTTGTTGCCTGCCGTTTTTGCCGGCAGCGGCAGGGCTTTGGCCTGGCGCAGGAGATTGGTCCGTGCCACCGCCGCTAAATCGTTGAGGTTGCGATAATCGGGTTGCACAAACTTGATGCGCTCGAAGGTGATCACCGCGCTCTTCCAATCTTCGCGCTCCAAAGCGGCCAACGCCTGCTGATAAAGCGAATCGAGGTTTGCGCCGCTGGCAACGGTGATTGCCGAATACGTCAGTGAATCAGCGCCAGCCGCAGTCGAATCCGCTTTCATCGCGATGACCTTTTGGGTGGTGTCTGGGCGCAACGCCTTGAAACTGGTAGCCGGCCGCCGCAGCGTCGCGGAATCGGAAGCCGTTACTCTCGGCAGCCTGCCTTCCAGGCGGGCATAAAGCTCTTCGAGATCGCGATACCGGCGATTGATGCGGCTGACTTTTTCAAACGCGTCAAGAGCGCCGTCGTAATCGTTGCGGTTCATTGCCGCCACGCCTTCGTCATAATAACGCGCCGCCACCGCTTCGATTTCTTCGTTGTTGAGAATCGTGCGGGCCTCGGCGAGCCGTTTGCGCGCGTCGCGATAATCCGGACTCAATTCCAGGGTGCGTTTGAAGGCCTGGATCGCCACCGGCCAATTGCGCTGGCGCATCGCCGCGCGACCGGCAACATACTCCTTTTCGGCTTCGGCGTTATTTCCCAGCAACTGGACGGCTTCCTGTCCGGCCGGCCCTTGTTGAAAAATGGCGCTTGGGCCGTCTGCCGTGTGGGCGCGAACGTCTGCTGGCATCGCCAGGCCAAGCGCGAAGAGCGCTGCCATCAATGCCGTGACTCGGTTTTGCATAGTAACCTCTTTTCTTAAATCTTGGCGAGCGCGCCGGCAAACACGGATAAGCTTATTTTAGCTTCCCAGCGCGCTTCGCCGGCTCACGCCGATTGAATTTTTATCGAACGCCGCTCGAATGAATGCAAACCGCACACAGCAACCGGTAAATAAAAAAGGCGCAATCGCCAAACTCTTTGTAAAAAGAGCCTGACACGATTGCGCCTTCGACTTACAAGCCTCGACGTTCGTCGAATCGCTGATTCGCCGAACGTCACCTGCACGTCAAGGTTCCCACAACCTTGCACGGGATTACAAAATTTTTAAGCCACTAAAAAATAAAGGCGTCACTTCAGTGTTATTCGACTTTAACACTAAAATCACGCCTTCGACTTACAAGTCCAACTTCCCTGCGGATACTTACCTGCACGCCAAGGCTCCCACAACCAAATTGTGGGGCTTTGTTGAGTTTTATGAATCTGTTCTTCTTTACCAGCAATCCAGTGTGATTGCGAAAAAGATCCCAAACATTTTTTCCAATCACAACGGATTCTATTATACAAAAAAGAAAGTTCATTGTCAAGATAAATTTTGGGCGCAATTCTTTTTTTTGCTTATAGAATCTCCGGCAGGCGAATATCGCTTTGAGCTTGAGCATTTCCATCGTCCTGAATGAAGAACCAACCAGCTTTTTTCGCAGACACCTGCTGGAGAATTTTTTTGCAAGAACTGGACCGGCCACAGACAGTTTTTATTCGCCTAAAATTAGACCGTGTGCGGCCGGCCAATGAATTCAAGTAAAATCGACCTCGAACTTCCAGCCTTATTTGAGCAACGTCAATCGCCGCATTTGCCGCTGTTGGCCGGCTTGCAGCACCGAGAAGTAAACGCCGCTGGTTAATGGCGCCGCATCAAACACCACCTGATGCCTGCCGCCTTCTTGCTCGCCGTCCACCAGCGTGGCGACTTCCTGACCGGCGAGGTTGAAAATCTTCAGCGTGACGCGCATGCGCGCCGGCAGCACGAAAGAAATCGTCGTCGACGGATTGAACGGGTTCGGATAATTCGGTTGCAACGAGATTTCTTCGGGCAGCGTCATGGCAAGGTCTGAGTTGCCGGCAATCGGCTCATCGGCTTTGGAGGCGCTGGCGTAAATTTCAAATTCCTTGAGTTGATAATAGGTTTTGTAATACGTCGACATTTCGATACGAACATATTGCACGGAGGCAGAGGTGAAAACACAGGTGTCATCACCGCCGTTGCCGGCATTGTCGGTATAAACCGTGGTAAACGTCGAGCCGGTGGTCGAGGTTTGAATCGCGTAGGTTTTGGCGTAATTGGTGCTGTTCCACTTCACCACCACCCGGCTCACGGTCATGCTCGCGCCTAAATTCACCGTGAAATATTGCAGTTTATTGGTCGAGCTGAGCTTGACGCTGCTCCAAAAGGTGCTCGTGCTGCCGTCGACTGCCTGTGCCGGCGTGTTGCTGGTGCCGAGCTGGCTCGTCGCGGTCGCCGCTTTACCCAACGCCAGATTGGAACTGTTGCCCGGTGTCGTCGCATTGGCTTCATTGGAATAAGCCGAGTTGCCGCCGCCGTTATAGGCGCGCACACGATAATAATAGATCGTGCCCGCGGTCAAACCGGTGTTGGAATAAGTCTTCACACCCGCGCCCACCGAACCGATTTGCGCATAGGTTCCACTTGCGCCGGTTTTGCGCTCGATATAGAAACCGGTTTCGTTGCTCGAATTATCCCTCCACGCCAGATTGATCTGATTCCAGGCCGCCGCGGTGGCGGTCAAACTGCTCGGCGCGGTCGGCGGTGTGCCCGATAAAGTTGTCGCATTGGCCTCATTCGAATAAGAGGAATTGCCGCTGCCGTTATAAGCGCGCACGCGATAATAATACGTCGTGCCCGTGGTCAAACCGGTGTTGGAATAACTCTGCACGTTCGCGCCAAGCGCAGCAATCTGCGCATACGTGCCGCCGGAACCGGTTTTGCGTTCCACGTAAAAACCGGATTCGTTCGTTGATTTATCTGTCCACGCCAGATTGATCTGGCTGTTGCTTGCCGCGGTCGCCGTTAGATTGCTCGGCGCCGCCGGGCCGAGGCTGACCGTGTAGCCGCGTTGCTGCATGTGGGTGAGAATCGTCGCCTGATTGGCGCCGCCGTTGATCATGGCGTCCGCCTGATAAAACGCATTCGCGGCGTCGTTTTGCGTGGAAGAACTGTTCAACATCGACAGGCATTGCAGAAAATCCTTGTCGGTGGCGGTGCGGCCAATGCTGTTCCAAATCGACATCAAAGTCGAAGACCACATCTGGCCGTCGGTATGAATTTGTCCAACCAATCCAGCGGGATAAAGCGCGCTGTAATTCACCACGCGGCCGGCCCAATATTCATTGTGGCCGTCCCAATGAAAAACCCAATTATACTGCGAAGCGGCCGACGACCATTTGTTCAGACTGCGCGTATAAGAAGCGGCCCAATAATCGCCGCAGCCTTCACTAAGCCCGTCAACTTGAGAAATCTGGCCGCCAGTGGCCCAATCATGCAGGCCATGGCCCAACTCATGCCAAATGACTTCTGCGTCTTCGGCATCATCCACGCCGCCTTCGCCAAACGCGAGTTGGCCGGTTGAACTGAGATAATGCGAATCATCGGCGCCGTTCATGCCGTGCGGATCCGCTTTCACGCCGGTGGTGTATTGATACGGTTTGAGCGTCATGCCGAGCGTGACGTTGACATAGCGCATGGATTTATCGATATGATAATACGCATTGACGGCTTCAAAGGCGTCCGCATTGCGAGTAAAATTCCAGGTGGAGCTTGACTGGCTGAACCCACCTTTCAGCGGCGCCTCGGAATCCACAATTTCGGCATAAGGGCCTTTGAGTTGATATTGGCCGCCGGAGAGTGTAATATCTTGCAACGTCACAGACACGCGTTGCGCCGTCAAATCCGCGCTGTCGGCGTCATTGTTGTCAATATAACCGCCGGAGCCGTAAGAGCCGTTGCCGCACGAAATCGGATCGGGATCAAAAACATATCCCGTGCCCGAGGCCGCCGTCTTTGCAGTCCGACCGCCGTCGCGATAATGAAACGCCTTGTCCTGCGCGCGAAAAACTTCGCCGCTCTTCGCATCCACCAGCACTTCCCAATCGCCGATCATTTCTTCCGCCGGTACCACCGTCGCTTTGTAAGCCAGGCGGGTTTCATTTTTATTTTGATAAACAACCAGCTCGGCTTTTTCCAAATTGATTTTGCCGTTGACCGCCAAATGCGCTTTCGCCCGCCGCAATGCGTTTGAGGCGGAGATCGACGCGGCGTCATTCACTTTCGCGAGCGCCGAGATTTTTTTATAACCGTTCGCCACAAACGTCACCACGTGGTCGCGGTTGATCGTCACGGTGACCTCGCCGAGATAAACTGGAAAACGGCCGGCGCGTTGATTGAAGCGCACATGATAACCGCCTGCGGTCTCGCGCGTCAGGTAATGCTCGAGATCGCTCAAATCCGCTTTGAGTCCCAGCACTTCCGCGTGATCGCGCAAATATTGCTGCGCCATCGCCACCGGCTTGCCCGGCTTCACGGCATAGCCCGCATTGTAAATCGCGCGCGCGATGCCCGTATCTTTTTCAATCCGCATGTTGCCGTCAATGTAAGACTCCGTCCGCTCATTGGGAATCACGGCTTTGGCCAAATTACCGCCGGATTTCTGCGCCTCGGCATAGCCGCCAAGTCCGAAAACGCAGCAGGAAGCCAATAAAAAAAACGTTTTATGTTGCATAATTCTCTCTCCACTCGTTTATTTGTTTAAATGCCAGGGGTGATTTCACCGGCAGTTATTGCACGCTGCCGGCGATCCAAAGATGCACAAAGGGAAACGAGGTCATCAGCAGCCCGGAAGCGAGCTGAATATTCCACTAAAAAATCGCGGGCACAAACCGGTATGGCACGGCGCGCATGTATTCGACGTATTTCTCGTCTTTGCTCAACAGTTTTTCTTCCGAGACCGCGCGCCAGATTTGGCCGGCTAAAATCGCGACAACGGCGAAAAGATTAAACACCGAAAAATTGCCCAGGAAAAATCCAAAGTAAAAAAGCATCTCGCTGGCATACAAGGGATGCCGGACGATTTGATACGCGCCGTTGCTTTGCACTTTGCGGTTGGCCGGGACGATGCCGAAGCTGCGCCCAAGCGAAGAGAGCGAGCCCAATATCATCACGATGCCGATCAACTGCAGCATGACGGAAATCAGCGTGAGCGCGCCATTCTCCGCCGGATGCGACCGGAGCGCCATCGACAGGCCCACCGTACCGATCGCAATGAGCCAATCCAACGGCCGGCGCGAAATGTCGGCGCTTTCCCGGCGCGTAAAAAACAAGCACACCAGCAGGGTGTTGACGAGCAGCAGACCGAGACTCAAGATGCTGCCGTGCTGTTGCCAGCCCATGAAAGAAGACAGCACAAATTCAATCCACAGCAACGCCATCAGCAGATTGGCCGGCCAGTGCAGCAGTCGTTTCACGCCTTCGAAGCTCGCGGGGGCCTTCTCATCAACCGTGACATATAATTCGTCGCCGACTTCGAGCCGCGTTGCGGCAATGGTGTTCGGCGGCAATTCCAACACGCAATTGGCCGCAGGAACCAGACTCGTCATTTTGTTCGGCGCCAGGTTTTGCAACAACTTGACGACTTTGCCTTGAATATCCAAAAACACCACGTCGAGCGGATATTTCATGCCAAACGTATGAACGGCTTTGCAGGGAACGAGGTAAAGTGCTTTATTGGGATCTGGCGTTGCGGTTCCCAGCAATCCAGCCGAGCGCGCCAGCACGTTGCTGGCGAGGCTCACCTTTGGCGTCAGATTGGTTCCTTTGGTCATGTTAATGATCGGCATAGCAGCATCTTTCTGGTGAATAAGTTCCTTTGTCTCTCCTGTGTGGTGGCGCAACA
>CAZVZZ010000040.1:10139-16594 GCA_964631505.1 uncultured Cytophagia bacterium
GCAGCATCTTTCTGGTGAATAAGTTCCTTTGTCTCTCCTGTGTGGTGGCGCAACACAAAGATTGCGCCACGGCTTACCAAACTTTCAAAATCATCACGTCGTGTTTCGGCACGGCGATTTTGCTTTCGACTTTGGACAGGCTGTCTTTTGCCACCTGGCGATAAACCGCTTGATGCAACACCACTTCGCCCTCGGTGATGCGAATCAATTTGCCGGCCTTCTGCTCGCCTTCTTTGGTGCGAACTTCGACGTAAACCGGGCGGTAGCTCGGGATGTCCGCCGAGGTTTTCAGCTTCTGCACTTCGTCGTCCACGTACACCATGCGTGGAAAACCCTCCGGCGAAAACACCGGCCGGTGGTTGAGCGTCTTCTGCTGGCACGCCGTCATCATCAACACGGCGGCAAAGAGCATGGCGATCGAGTTGAACAGCTTCATGGATGGATTCCTTATTTTCATTCTTTCATATTTTAATTCAACTATTTCACCGCCCGGACTTGCGCCCGAGCGGTGCTGGATAGTTGGAGTGGGTTTCCTCATTGAAAATTTTAAATTGTAAATTTTCAATTTAAAATTTTCCGCCGTTATATGACGAATTTGCGACTTCGGACTTCGGACCCACGGCTTCGGACCCTACGGAAACATCGGCGCCAGCGTGTTCTTCACCATGATCACGCCCGGGCCCATCATCACGATGAACAGCGCGGGCAAAATGAAGAACACCAACGGAAAGAGCATTTTGATGCTGGCCTTCGCGGCCCGTTCTTCAGCGCGCTGGCGCACGCGGGTGCGAAGCGATTCGGATTGCGCCCGCAGCGTGTCCGCGACGTTGGTGCCGAGCTTGTCGCTCAACACCAGCGAGCCGACAAGAATTTTCAAATCCTCAATGGCGTTGCGCGTTGACAGGTTGCGCAGCGCGTTCTCGCGCGCGATGCCGGTGCGCAGCTCTTGATTGACCAGGCTCAGTTCATCGCTGAGCGCCTGGCTGCGCAGTTTCAATTCCTGGCCGACGCGCATTAGCGCCGCATTCAAACCCATGCCGGCTTCGACGCAAATCACCAGAAAATCCAGCGCATCCGGAAGCGCGTTGGCAATACTGCCCTGCCGGCGGCGAACTTTCGCGCGCAACACGAAATCCGGAATAATGTAACCCATCATCGCCATCATCACGGCGAGCAAAAGAAACTGCGGGCCGCTGCGGCCGCCGGCCACGGCCATAAACCAGTACATGAAAAACAGGCCGAGCGCGCCGACGATTTTGGCGCCGATAAAAATGGCCACGCTGTTTTCCTGATAAAATCCCGCCTGGATCAAAATCGCGCGCAGCTTCGATTGGTTCGCTCCATTTTTCGGCGAAGCCCCGAACGTCGACGCCACTCTTTCCAGCGCCGGATTGATCTGCGCTTTGGCGGAAGTGAGCAGGCTGCGCAGCTCGGCGACGGTTCCCTGATTAAATTCCGGATTCACATAACGCCGCATTCTCTCCGTAACCGGATCGGTTTTGCGACGCAGGAACCAGAGCGCCATCCACACCATCAGGGTGACGGCAAGAAAACTCAGGCCGGTGACGAGATAAAGTGACATACGATTTTCCTAAGCAGGTTTTGATTTGTAACCGTCCGGACGCTAAGAGCGTCCGGACGGTGAATTATTCCAGCTTGACATTCACGATCTTGCGGATGGCCATAAAACCGATGATTTCCATCACCAGCGCGATCGTGATCATTATTTTGCCGAACGGATCCTTGAACAGCAGCATGATGTAATCCGGATTCAAGACCGAGATAATGAGGCCGAGCGCCACCGGCAGGCCGCCGAGAACCCAGCTCGAAAACCGGCCCTGCGCCGTCAACGCTTTGACCTGGCCCATCAGCTTGAAGCGCGCGCGAATGGTCTCGCCGATTTTAATGAGCACCTCGGTCAAATTGCCGCCGCTTTCGCGCTGAATCAGCACCGCAGTGACGAACAACTTCAAATCGACGCTGGCGATGCGCTCAGTCAAATTGAGCAGGGCCTCTTTCATCGGCAAACCGAGATTTTGTTCTTCAAACGTTTTGCGAAATTCCATGCCGATCGGGTCCGGCGCTTCCGTGGCCACCAGTTGCATCGCTTTGGTAAAGCCGTGGCCGGCGCGCAACGCGCTCGTCATCATATCCAGCGTGTCGGGAAACTGCTGCTCGAACATCTTCACGCGCGCTTTACGGCGGTGCAAAATATAAAACAGCGGCGCCCCGCCCAGCCCAAAAGTCACGCCGGCCATCACCACCGGATTGCCCGTACGCGCCGTGAACAGGAAACCGGCAATGCCGCCGATCGCCATCATCAAAAACACGCGCGAGACGGAAATCGACATGTTGGCCTGCGCGATAATGCGCTGCAGATTTCTGGAAACATCCACCCGCTGCAGCCAGCGGTGTACCAGCGGAATATGGCTCAGGTGTTCGTCCAGAACGATCTGGTGCGTTTCCGCGGCGTCGGTGTGGCGGCTTTTGGTAATAGCCGCCAACCGCTTGTTGATGTTGCGTTCCTTGTCAAATAAATAGCGCCGGATCATGGACAGCACGGCGAGCGTCACCAGCGTGACGGCGACAAAGACGATGATAATGAGTTTGATCATGGCACTTTTTCCACAGCAACTATCCAGTTACGCGCTCGGCGAAAAAGCTGCCCACTGCTAAAACCAGCGGACAGCTTTTTATCCGAGGGTATGAAAAACTTAATACTCCGTCTTTTTTTCCACTTTCGGCGGCGCCGGCACTTCAAACAAATTGCCCGGCAAGTCAATGCCGGCGGCTTCGAGCACGTCGGCGAATTTCGGGCGGATGCCGGTGGCGCGGAGCGCGCCGCGCACCTTGCCATCTTCGGTAATGCCCATTTTTTCAAAGAGAAAAATATCCTGCATGGTCACGACTTCGCCTTCCATGCCGGTGATCTCGGCAATGCGCGTCACCTTGCGGCTGCCGTCGCTCAAGCGCGTCGCCTGCACGATCACGTTGATCGCGGCGGCAATCTGCTCGCGCATGGCGCGGTCCGGCAGATTGGTGCCGGCCATCAGAATCATGGTTTCGAGGCGGCGCAGCGCATCGCGCGGCGTGTTCGCGTGCAGCGTCGTCATCGAGCCGTCATGGCCGGTGTTCATCGCCTGCAACATATCGAGCGCCTCGCCGCCGCGCACCTCGCCGATGATGATGCGATCCGGCCGCATGCGCAAGGCATTCTTGACCAGATCGCGCTGCACCACGGCGCCATGGCCTTCGACATTGGATTGGCGCGTTTCCAGACGCACGACGTGCGGTTGTTGCAATTGCAGCTCCGCGGCATCTTCCACCGTGATGATGCGTTCGGAGTGCGGAATGTAACCGGACAACACGTTGAGCAGCGAGGTTTTGCCGCTGCCGGTGCCGCCGGAAATCAACACGTTCAAGCGCGCCCGCACGATGCCTTTCAACACCTCGCCCATTTCCGGCGTGAGCGATTGGTAGCGCAGCAGATCATCCATCGTAATCGCTTTCACCGAAAATTTGCGAATCGACACGCACGGCCCGTCGATGGCCAGCGGCGGGATGATGGCGTTAACGCGCGAGCCGTCCGGCAAGCGCGCATCCACCATCGGCGAAGATTCGTCGATGCGCCGGCCGACGCCGGAGACGATGCGATCGATCACGTGCAGCAAATGCGCGTCGTCTTTGAAAATGGTTTTGGATAATTCCAGCTTGCCGAAGCGTTCGACGTAAACCTGATCGTGCGTGTTCACCAGAATATCGGAAACCGTCGGATCGTGCAGCAGCGTTTCCAGCGGGCCGAGGCCGAACGTTTCATTGAGAATTTCCTCGATCAACCGCTCGCGGTTGAATCCGGCGATCGGGCTGATTTCGCCCGTGAGAATGCCTTCGACCACTTCACGAACCACCACGCGCAGCTCATCGCGCGAGATCGAATCGAGCTTCGTCAAATCCAGCCGATCCAACAAGCGGCGATGGACTTTCTCTTTCAAATCCTGGTACGAATCCAGCAGGTGCAGCGCTTTGGAATTCGTCGCTTGCGGCAGCAGCGTTTTTTTGTCGGCGCTTTCGCCGTTGCGGTTGATGCGTTTGAGCAGGCCCATGTTATTCACTCCGCTGCGCTTTGACAAATAAATTTTTAAGCAAACTGCGTTTGGAGACTTTCTCCGGCACTTCGACGATGGGCGCCGCGGCCACACCGTTGAAGCAATGCGCCAGATCATTCAAGCTCACCGCGATTTTGGCGCGCGGCGAGCCGGTGGTGATCGGAATGCCCTGGTTGATCGAATTGATCACGTTGGTATAATCATGATTGGGCACGCGCCAATAAATCGGATAATTAAGCGACTTCTCCAGGCCGTCGACGTCGATGCCGCCGTTATTGGCGCCGTCACGATTCAACACCAGCAAAACTTTTTCCTGATTATAATCCATGCGCTGAAAAACTTCGAGGCAGCGGCGCGCATTGAAAATGCCGGGCAGGTCCGCCGTAAACACCGTCAGCACCGCGTCGGATTCATCCAGCGCTTTCAGCGTCAGATCATCAAAACTATTTTTCGTGTCGATGACGATATAATCAAACACCGATTTGAGAATCGCCATGATCTGATCGAGATGCGAAACCGTGATGGCTTCGGCCTCTTCGATGCGCGCCGGGCCGCTCAACAGCCACGCGCCGGAAGCATGTTTCGACAGTACATTTTTGAGCAATTCCGGCTCGACGTCGTTGAGATGATTGGCGAGATCGACGATCGAATACTCCGGCTGCACGTTCAGAAACAGCGCGGCGTTGCCGAATTGCAGGTTTAAATCGATCAGCAGCACGGCTTTCTTCGTGTGCTGCGAAAGGCTGACCGCGAGATTCGTCGCGATCGTGGTCGTGCCGACGCCGCCTTTGGCGCCAAACACCGACAAAATTTTCGCGCCGTAACTCACTTCCGCCGAGCGCTGGCCCTGCGCGCGCGCCGCGCTTTTAATGGCGTTGACCAGCTCGTCGCGATTGAGCGGCTTGAAGAGAAACTCGCGCGCGCCGGCGCGCATGGCTTTGATGATGATCTCGGGCACGATTTGAAACGAGGTCACGAACAGCGTCGAATGCGGATAAGCTTGCGTGATGCGTTCCGCCATTTTCAGCGCCTGCTCGGCATTCGGCGACAAATCGAGCATCACGATGTTCGGTTTCAGCTCGCCGATCTTTTCAAAGCCGCGATTCAGGTCGTTGGTTTCCGCGGCGATCTTCACGCGTTGCACGCCCTTCAACAGCGTTTTCAAGGATTGGCGGGACTTGTCGTCCGGGTCGATCACGACCACGCTAATTTTTTCAGCTTTCTCTGCCATGGTTTCTCTTCCACTGTTTCAAATTTTATCGCGCTGGCCGGCGAGCGGCGCACAACCCGTCATGATGTTGTGCGCGGCCGCCGCACCGTGTGCAAAAACATTCTATTGAATTAATTTGGCTTTATACAGCAAGCCGGCGCCGGGGCCTGCTTTGTTCGTGCCTTCGGTCGTGATTTTGATGAAGCGCCCAATTACATCGCCGCCGTTCGTGACGCCTTCCAGAAAAAATGAGCCAAGACCGGCAACCGTTACTTCACTACGGCCAGGTCGCGGCGGATTAGCCGGATCAAAAAAAGGAACCTTAAGAATTCGCGGGCTGGAGAATCCCGGAAAATTTGAGTTGACGACTGCTTGCAAAGAATTATTCCAATACGCGCCGGGATCTTGCGAGATCAAATAATTGACGCCTTGCTGGGTCGGACCTTGCATGTTGCCCGGCTCAACTTGCAACAAATCGCCAATCGCGACTTCTCCCTGATAACTAAATTTGATGTAATCACGATAAACATTCGCGCCGGGAGCCGGCGTGCCTTTATTCACCGGTGGATAATTCACGGCGTAATAATAGCTGGGTACCCCACATGATGAATGCGATCCAACTTTAAGCTCAACTTGTTCACCAACATTCCAATTCTCGAACGGAATGCACCAGGGTTTTAATTTCTTTGTCACTGACAATTTCCCCAGTTCCGCCAGCGCCGTGGCGTTAACGTTCGACGTCCGGACGCCCAGAATCGGCGCTATAAAAAGATTGACCTGCCGATTCGCTTGCACGCGAATACGATTCGCCGTGGGATAGCTCACATTGGCGCCGTTGATCACCACCGGTTGATTGATGCAATTATTCAACGCACTCACGGAAATAGCCCGGCTGGTGGCAGTGCTCTGATTGATCAACAAGCCGGAAGCGCCGGCCAGCGCCGCGGCATCTGCGGCACTTTGCAGTTGATGATCGGCGGTTAAAATCATGCCGGTATCGATCGCCAGCGCGCTAAAACCTACCATTGCGACCATCACAATTGCGGCAAAAACCAGCGTACTCCCTTTTTGATTTTTGATAATTCTTAACATATTTTCCTCATGAAAATTAGCAAAATTAGCGCAATTCAGGAACATCG
>CAZVZZ010000041.1:0-16542 GCA_964631505.1 uncultured Cytophagia bacterium
TTTGATTATTGCCGTCAAAAACTTCCAGCTTTTTTTTTTTTTTTACTGGCGTCGAAGCGCTGAACGAGTCGATGGCATTTTCCGCGCCGAGATCGCGATCCAACATAAACCCGGCAAACAACGTCCCGCTGTTGCCCTCGCGTTTATCCGGATCTTTCAAAATACGCGCGAGCTGGTCGTTGATATAAATCGTAAACGTGTGGCCGGTCGCATCACTGGTAATTTCAACTTTCATCACCGAAGCGGCCGGCGGGCGTTTCACAAAAGACTGGCCTTCATCAATGGCGCCTTCATCCAGCGCGATTTTGCCGTTGACCACATGCCACAAAACCATGGTGCTGTCCGGCTGGTTATATTGAATGAAGTAACCGTTGCTGGTGGTCCCGCCGCCGGTTCCAGTGGCCATGACAATCAGGCCGCTGAATTGATGCCCCAGCGGCGTCGACTTTGGCCCCCATTTCAGCGAAGCTTCTGTTGGATTTTTCACGGCGTCGAAAATCGCCAGGCGAAAATCGCCCGTGGTTGCCGTGTTTTGTGCGGTGTTTTCTACAATCTTGATGCTCGGATCGGCTTTCCACTGCGCGCCCAGCGCCGGGCCGGTGCGGTTAAAATCATCCGTCACCACACTCACCGTCGTGGTGGCACTGGAAACCACATTGGACAATTCCGAAGTGTTGCCGGCCAAATCCGTCGCGGTCAGCGCAAAATAATATGTCGTGCTGCTGCTCAAATTGCCAACCGTCACAGTTTGCGTGGCATTGGCGGCTGCCGGTTTCGGCGCGTTTGCGACTGGGGTGGCGCTGCTAAAATTACCATCATTAATAGGAGAGGTCGAATAGCGAATATCATATTTATCCGCAGTGCCCTGCCCGCCATCGTCGCCCGGCGCTTTCCATTTTATTGTAATTGCGGAAGCGGAAACCGCGGTCACCGCCAAATCGGTCACGGCACGCGGCGCGACGTTATCAACCGTGCGTGCTGAGGAAAAATAATCAATGCCGTTGTTCGTGTTCCCATTGATCATGATCCCGCCAAAATAGGTTGAACTGGGCGTAATGCTGCGAAATTTATCCGGATCGGTCAACACGGCGTCTTCCACACCGTTGATGGTCACGATAAAATGATGGCCGCTTTCATCCGTCGTAAATTCCACGCCCAACGTGTCTTTGCCGACTTCGGGCGCCGGCAGCGCGGCGTCGACGGATTGGATTTCATCGGCGGCCGAGACTTTGCCGCCGACAATTTTGTACAACCGCACCCGATTCACGTCGCCGTTGGCATTGTGAAAAATCAAATAGCCGTTGCCGGTGGTGTCGGCTTTGTTCATCAGCATCGCAATGCCGCTGAACGCGCGACCGAGCGCATCGGAATTGTCACCGAAAACAATTTTGACCATATTGGGATTGGTGATGACGCTGGCTTTGGGAATGGCCAGAAAGCCGTCAAAATAATCGCCGGGCGAGCTGTTAAACACCTGCCCTTGCTTTTGCGTGCCAACGGTTTTGACTTTGATTTTATAGGCGGGATGCGCAGCCCAATTCGTGCTCAACGTCGTGCTGCCGCCGTCAAAAGTGTCTTCAAACTTTGCCGGCGCGGTAATGCCCGTGGGTGCGCTCGCTTTGCGGCTTTGCGCCCATGCCGGTGCGACGCCAAACAGAAGAAAGATGTATGCTCCGAAAACGAACCCTCTTACCAGCCAGTTGCGGGAAGCCGCCAAGCTTCTCGCAATCGGGGTCTGCGATTTGGTCAAGACCCGCTCCCGTAACGTGTGAGTGACGGATGAAATTCTCACGATGCATGCTCCATGTCATAGAAAGCTCTCACACCGCTTTTGCGTTTGTCGAATGGAATGGACAAAGCGGGGCGGCCAGGATTAGGATTTTATAGAACTGACTTTTCGTTTTTATACAAATGCCATGCCAGTGCCCAAGCGCCGGGGCCGCGATTTTACGCAGTAAAAACAAGGTGCGCCGGGGTTTCGCGCCGCGCTTCAATTCTGAAATGTACAACTCACCACCGAAAATGCGGACAGTGTTTCGCTTGCGAACAAGCGGTCTTTTTTAAAAATCGCTAAAATTGGATAATTGGTGTGACAGTTGGAGAGGAATTGAACCGCCATGGCGGCGCCGAATTTTCCGAAAAGCTGAAAAGTAAAATCAGGCCGGAGTAAATTCAAAAGCTTTGGAACGCGGATCACGCGGCTGCGCCCGGAGAGATCCTCACGGCTTTTTCTTTTTTCATGAAAGTTGCCGACTTTATCTAAGAAGTTTTCGTGACGGCCCCACTGGCTTTTCAACAATTTATTCAGCGCATTGAGTCATACCTTGCCCAACCTTGAGCTTTCGCTGTACCGATCTATTAATCTTCACAAGACTCTAACGCCAACCTCTCCAGCAGCAACAGCGCGGTAATTCCCACGACAATTCCCGCAAACAACGCGGGCCAAAGCATCGCCGGCAAAAGGTAAACAATTTCGACGCGCTGGACAATTAAAAATCCCGCGGCCGCGATTTGTGCGAGCACATGCGCCAATGCACCGGCGAGGCTGATGCCGATGACACTAAATTGTTTGGCGCCCATTTTTTTGAGCAACGTCATCACCGCAACCGCAGCAACACCGCCGGTCAGCGAAAGCCAAAACCCGGGATTCAAAAATGCGCCGAGGAAAAAGCTGCCGAGCAGAACGCGCAAGATGGTCACCGCCCACGCGCTGGCCGCGCCCAGCCAATACAGCGCCAGTAACGTCGCGATATTTGCCAGTCCGGGTTTGGCCCACGGCAACGGGCGCGGCAGGAGGGATTCAAATAAAAACATCACCAGCCCAAAACCGGCCAGCAAGGCGGTGCGCGTCAATTTTTGCGGCGTTGCCATGCTCTCAATGTGTGACCGCATCGCCGCGACTTTCCTGCGGCGCCCGGTCCAGCGGCGGCGCATATCCCTGAATGAAAATCACCAGCCGATTCGGCACGCAAACCAACATCTCGCCGGGACGCGTGGCCGCGCCCTGTTTAACGCAAATTTGATTCGGACACGAGCTGCGCTGCACCCGAATGCTATTGTGCGCAATTTGCAACGTCATGGCGCCGGCCGCGCCGGCAATATCGAAAGTGGCTGCTTCTGCTAATTTTTTAACGGCGACGTCATGCTGATTCACGGTAATGCGCGCAATTAAATTGGCGCCGGCGCTCCTGCGGGCGCTGAAAAAATCACCCGTCCAAAAACTGCCGAGCGCCAGCCCGAAAAATAAAACCAGCACCAAGCCGTCTCCGGGCCGCAACGCCGCGCGCAACGTTTTCACTGCCGGGTTTTTCATTCGCGCAACCGCTTCAGCGACTCGAGGCTCTGTTGCGCATTCTTCTTGTAATCGAGCGATTGTTTGTGGCGGGGATTGATGGCCAGCGCTTTATCCAATTCGCGGATGGCCCCCTCGTAATCATCGTTGATGAAAAGATTGAGTCCGGCTTTAAAGTGGCGATCCACTTGCTGATCAAGCTCTTTTTGGCATTCTCTAAGCCGCCCTTGCGCCGCCGCATTGTTGGGATCGCGCTCAAGAATGGCGTTATAAATCTCGATCGCTTTGAGATATTGCATGCGATTGTATTGCGCCTGCGCTTGCGCGAGAAGCTGCTGAATATTGCTTTGCGATAACGCCTCCTGCTTCTTCTGCTCAGCCAAACGATTTTTCGGATCAAAGCTCAAAGCTTTGTCGAATTCATCAATGGCATTGTTCCAGTCTTTTTTGTCAAAATAGGCCAGGCCGCGTTGATAGTAATCTTCGGCGCGCCGGTCGTTGAATTGTTTGATGCGCTGCAAAAGATTGTTGGCCGCTTCCTGGCGCGGCACGAGATCGAGAATCTGCCTGGCGCTTTCCTGCGCTTGCGCATAGTCTCCGCGCTCAAAAGCCCGGGTGGCGTTTTGCATTTTTTCGGCGACTTCGGCGTCGATGCGGTTTTGCAAAAGCCGCATCCCCTGTTTCGCGGTTTCATTCGTGGGGTCGAGATCAAGCGCTTCGCGGTAAGCGCGATAGGCGCGGTTGAATTGTTGTCGCCGGTTCAACCGTTCCGCCTCGGCGAGCAGGCGGGTGGCGCGCATTTTGCGAGCTTCCACGCGCAGTTGAATCGAATCGAGATACGCCTGCGCCGCTTCATAGTCCGGCGACAAATCGAGTGCCTTTTGAAACTGCTCGCGCGCGCTGGCCAAATTGTTCAGCTCAAAATAGCCGAGACCGCGGATGAAAAATTTTCCCGCTTCTTCCTGCTGGAGGGCTTTGATGCGATTGAGATAATCCTGCGTATCGGCGTAATTTTGCCCCACCAGCAGAATGCTCTCAAAGCGCTTGCGGGCCTCCGCATAATTGCCGTCTTCAAACCACTGCACGGCGTTGCGATATTCGCGTTTGATATAGAAATCCAACTGGGGCGCGAGCCGCGCCAGGCTTCTTTGCGCCGTCCCGTGCCCACGATTGATCTGCAAGACGGAAATATATTTTACCGCGGCTTCCACATACTTCAAGCGTTTTTCCAGCGCCCGGCCCTCCTCCACCAGCAGGCGAATGCGCTCGTTGTCGCGCCGGATGGACGCCGTGAGCGCGCTGTCGAGCCGCAACACTCTGGCGTTCTCCGGCTCGTATTGCAAATAGTTTTTAAATTGCCGGTGCGCCGGGCGAAAGCTCGAGGCTTTGGCGAGCGCCATGCCGCGCGTATAATGCTGGCGCGCCCTTTCGGCCGGTCGCGGGCCAAGGCGAAAGGCGATAGCGGTGAGAAATTTTTTATCGGCGAAAGAATAAACAACGTCGAAACTGTAAGCATTGCTGAACGTCGCCAGGCCCAAAGCGGTGTTCCGCAGTTTCAGATCGAAGGTGCCGCCGTATAAAGAAAAATATTTATACACCGGTGAAGCAACACCCAGACGCAACAAGTTTTTGTTCCCGCGCCATTCAAAACTGGCGAGCGTTGCCGGGCCATTCGCATAAAAACGCGCGGCGGCGCCGGCGATGTAATAACTCGATACGCGCTCACGCCCCAGCGGCAAGTCACTTGCTTGCAGGGCAAACGCCAGCGGAAAGGTCGTGAGCGGCACATTAAAAAAAGCAGCGTGATAAGGATCGCGCGCCAGCGGCAGACACGCGCCCAACGGTTGCCAAACGATGCCCAGCGACGCGGTCATAAATTCGGTTTGGCGCAAGCGATTGCCGTGTAACGACAGACCTGCCGCGAGTGGCCGGCCGAATGATCGCGCCCAAGCCAGGCTGGCGCGGTCCAAGTTGGAGTTGGCTACGGGAAATCGCGATAGGCCTACGCCGAGGCTGCCGACTTCCGGCCAATAACCCATCAAACTCGCGGCGGAAAATTGAAAAGGTTGATTTGAGGTGAGAATAAATTTATTTTCACGCAGCCCGGCCAATGCGACCGGACTCCACGAGGCCGTGGTTGCGTCAACCGGGCCGAGCAACTGCGAGCCGCCGAATCCAACTGCCCGCGCCGCCACGCCGGAATTTTGCAGCAAGCTTTGGCTCGCCAGCGGCTGGACGTGAAATAACATAACAACAACCCATAACCAGTAACCAGTAACCAGTGACCGGTAACCGGTGACTGCGGTCCGGCGTTGAGGTTGCCGGCTGCTATTGAATAATTTCACGATCGTAATCAATCTCGCAAATATCCACCGGCTTCATCCGGTTTCGAACGTATATCGGTTCCAAGCGTGTAAAGGCATATTGGCCGTTGAGCCGGCGCGTCAAACTGTATTCAACCACGATTTGGCCGGCGCGCGCCAGGCTGCAGAGACGGTTGGCTATATTGACGACGTCGCCGATGACGGTGTAATCCATTCGATGCTTCGAGCCCATCTTGCCAATGACGGCGAGGCCGTGGTTGATGCCGATGCCGACCCACAAAGGCAACTCGCCGGCCGCGTCGCGCTGCTTGTTCAGCTCGCGCACAGCGCGTTGAATTTCCACCGCGGCCCGCACCGCATTCTCCACACCGTTCGGCCCCTGAAACAGCGCCATGATTTGATCGCCCATGAATTTATCCACCACGCCGCCGTTGGCCTCGATAATCCGCGTCTGCACATCGAAATAAATATTGATGAGCTGAATGATTTGCTCCGGCTCCGAAAGCTCGGCGTACGTGGAAAAATTGCGAATATCGGAAAAGAAAATCGTCGTGTAGCGCCGGTCGCCCTCTTGCGGCTCCATCTTCGCGCCGCCGCCGCTTTGAATCATTTGCACCGTGAGCTTGGAGACGAATTTTTGCATCTGCACTTTCTCGCGCAAATGCGTCACCATGTGATTGAACTCATGCGCGAGCTGGCCCAATTCATCTTTGCTGCGCGGCTCCACCCGCACGTCGAGATTGCCGCTGCCGACTTCCCGCGCCACGCGCGACAGCTCGTGAATCTGATTGACCATCTTGCGCGCGAAAAAATAGATCAGCCACACCGACACGATAATGACCAGCGCCGCGTAAGAAAAAATCAGTTTCTTCGTTTTGTTCAGCGGCGTTTCCAGAAAGCTTTTGGAAAAACCGACGCCCGCATAACCCAGCGGGATGATGCCAACTTTTCCGGTTGCGCTTTTATCGAGCTGCAAAATCGGATAATAATATTCGTAGAACTCGCCGTTCTCGCGCGAAATCATTTTGTCTTCGCGCAACAGCGCTTCGATTTCCTCCGGACGCAGAATGCCGGCCTGCTGGGTTTCGCCCAGCGCGCTGTGCGCAATCAACGAATCGCGGCGATTCTTGACGAAAATATAGGCCAGGCCTTCGACATTCATGTTCTTCGTGCGCAACACCTCGGTGGTCACTTCGCCGAGCAAAGACGGGGTGAGCACACTGTTCAGCATCGGCGCGCGCACGTTCTGGCTCAATTTTTTCAGCACCACGCTGCAGGTGTTTTCCGTCGCCTTCGTCAACACGCGGCGCTCGCCGGGCAAAATCAGCATACTGTAGGTGAAAATCACCAGCACCACGATGATGGCAATGTTGATGCTCAGCTTGAATTTGATTTCCAGCGAGCTGAAAATATCCGCGCCGCGCGCGAGCCTTCCCCGCAGCCCGGCACGCAGGCGATCCAGTTTTTTATCCCAAAACGCCAAACTCATGGTGACCAATCTGACTTTCTGCCAACACCGATTCGCCGCCGTCCTGTTGATAATTTTCCTTCGGCTGGATGGATTCACCCGGCCATGACGCGTCTGCACGCGCGTGGTGATTGAAAGCGGCAATAAGATTCCCTCGCCCTTGCAAATTTTAACTTCTAAAAATAACCAAATTCGCGTAAAGAGTCAAGCGCGATTTGTCTTTAAAATTTTCTTGTTTAGCGCACCGAGCAGCGTTAACTTAGCTGACTGCCGGATTTTTTAATGCCAGGTCCGCGCCGGCCGGCGTTTAGAAAACAGTAAATGCGTTTATCCTTCAATCTTTAATTTGAGAAAGCATGTCCACTTCCCCATCCTTTTCCGCTCTTGTTGAAATCATGGCCCGGTTGCGCGCGCCGCAAGGTTGTCCGTGGGATCGTGAGCAGACGCACCAGTCGCTGCGCCAATATTTGCTGGAAGAAACCTATGAGGTGTTAGAAACCATCGATTTGGAAAAATACGGCGACTTGCGCCAGGAGTTGGGCGATTTGTTGTTACAGGTGATTTTTCACGCGCAGATCGCGGCCGAGCAGAAGCGGTTTACGATTGACGACGTCATCGCCGCCATCAGCGACAAGCTGATTCGCCGCCATCCGCACGTGTTCGGCGAGGAGAAGGTCAATTCGGCGGCCGAGCAAAGCGTGCGGTGGGAAAAAATTAAAAAGGCCGAGGGCAAGGACTCCGTGCTGGATGGCGTTCCCGCCACGCTGCCGGCATTGCAGCGCGCGCAACGGTTGCAACAAAAGGCCGGCGCCATTGGCTTTGAATGGGAGACCCTCGCGCAGGTGAAGCAAAAATTTCAATCCGAGCTGGCGGAGTTGGAAGAAGCGCGCCACAGCGGCGATGACAAAAAAATCATGGATGAATTTGGCGACGTGCTTTTCGCGCTGGTCAATATTGGCCGCTGGCTAAATCTCAGCGCGGAAGATGCGCTGCGGCAGGCGTGTGAAAAATTCAGCCGGCGGTTTCGCTTTGTCGAAGCCCGCGCCAAAGCGTCCGGTGCGGAGACGAACACGATGTCGCTGGCGCAATGGGAAGCGTTGTGGCAGGAGGCAAAAGCGCAGACGCCGGATTAGAAAATTTATTTCAATAATGCGCTCAGCCGCGCATAAGCTTCCGGCGTATCGGCGTCTTCCAATATGTTGCGCGCCGGCATCGCAATTTCAAACACCGCTTCCGGATACCGCGCGAGAATAGATTTACAACCAACATCGCCTTGCAGAGCCAGCATCTCCTCGCGATAACGCAGATCCAAAAGCACGGGATGGCCGCGCTGTCCGTTGAACGTGGGAACCCCGATCGTTTTTTCCGGGACGCGAGAAAATTCTGCGATCATAAAATTTATTTCCGCCGCCGTAACCAACGGCTGGTCGGCTAACGCGATCATGATGATCTGGGTTTGCGGCGCCAGGGCTGCAAGCCCCGCCTGAATGGAGCTGGCCATGCCGCGGCGATAATTCGGATTCAACGCAAACCGCACGGGTTTCTTGTTCAAGGTTTTTTGAACGGCTGCGGCCTCGTGGCCGAGTACGACAATGACGTCATCCAAGCCCGCCGCCAAAATAGCCTCGACCGTCCAGGCTATCATTGTTTTTCCCGCCAGCGGCAGCAACAGCTTGTGGCGTCCGGCCATCCGTTTCGATTCGCCGGCGGCGAGAACGATGGCAGCAAGGTTGGACATTTTTTGTAACCCGGCGAAACGCTCACACATGATTAAGCAGCATTAACTCTTTCGGATGCGGGTTGAGATAAACCTGATCCTGCAAATAGTGGACATCGAATTTATTGATGTAGTGCTTGATCAAGGTCAGCGGCACCACGAGCGGCAGCAGGCCGCGGTGATAATCGGAAATTGTCGCGTGCAATTCCTGTTTGTCCTTTTCATCGAGCTGGTTTTTGAAATATCCGGCCAGATGCTGCAGCACGTTGGCGTGCTTGCGTCTGGGCGCGGGATGCCGCAATGCCGCAAAATACAGCTCTTCGTAGCGCGCCAGCAATTCTTTCGGCGCCTGCGCTTTGCCGGCGGCGACCAGCTTGCCCAGGTCGCGATAGTTTTTTTCGTGATGCGCCAGCAGCAGAAATTTATGTTGCGTGTGAAACGCAATTAAATCCGTCAAGCGAAACGGTTTTTCCCGCAAACGCTGCCAGCGATAATGGCAAAAAACGCGAACGATAAAATTTTCCCGGAGCTTCGAATCGTTGAGCCGGCCTTCTTCTTCGATCGGCAGGGTCGGCATTTGCTCCATGAGCGCGCGCGCAAACAAGCCGATGCCATGGCGCGCCGGCATGCCTTTTTCCGAATAAACCCGCACCCGCTCCATGCCGCAGCTCGGCGAATCTTTTTTGAGAATGTAGCCGTTCAGCTTGAGGCGTTGCAATTGCTCGATCTTGGCATGGGAAAATTTCCGCATCGCCGCCGTGTGGTCGGCGCCGGTTTTGGTGGTGACGAGGCGTGGCGCCTCGGGATCGCCGATCAGGCGCAGCGACTCGCGCGGCGTGCCGAGGCCGATTTCCACTTCCGGGCAAACCGGCACCCATTCCACAAATTGTTCCAACGTGCCGGTGAGATACGAATCTTTCTTGTGCCCGCCGTCGAAACGCACATTTTCACCCAGCAAACACGTGCTGACGCCCAGCCGAATTTTAACCGGATCGGAGGCCGCAGGAGCAGTTTTTGTCATTTGTGTGGTCATGATGGTGTTTGCAATCTTTTAAACAACGTCGGAGCCAGATCGGCTTCTGAATTAGAGGGAGTTGCTTTCATGGCTTACAAGTAATAGCTGTCTGCGCACGGTCGGCAGTTTCCACCACGGCACGTACGGAAACTCGTGATGTTCCCAATGATAACCAAAATGGTAACAGGTGATGAACGACCAGAAAACAGAAAACGCATTGCTCCTCGCGCGATGCGGATTGTCATAGCCGCCGGGCGGCTCGCGATGCGGCAGATAGGTGCCGTAGTAAAATAATTGCAACGTGCTGAGCAGCGCCGGAACGACCCAGAACAAAAGTAAATTGATTTGCTGCACCTTGAAAAGGTGCAGCAAAATATTGAAGGCGATGGCCATACCGGCGATCTGCGGCCACGTGACATACGTTTTTAAGAAATGAAAATACCACGCCCAGAAACCGCGATGCTCGCCGTCGTGGAAATCGGGATCATCCGCGCTGCCGGGGTGCGCGTGATGGCGGTGATGCTCGCGGCGGAGTTGGTTAAATGAAAAGAGCGCGTATAAAAAAACGCAAAGCGTTCCCAAAAAATTATTGGCGCTTTTGCTGTGCGGCGCAATGAGGCCGTGCATCCCGTCGTGCGCGGTGATGAATAAGCCGGTGTAAAGAAAAGTTTGAATGAGGATAGCCGGAATAACGCTATAAAATGGAAAGCGCGCCAGCTCAGTTGATAGCAACAAAAACAAACTGGCAGTCCACAGCAAGATGATGACAATGCCGATCAGGACACCGTGATTGGAGGCGATAATCATTCTATTCATATCAAACACTCTGTCATTCCGAATGACATCTTTGTTCAGTTCGTAAAATTACGACAGACTCACTAACACAAAATAACCAAGTTGGGCGACATACGCATGTATCGCCAGCGGCGATGATTTTTGCTTGAACAAGCTCAACCGCAAGCCAATATAAGAAAGAATAAAGCCAAAGGCAAACCACGCCAAATAATTTTGCCCGGGTATCTTTCCGCTTTCCCACGTCCAGTAATGCAATTTCGTCGCCGCCGGTTCCATAAAAAGATCGAAAGTCACCATCAACACCGCGATCAACAAAGCCGCGGCGAATGGCCTGGCAAAAAAACGGGGCGGCAAGAGATATTGCGCCACCGCCGCGGAGCTGAGGAGCATCGTCAGCCAGGCGAAGCCAATGGCGAGGGGAATACCCCAAAGCTGGGGCTGCAAAGTCGGGCCGTAAAAATAGGCCCCGAAAATCACGCCGGTTTTCACGCCAAGCAGCTCGATGAAAAAACCGCTGCCACAAACCAAGATACACCAGAAAAGAAACCGGCGTTGGGGAAGCTCGCGAACCTGCTCAAAACAAAGCAGCAAACAAAGCGCGATAAGCAACGGAGCGGCTAATAACTGCATGGTGTTTTGCAAAACGCCGAGCAGATGCCACAACCCGCCGGCGAGCAAAAACACATAAAGACCGACAATCTTGTAGCGCAGATTTCTCGGCAGGCCAGCAGAAAACGCCAATGGTGTTCCAATATTTTTTCTTGTTACCGTGGCTTCGGGATGCATGAAAAACGCCGTTCGTTTGATGTTATATTGAATGATAAAACCTCATACCGCTTTCACTTGCACGGCGCGGCCCTTCCATTGCAGACCGCCGGTTTTGTGGCCGTGATATGAATTCAATCCGATCAAAATAACATATAAAACCGCAATGGGGTGCAACAGCGTGCTTGTGAAAACCGGTTGCGCAAATTTCACCGCGAGCACGAAACGAATCAAAACATTCATGGCAATCGCCGGCAGTGCGAGCATGGTCAGCGGCTTGAACCAGGCAAGAATGTACGGCGCGACGTGTATGAAAAACAGCAAGGTCAGCGCGATGAAAAACGGCACGGTTTTGAAATTCATCAGCCCAAAAAGATTTTTCGAGTAACCCTCCCAAACGGCGCGGCCGGAATCGTACATGCGGCTGAACACTTCCTCGCGCGCGGAGGTGACGAGAATTTTTTCGCCGCGGCGTTTGGCGAGCCGGCTGAGCTCAACGTCTTCGACGACATGATGGCGCACGGCGCGATGGCCGCCGATTTTTTCATAGGCTGCGCGAGTAAACGCCAGCCACTGCCCATTGGCCGCGGCGAGCGATGCCTCTTTGCCATAATAAGTCAGCCACAGCGGCAGATAGCTGTAAACGAACATGTTGACGACCGGCACGGCCAATTTTTCCGGCAGCGTTGCGGTGCGTTGATGGCAGAAAGCCGTGAGCAAACTGAGATTATATTTTTGCATCCAGCCGACGGTGTGTGAAATCGCGTTCGGTGCGTAACGATTATCCGCATCGGTGAAAATAAAAATTTCGCCGGTGGCTTGCTCGCTGAGCTGATGGCAGGCCCAATTTTTCCCCAGCCAGCCCGCCGGCAGCGGCGCACCGTCGATGAGTTTTACGCGCCGCTCGCGCGCGGAAAATTGCCGAATCAGGGCCGCGGTAGCATCCGTTGAATTGTCGTTTAAAACAAGAATTTCCCAATCGGAATAGTTCTGTTGGCGGAGACTTTCCAAGCACGCGCCGATATTTTTTTCCTCATTGCGCGCCGGCACGAGCACGGAAACGCGCGGCGCGCTTTTGAGTGCGGGCGCGTTCTTCAACATCGGCGCGGTGATGGCGTTGAACAACGTAATCACCAAAACGAGGCTGAGCAATGCGAGAATGACGAATAAGAGGAAAGTCAATGTTGTGCCTTTTAAATTTTTTAAACCCGTTGCCAACGGCTGGTCAAAAAATCATCGCCGTTCGAGCAAAAGCGTGCCTGGCTCTTTTTGGATAATGCGCCGCTGCAAATCAGCAAGCAAAACTTCTTCGGCTTCTTGCAGGCGTTGCATGCCGCCGAGCGTGCTGCGGTTCACGATGACGTTTTCACCAAACAAAAAAAACGCGGCCGGGAGCGGCTCGTTCAAAAATTCCGTTTTAATCGCCAGCGGCAGGAGGTTGACGTTACCGCCGTGCAGCCGCAGAATCGTTTCCACACCGTTTTTATATGCGAGCGGACGCTGGCCCCACGGCAACAGCTCGCCCTGCGGAAAAATGCACAATAGCGGCCGCGGCGCAATCTCTTCATTTAAAACCGCGGCGGAATAGCGCAAGGAATTTTTAATGCTCCCGGCGGATGCGGGGGCGATGGAATAAGCGCCGAGCCGGGAGAAAAAATGGTAGCGGGCGAGCTGATCTTCGCGCATCATCAAATAGATTTTCCGCCGGAATAATTTTCTGTTGAGCAGATAAACAAAAAATCCATCCCACCACGTGCTGTGGTTGGGAAGAAGCAGCAACGGCAAATCCGGCGCTGGCTCCGGCGTTTTGCCGAGCAGCGTGAGTCTTTGAAAATGACGTTTGCAAAGCCGCGTGACATACGGTTGAAAGATTCGCTCGGCCCACGCGGCGTGTCGTGCTTTGAGCATACTTCGTTAAAGAAACACAAGCGTTTGTTTGCCATCCCTGGCGCCTTCGCCGGCGAGGGAATAACTCAATATAGTCACGGATTCGGCGATTTTAAAGACTTTTTTTAATATTCGGCATTTCGCCAACTTATTGATGACAGCTAAAAGTCGAGGCTTGCAAAACTCGCGTGACCGTTGTATATTTCCTAAACCGAAACGGCAGCGCCAAGGTTCTATCTTTTGTGCAGAATAAATCCTTTTAGCATTTTTTCTTTTTATCTTTTTTGCCTCAACTTTATGCCCATCATCGACATTCATGTGCACATTCAGCCGTGGGAACAGCTCAAGCCCGGGGTGTACGCGAAAATGACCGCAGGCCGCAAAGACCTGGCGGCGATTCAAAATTTCATGCAATCGCCGAAGGACTTTTTGGAATTTCTCGATGCCAGCGGCGTCGAACGCGTGGGGCTGATCAATTATCCCAGCCCCGATCTCATGGGCTTCACCGCGGCGACGAATGATTTCGTCGCGCAGTATTGCCGGGCGAATCCGCAGCGGCTCATCGCGTTTGGCGGCGTGCATCCGCGTTTTTGCAACGACGTTGACGCGGAGATGACGCGTTTGCTCCAGCTCGGCATTCGCTGCTTGAAGGTGCATCCGCCGCATCAAATGCTCGCCGCCAACGCGTATCGGCATGGCAACACGGCGCAGGAAATTTTTTATCGCCGCGCCGAGCAAGAGCAGATGCTGGTTATGTTTCACGGCGGCACCAGCATTTTCCCCGGCGCGCGCAATGTTTATGCGGACACCATGCCGATCGACGACGTGGCGGTGGATTTTCCGAATTTAAAAATCATCATCGCCCACGCCGGCCGGCCGCTGCACGTGGAGACGACGTTCTTTCTGTTGCGCCGCCATCAAAATATTCACATCGATATTTCTGGCATTCCGCCGAAGAAATTATTAGATTATCTCCCGCGTCTCGACGAGATCGCCAACAAAACGCTGTGGGGCACGGACTGGCCCAGCCCCGGCGTGGCGGATATGCGCAAGAACATCGACGATTTTCTGGCGTTGCCGATTGCGGAACAAATGAAAGAGGCGATTTTGGGCGAGAATGCGGCGCGGTTGTTGAAGGAATGCGGCGCCGTTTGAGGCCAGTATTCAGTATTCAGTGGTCAGTATTCAGGTTCGATACTGGTTACTGAATACTGACCACTGAATACTGGTTACAGAATACTAAAAACAACGAGCACGATTCATGAAATCTGTTTACCTCAACCAACACGGCGACGAGTCCGTTCTGCAATACGGCGACTTACCGGATCCGGCGGCGAGTCCGGGGAAAATTCTGGTGCAAATCAAAGCCTGTGCGTTGAATCATCTCGATCTGTGGGTGCGGGGCGGGTTGCCGGCGCTCAAGTTGCCGATGCCGCACATTCTCGGCTCGGACATTTCCGGCGTGATCGCGGAAGTGGGCGCGGGAATTTCACACCTGCACGCCGGCCAAGAGGTGATCGTTTCGCCCGGCGTGTCGTGCGGTTATTGCGAGCATTGTCTTTCCGGCGTCGATAATAATTGCCGCAACTATGGCGTGCTCGGCGAGCATGTGCATGGCGGCTACGCGCAATTCATTGCCGTGCCGGCGCAAAACATCGTGCCCAAGCCGCCGAATCTGAATTTCATCGAAGCGGCGTCCTTCCCGCTCACGTTTCTCACGGCGTGGCACATGCTGGTGGCGAATTGCCAAATTCGCCCCGGTGATTGGGTGTTGATTCTCGCCGCCGGCAGCGGCGTCGGGGTGGCCGCAATCCAAATCGCCAAACTGCACAACGCCACCGTGATTGCGGCGGCGAGCAGCGAGGCCAAATTGGAAAAAGCCCGGGCGCTCGGGGCGGATTTCTTGATCAATTACGAAAAACAAAATTTCCGCGAAGAAGTGCGCCGCCTCACCAACAAGCGCGGCGTCGATATTATCTTCGAGCACGTCGGCGAAAAAACCTGGGACGACTCGATCAAATCGCTGGCGAATGGCGGCAAAATTGTGACGTGCGGCGCCACCACGGGTTATCGCGCGGTCACCGATCTGCGCTACGTGTTTTTTAAAAACCTAAAAATCTTCGGCAACATCATGGGCTCGAAGAGCGAAATGCTGCGCATTGCCGAATTTTTTAGCGCCGGCAAGTTTCGTCCGGTGATTGACCGCGTGTTGCCGTTGGCGGAAGCGCGCGCGGCACATCGGATTTTGGCGAACCGCGAACAGTTCGGAAAGGTGGTGCTGGGAATTGAATGAAATCTTTTGCTTTGATAATTGCCGGATAATATGTAATTTTGAGTACGGGAGGAAACGATGCAAAATCGTAAACGGAAAATTTCGACATTGTTTGACTCGGGCGCATTGATAACGGCGGCGAAGTTTCATGTTCGCGGCAGGCTGATTATTGATTATCTCGTCGATTGCTGCCGCGTAAATCTTTCACCCGAGGTGAAACACGAAACCATAGACATGGGCTTGTTATTTGGGTATCAAGATGCACGAGATTGGGCTAATCGGCTGGACAAGGGGAATTTTCTCGTCTTAAATACAGCGGTTCGCGATAATGTCTTGGAATCAACCTTAACCAATTTAGGTTTAGAAAATGCCGATCGTGCCGTCGTTCATACTTATAAACAAATGCCGAAACAAACAAAACTAATAACCGATGATCACAAGTTATTCATTGCCACAACGCGTTTAGGGTTATCGCCCATTTTCTTTCCCGATCTGATTCTGATGTTGATAAATAAAGGGTTGATGAAATCAGCTTTAGCTACGGAGTTTCTCGAAGCGATGAGACCTCGATATGCGAGAGGTTTTATTGAATTGGCTCTTAATCGTTTGAAAGGAGTGATCTAATATGACATCCGCCGTTTCGATTGAATTGGATGACCATCTGCAGCGTTTTATTGCTTATCTGCAAAAGAGTAAGCGCATTTCTTCACGACAAGCAGCCGTTGACCTCATAAAAACCGGGTATTATCAACAAGTGCGCCAATTGCACAACCAATATTTAAAAGGTGATATTACCTTTCGACGCATGGCAAAAGAATTGGGCTTAGAATACCGCCAATTATATGCTTTGCTTGAGGAATTGAATTTGCCGCTGGCATGACCTCGAAAAAAGCTCTCACACAATTTCCCCGCTATGAAACCAACCATCAGCACCCTCACCGTTATCGGCGCCGGCACGATGGGGCGCGGCATTGCGTACGCTGCCTGCCTCGCCGGCTATGCCACGA
>CAZVZZ010000042.1:0-5644 GCA_964631505.1 uncultured Cytophagia bacterium
CGGTGGCAAAATATCGCGAGCAGATGAATATACCGGTGTCGAGGTTGAGGAAAGAGATTTGAGGCGGGTTGCTCGTTCCTGGTTGCTGGTAGCTCGTTGCTGTTTGTTAATATAATATCTGAGTAGCGTTTTGGAGGTGGGTTATGGCAGAAGTCGATATAAAAACGAATATATCAAGTTCTTGACATATGCGCTGGCTTCCTGTGACGAAACGCGTGATCATCTTGAAATGCTTTATGAAACCGGCGCGCTGACGGATAAAATCTTGTATGAAGATCTTTGTAAACGCTACGATATTCTTGGCCGAAAAATAAACAACTTCCGCCAAAGTGTAATTTCCAACTTTTTAGCGCCGGATGATTTAAATCAACAGAATAAATCCGCTGCTCAAATCAATTCAGAAGATGATAAATAAAAAATCATTAACCAACCACAACGAATGAGCTACCAACCGCGAGCAACCAACAACCAGCAACGAGCAACCGGTAACCAGATGTTTCCCCCGATTCACGCCACCACCATTCTCGGTGTGCGGCATAAAGGCGCGTGCGCGATGGCCGGCGATGGGCAGGTGACGTACGGCGAAACGGTTTTGAAAATGAACGCGCGCAAAGTGCGCAAGCTTTATAAAGACACTGTGATTGTCGGATTCGCCGGCGCGGCTGCGGATGCATTCGCGCTGTTTGAAAAATTCGAACAGCGCTTGGAGCAATATCGCGGTAACCTCAGTCGGGCCTCGGTGGAGCTGGCGAAAGAGTGGCGCACGGACCGTTATTTGCGTCGACTCGAAGCGCAGTTGATCGTGATGGATCGCGAAAAAGCGTTCGTGATTTCCGGCACCGGCGATGTGATCGAACCGGACAACGGCATCATCGCCATCGGCTCCGGCGGCGGTTTTGCGATGGCCGCGGGCCGCGCGCTGGTGCGCTATTCCGCTTTATCGGCGCGGCAAATTGTCGAAGAAGCCATGGGCATCACCGCCGACATTTGCATTTACACCAACAAGAACCTTGTCATTGAAGAGTTGACCAATAATGAGTGAAATGGCCAAACTAACGCCGCGGCAAATCGTGGCCGAATTAGATAAATACGTCATTGGGCAAGACAAGGCCAAGCGTTCCGTCGCCATTGCGTTGCGCAATCGCTGGCGGCGGCAAAATGTTTCCGGGGTGCTGCGCGAAGAGATCATGCCCAACAATATTATTTTGATCGGACCGACCGGCGTCGGCAAAACTGAAATCGCGCGCCGGCTCTCGAAACTGGCGAACGCGCCGTTCATCAAAGTCGAAGCCTCGAAATTTACCGAAGTCGGTTACGTTGGCCGCGATGTGGAATCGATCATTCGTGATTTGACCGACCTCGCCGTCTCGATGGTGCGCTCGGAAAAGACCGCCGCCGTGCAAGAGCAAGCCGTGCAAATGGCGAACGAACGCTTGCTCGATCTGTTGTTGCCGCCGCCGAAATCGCGGCGAGTTGAAGCGAGGGCGGAGAATGAAGATGATCCGGAAAAATCCGTGTCGCTCGATGCGCCGGTCCCTGCCGAGACGCTTGAAATGGAAGAACGGCTTCGCCGCACGCGCGAGAAAATGCGCCAGCAATTGACAGATGGCAAGCTTGAAGAACGCTACATTGAGTTGGATGTGCCGGCGGAAGGCATGCCGACGATGCAAGTGATCTCGCCGATCGGCATTGAAGAATTGGGCGTCAACTTGCAAGATTTGATGGGCAACATGTTTCCGAAAAAAATGAAGCGCCGCAAAATGACCGTCGCGGAAGCGCGCAAGCATTTGACGCAGGAAGAAGCGCAGAAGCTCATCGACATGGACCAAGCCGTGAAAGAAGCGATCACGCGCGTAGAAAACACCGGCATCGTTTTTCTCGACGAGATCGACAAAATCGCCGGGGAAAAAAGCAAAGTCGGGCCGGATGTTTCGCGTGAGGGCGTGCAACGCGACCTTCTGCCGGTGGTGGAAGGCACCAACGTGTTCACGAAATACGGCATGGTGAAAACCGATCACGTGCTGTTTATCGCCAGCGGCGCGTTTCATGTTTCCAAGCCGTCGGATTTGATACCGGAATTGCAAGGCCGTTTTCCAATTCGCGTCGAGCTGCAAAGCCTCACGCCGGAGGATTTCGTGCGCATTCTGACTGAGCCGCAGAATGCGCTGATCAAACAATACACGGCGATGCTGGGGACAGAGAGCGTTGACATCAAATTTACGAAGGACGCGATTAATGAAATTGCACGCATCGCGTTTGAAGTGAACGAGCGCACCGAGAACATCGGCGCGCGGCGCTTGCACACGGTGATGACGGCGCTGCTCGAAGACATTCTTTTCGACGTGCCCGACGCCCGCACCGGCAAAATCGAAATCACCGCCGAACTGGTGCGCGAACGCCTGCGCGGCATTGTAGAAGATGAAGATTTGAGCCGGTATATTTTGTAATTTTTTTTGTCGTTGCCCTCTGGGACGACGTTTTGCATCTGGTTATGTGAGGAGATGATGAAGAAAGATTTTCTCGATATTTCCGATTTGACCGCGGACGAAGTTTGGTCATTATTTGAATCAGCCAAAGATTTAAAAGCCAAACAAAAGCGCGGCGAGCCGCATGAATACCTGAAGGGCAAAACCCTTGGGATGATTTTCGCGAAGCCTTCCACCCGAACGCGCGTTTCATTCGAGGTGGGCATTTTCCAGCTTGGCGGCCACGCGCTTTATATACAAGAACCCAACTTCGGCAAGCGTGAAAGCATTCCCGATGTCGCGCGGGTGGTGTCCCGGTACGTGGACGGCATTATGGCGCGCCTGTTTGGTCACGACGATATTGTACAGTTGGCGAAGTATGCCAGTGTGCCCGTGATCAACGGGCTTACCGATCTTTCGCATCCGTGCCAGATTTTGGGCGATATGTTGACGGTTCTGGAATATCGTAAAAATTTGAACGATCTCATTGTCACCTACATCGGCGACGGCAATAATGTGGCGAACTCATGGGTAACATTGGCGATGAAGATTCCGTTCACGTTTCGCATCGCCTGTCCAGCGGGTTATGAGCCGGATAAGCAAATAGTCGAGCAGGCGAATCAATCCAAAGTCGGCCGCGTCGAAATTTATCGCGAACCGCTGCAAGCGGCAAAAGGCGCGCACGTGCTTTACACCGATGTTTGGGCCAGCATGGGCCAAGAAGCCGAAGCGGAAATGCGCCGCCAAATTTTCAAAGGTTATTGCATCGACGGCGCGCTGATGCAAGCGGCGGCGCCGGACGCGAAATTCATGCACTGTTTGCCCGCGCATCGCGGCGAGGAAACCACGGACGAAGTCATGGAAAGTTCGCAATCCATCATCTTCGATCAAGCCGAAAATCGCCTGCATATTCAAAAGGCGATTATGGTTCAATTGATGGGCAAGCGCTAATGCCGGCGAACGAAGCCTCAAGTCTGCGGGTTGTTCCTTTCGCGCCCAATTTTGCGGAGGCGTGGGACAATTTCGTTTGGCAAGCCAACAATGGCACGCTGTTTCACACGCGTGCTTTTTTATCGTATCACCCCGCGCAGCGATTCAATGACGACTCGCTGCTTTTTTTTAAAGAGGGCAAGTTGCTCGCGGTGTTGCCTGCGGCCACGCGTGGGGGGGAGACGTCGCGAATCCTGCGCTCGCATCCCGGCGCTTCGTTTGGCGGCTTCGTGACCGATGGCGATCTGGCGCTCCGCGATGCGGAACGCCTCGTCACGCATTTTCTGGCGTACTGTCACGAGCGTGGTTATAGCGGCGCCGAAATCACGTTACCGCCGCAAATTTATCTCGCGCGGCCGAGCAACTATCTCGATTTTATTTTGTATCAGCACGGCTTTCGTTATCGCAAGCGCGAAGTTTCCAGCGTTGTACCGCTGGACGTGCCGGTCGGTCACGTGCTGGAATTGTTCTCGCCGGAGTCGCGCCGCGCCGTGCGCCGCGCCCAAAAGCTCGGCGTGCAAATTCGGGAGAGTGACGATTTCGCCACGTTTTATGAAATTTTGCAAAAGAATTTACGGTTGCGTCACAACGTGCAACCGGCGCATGCTCTGGATGAATTGTTGCTGCTCCGCCAAATGTTTCCGGAGCGCATCCGTCTTTTTGCCGCGTTTGCCGAAAACGAGATGATTGCCGGTATAATTAATTTTGTGTGTAATCCCCGCGCCGTGTTGGCGTTTTATATCAGCCATCGCGAAGCGTTCCAGCGTTATCGTGGCGTGAATTTGCTGTTTTATGAAGTGCTTCAATGGTGCATTACACAAGGCTTCCGGTTCCTCGATTTCGGTATTTTTACGGTGAACATGCAGCCCAATTGGGGACTCGGACGCTTCAAAGAAAGTTTCGGCGCGCGCGGGATTTTTCGCGATACGATGGTGCTGGAATTTTAAAGATTGAGGAGTTACCCGCGGATGCAAAGCAACAGCCGGCTTTTTATTCGCGAGGCCAATTGTTTGTTGAAATTTAAGTTTTTGGATATGCAAATTTTAAAAGCTCTGTGTTATACATTTTTATTTCTTGCGTCAACGGTTCATGCGCAGCTTTTTCGTCCGCCGCTTTCCCACCTCGATAACGTCGTACAAAAATATGATTATTTTGTCGAGCAAAAATTAAACGAGCTGCAAGCGCCCGGCGCGGCAATTGCCATCGTGCATGGTGATTCGGTGGTTTACCTGAAATGCTACGGCGTGCGCGCGCTGGGGCGTTTCGAGCCGATTACGCCGCGCACCACGTTTCGTATCGCGTCGCTCTCCAAAGGTTTCGCCGCGGTGTTGGCAGGACTGCTGGTGCAAGAGGGCGTGATGCGGTGGGACGACAAAGTCATCCAATATCTTCCGGCTTTGGCGCTGAAAAGTGATACGCACACGCAAAATCTCACGCTCCGTCATCTTTTGAGCCACACCACCGGCTTACCTTCGCACACTTATGATAATCTGGTGGAAGCGAAAGTGCCTTTCCCCACGATCATTGAGCAACTTAAAACCGTGCCCTGTGTTTGGCCGGCCGGGCAAAGCTACAATTATCAAAACGTGCTTTACAGCTTGATCGGCGAGGTCATGAAGTCGGCGACCGGCGTGAGTTATACGCAATTGCTGCAAACGCGCTTGTTAACGCCGTTGAAAATGACGGATGCTTCCGTGACACGCGACGCTTTGCTGAACAATCCGAATCACGCTTCGCCGCATATTCGCCGCCGCGGTAAATGGATGCTCACGGAAGTGACGGAAGGTTATTACGCCGTTTCGCCGGCAGCCGGTGTGAATGCCAGCATTTCCGACATGACACAATGGTTGCGCGCTTTGCTCGGCGGTATGCCGGACGTGGTTTCCCCCAAAGTCATTCAAGAGGTGAGCGCGCCCGTCATCAAAACGCGGCGCGAGCTGCGGCGCTATCATTGGAGCGGCCGTGCGCGGCACGCCTATTACGGCCTCGGCTGGCGCCTCTTTGATTACGCCGGCACCCCATTGGTTTTTCACAGTGGCGGCTTGCGCGGCTACGTCTCGCAAATCGCCTTTCTGCCGGAGCACGATTTGGGGATCGTGGTCTTGCTGAACGCCAATATCGAAAATATTTTTGTGTCGACTTTTCTCGACATTTATTTTGCGCCGGAGAAGTATCTCTCGAATTTGTAG
>CAZVZZ010000042.1:5744-13256 GCA_964631505.1 uncultured Cytophagia bacterium
GTCGACTTTTCTCGACATTTATTTTGCGCCGGAGAAGTATCTCTCGAATTTGTAGTTTGGCGCGCCGAATTTTTACTTGCTTCTGAAATGGGCTCTTTGTAATTTAAGATTGTGTCATAGCGGGACGCAATTCATCGGTTTTAATTGAAGGAGAAATTGCAATGAGTGTTGTCATTTCTGATGACATCCTGCAAGCCACGCGCATGTCGAGAATCGAGTTGATGCAGGAAATTGCCGTTTTGCTTTTTCAAAAAGAAAAGCTGACGCTCGGGCAGGCAAGCGAGTTGGCCGGAATATCCCAATTGCAATTTCAGCATATACTGGCCAGCCGGCAAATACCGATACATTATGATATAGAAGATCTTGACGCCGATATCAAGACTTTACATGAAATGGGCCAGCTATGACAGTGGTAAGCAATACTTCGCCGATAATCAATTTGGCTGCAACCGGCCGGTTGGATATTCTGCAAAAATTATATGGCCGGCTTGCCATTCCCTAAGCGGTTTATCATGAAGTTGTTTTTAAAGGTGCAGGACAAGCGGGAGCAGCAGAATTGCCTACTCTGCAATGGATTGTGCCTCACCAGGTTGTCGATCTTATGTTTGTTGCCTCTCTGCGGTCGGAGCTTGACGAAGGAGAAGCAGAAGCAATTGCCCTGGGAATCCAATTAAAGGCGGAATTACTATTGTTGGATGAAAGCCGAGGCCGTGCCGTGGCATCGCGCTTGGGGCTTAAATTTACCGGGCTTTTAGGGGTGTTGCTTAGTGCAAAGCATCAGGGATTTATTCCTTCGGTGAAAATTCAGCTTGATGACATCATTGCAAAAGCAGGGTTCTGGGTTAGCGAAAAAGTATATGCGCATGCCTTGCGACTTGCTGGTGAGTGATCGACTCCATTTTAAGAGACTCCTGTTTGGCCGTTGCCTTTAATTGGTCATGCCTTCCATTCGCCGCATCCTCCATCTCGCGCCCTTCAACACCTCCGGCGTTCCCATCACCCTTGTTCATGCGGAAAGAGAATTAGGTTTTGTCAGCCGTTTGCTCACGTTGGGCCGCGATCCGCGCGGTTATGAAGAAGACGTCTGTCTCGATTTGCCCTTTTTAGATTTTGCCGGCACGCGCTGGGCTAAAAAATTTTTTTCCAATCCGGCGCGACTGCGAATTGACAACCGCCGCAAAATGCCGGCGCAAATTCCTCCGACGTGGACGCCGCATTCAGCGGCAGAAAAGTGGCTGGTGTTATTTCGCGAATGGATGTGGCAGGAAAAAATCGAACCGGCCATGGCGCAAATCGATTTCTGGAATTTTGATCTTTACCAACTCGACGGCGGCCTGGAATTTTATCGTGACGGCCGTATCGTCCGCGAGCTGCATCAACGCGGCAAGGCCGTCGTTTGTCTTTACACCGGCTCCGATCTGCGCACGCGTGGCGTCATTCCGGCAATTGACCGGTTGGCCACTCTCAACGTTACGCTCGAATTTGACCATCTCGCTTTGCACCCGTGCTTGCATCATGTTTTCTTCCCGTTGGATTTGCGCCGATTTAAGCTCACGCCGCCTCGCGAGGAACCACGTCTCGTGATTGGTCACGCGCCCACTAATCGTGCCGCCAAAGGGAGCGACACGATCATTGCCGTGGTGCAAAATTTGGCGAAAGAACTTCCCATTGATTTTGAGCTGATCGAAGGCTTGCCACATCATGAAGCCTTGCGCCGCAAAGCCCGTTGTGATATATTTATTGATCAGCTCGGCGAGCTGGGCTACGGCATCAACGCCCTCGAAGCGCTCGCGATGGGAATTTGCACCTGCACCGGATTGGTAGCCGGCTTCGCTGAAAAATATCCTGATCATCCGTTTGTCGAAATCAACGCGGCGAATTTGCGGGAACGAGTGGCGAGATTGTGCCGTGACCCGCAAGAGCGCCGGCGTTTGCGAGATTATGGACGCGGGTGGGTGGAACAAAGGCACGAGGCGCGGCAGGTCGTCCGGCAAATTCATGAATTGCTGAATCGTAATGCTCAATTCGTAAAACCAGCAGCAAGTGACGAGCAACCAGCAACAAGCCATGCGCATACTGTTTATCAATAGCATTCAAATGTTCGGCGGCGGCGAAATCTGGATGCTGCGCACGTTGCGCGCCTTGCAAGAGCGCGGCCATCAAGTTTGGCTCTGCTGCCGGCCCGAAGCGGAAGTTGGAAAACGCGCGGTTGAGCAGCAGATTCCGGTTGCGCCGGTCAACTTCGGCGGCGATTTCGATCCGCGCACCATTTTAAAGCTGGCGCGGCTCATGAAGCGTGAGCGCATCGACATCGTGCTCACCAACATGGACAAAGAATTGCGCCTCGGCGGCCTCGCCGCCAAACTCGCCGGGGTTCCCGTCGTCATTCCGCGACGCGGAATCGACTATCCGCTTAAAAATCGCTGGCGTTATCGCTGGGCTTACAACGTGCTGGCAACGCGGGTTCTCGCCAATTCGCAGGCCACCAAACGCGCACTGCTCCGGCACGCACCGTGGCTGGACGCGCGACGCATCGAAGTGATTTACAACGGCATCGCGGCCGAACCATTTTTGCAACCCAGCGCGCGCAACTTTCGCGCCGAATGGCGCGTCAAATCGGATGAACTCCTGCTCGGTTTTGTCGGCCAGCTCGACGAGCGCAAGGGCATTCGCGTTTTGCTGGCGGCATTTCACCATATTAAACGTGAATTGCCGCAAACCCGTCTCGTCTTCGTTGGACAAGGCCCGTTGCGGGAAGTCATTGTCGAAGAAATAAAAAAACAAAACTGGAGTGAAGCGGTTTTGCTCCCCGGGTTTTTGGATGACGTCGTCGGCGTGATGCAGGCCCTCGATATTTTGCTGCTGCCGTCTTATTGGGAAGGTTTTGGCATCGTGCTCATTGAAGCGATGGCGGCCGGCAAACCGGCCATCAGCACCGACACCAGCAGCATGCCGGAAATCATTTTGGATGGCGAAACCGGATTTGTCGTGCCGCCCGGCGACGCCGAAGCGTTGGCGGCGCGCGCGATGCACCTGTTGCGCCACGCCGCGCTGCGGGAAAAATTCGGTTTCGCCGCGCGCCAACGGGTGTTGGAGAAATTTACGCAGCAGCGGATGATTGAAAATTTGGAAAATTTATTTGAACGCGAATTACAGCGCAGGAGATAGCCGCCTTGAAATTTTGGACTCGCCTCGAGCAAGCTTTCAAAAGAAACGGCTTGCGGCTTTTTGAAAAATGGCTCGATCGCGGCATCGTCGCGCCGAATTTTATCAATCTGTATGAAATCCGCCGGATTTTGGTGATTCGTCAGCACGATCAGCTCGGCGATTTTTTATTGTCCACGCCGGTGTTTCGCGCCCTGCGCCAGTTTTTCCCGCAGGCGCATATCGCGGTGGTTGCGCGCACTTACACGGCGGAGTTGGCGCAGCATAATCAATATCTCAATGACGTTCTCGTGGTGCCGGAAAAACTGCTTTGGTGGACGCCAGCGAAGGCATGGCGCTTGTGGCGCGGCCTGCGCCGCGGCTGGGATTTAGCGATTGTGCTGAACACCGTGTCGCATTCATTGACCAGCGACCTGCTGGCTTATTTTTCCGGCGCGCGTTATATTCTCGGCAGCGAGCACCGTGTTTTTCCCGGCTGTAAACGGAATTTTTTTTATAATCTCATAGCGCGCTATTTTGCGCCGAGCAAACCGCAGAGCGAGCGCAATCTCGATATCGTGCGCCATCTGGGAATCACCACGGAAGATGCAAGCGAGGTGATGACGCTGACGCCGGCGGAAAAAACTTTCGCGGCCAATTTTTTGCGCGACCAGGGTGTGGCGGAAGACGCGCTGCTGCTTGCCATGCATCCCGGCGCCGGCAAAATGCACAACCGCTGGCCGGTGGAGAAATTTGCCGAGCTGGCCAACCTCTTGCATCGCCAATTCAATGTCCGCCTGATTGTCACTTGGGGGCCGGGTGAAAATCAGCTTGGCATTGATCTCTGCCGGCGCTTGGTATTTGATCCGATTGTCGTGCACGGGCTTTCGTTGCGCCAGCTCGCCGCCATTCTCGCGCAAACGCAGGCTTTTATTTGCAACGATACCGGCGTGATGCACCTCGCCGCGGCGGTCGGCGCGCCGCTCGTCGCGATTTTTGGCCCCACCGATCCGCTCGAATGGAAACCAATCGGCAAAAAATTTATCGCGGTGCGCGGCGAAAATAACAGTTGCGAACATGTCGGCGTCCAACAAATTCTGCACGCTGTGCAAACCCTGCTTGGCAACACCCTCACGCCGCGGCAGGAACCGCCCGATGAAGCGCTTTCACCCTCTGTCGGCGAATGGACTGACGAAAATACGCAGAGTTTTCTCCGGCGGTTTGTTTTTAAAGAATAAAGTGCCGGATGAATCGCGCGGCTGAAGAATTCCCGTTTTGCCCCTTGACATTCGCGTATTTTCCGCTTTATTTGATAGAGGATGCGGAGTTTTAAACAGCATGAATGAGGAAGTCAAGCACTTTGTTGTGCAGCGCGCACGCGGTCAAGGCTGCCAAGCGTTTCGCGACGCGCTGGTTGTGGAAGAGCCGTTGGAGATTCGTCTAAATAATATGCCGCTCGCCGTGGTCATGCGCACCCCCGGCCACGATTTCGAGCTCGCACGCGGGTTTCTGCTCACCGAAGGCGTTCTGCAACAGCAAAACGCAAACTGCAAGGAGCAAAAAACAAACAGTGGGGCAGCAATTACAATCGATCACGCCTGTGATGAATTAGGCCTGGAAATCCCGAACGTCATTAATTGTGAATTACCCACGCTGGCAACGGCAGATATAGCCGGTTGGCAACGGCATATTTTTGCCAGCTCGAGTTGCGGCATTTGCGGCCGTGCTTCCATCGATCGCGTGCGAATTGAAGCGCCGGTGCTGCCGGCGGCGTGGCAAATTCCTTTTTCCATTCTGCGGGGCTTGCCGGAAAAGCTTCGTTTTCAGCAAAGCACCTTCTTGCGCACCGGCGGTTTGCATGCGGCTGCGCTGTTTTCACCGGCGGGCAATATTGTCGTGCTGCGGGAAGATATTGGCCGGCACAACGCCGTCGATAAAATTCTCGGCTGGGCTTTGCAACAGGAAACGCCGGTGTTGGTTAATTGCGGTTTAATGGTCAGCGGCCGTTTAAGCTTCGAGCTGGTGCAGAAGGCCTTGCTCGGCGGCATTGCGGTGATGGTGGGAATCAGCGCCGCTTCTTCGCTCGCGGTCGAGCTGGCTGAAGCGAGCGGCATGACGCTCGTCGGTTTTTTGCGCGGCGACACCGCGGTGATTTATTCGCATCCGCGCCGAATTCTTTTTGAGCAACTATAAAATGAATCCACATTAAAACAAAATTTTAATCCGGACAAATCGCAAAATCCGCATACCAAAAAATTTTCCGTTAGCTTCCGGATTGGAAAAGGAGGTGCTATCGTGAACATCATGTTTGTCGAATCCTTTTACGGCGGCTCGCACAAAAGTTTTCTCGACGGCCTGCGCAAGTACAGCCGCCATCAGATCACGCCGATCACGCTGCCCTCGCGTTTCTGGAAATGGCGTTTGCGCAGCGCGGCATTATACATCGCCGAAGTTTACGGCGCCGCGTTGCGCCAATGTGATTTGATCGTAGCGACCGACCTGATCAATCTCGCCGACCTGAAAGCGCTCGCGCGTTTCACCTGTCCGCTCATTTTGTTTTTGCACGAAAATCAATTGACCTATCCGATGCCGGAGGGCGAAAAGCCGGAATTGAATTTTGGCTTTACCAACCTGGTCTCGGCGCTCACCGCCGACCGCTGTCTGTTCAATTCGCAATATCATTTGCAGGAGTTTGACGCCGCGCTCAAGCCGTTTATCAACGACATTCCGGAATTTGTGCCGGAAGGCACGCGGCAAAAAATATTGGCGCAAACGCAAGTGATTTACATGGGCATCGATTTTTCCGAATTCCGCCACCGGCCGGCGTTGAATAACGCGAAACCGGTTATTTTGTGGAATCATCGCTGGGAGTTTGACAAACAGCCGGAAATTTTTTTCCGGCAATTGTACAAGCTCGTCGACGAGGGTTTTGATTTCGAGCTGTTGCTGCTCGGTGAAAATTTTCAAATGCATCCCAAGGAATTTATTGAAGCGCGCGAAAAACTTGGTCCGCGCATCCGGCAATACGGCTATGTCGAAAGCGTCTACGATTACGCCCGTTATCTCGCTTTGGCCGATATCGTCGTCTCCACCGCCGTTCAGGAAAATTTCGGTTTCGCGGTCGTTGAAGCGATGTATTGCCACACGCTGCCGTTGTTGCCCAAGCGTTTGAGCTATCCCGAAATCCTGCCGGAGAAATTTCACGACGCCTTTCTTTATACGACGGAAGAAGAATTGAGCAGTAAATTTAAAAAACTGGTGCAAACGTATCGCCAGTTAAATGACGTCCGCGCCGAAATCGCCCAATCCATGGCAAAGTTCGATTGGAAAAATCGCATTGCCGAATTTGACGCGCTGTTTGAAGAAATGGGAAGTGGTATAAAACGTAATGCGTAAAACAAATTTCACGTATTACGCATTACGTTTTACCACGTTTTACCATTTTTTCCCTTGCTTTTATGCGGCAGTTTAAATATTTTTTAAACTATTGTGTGCCAATAAATTTAACCAGAAAGGTGTTCGCGCTCTGCGGCATGAAAAACTTCGTAGCGATCCTAGGCCCGACCGCAGCCGCCGTGGCCTATTTTATTCTGGGGCAACCGTTATGGGCCATCGGCAGTCTCGCGCTTTTAGTCGTGCTCGGCTTCATCTTCTCGAGTTGGCGTGCGGCGCTGGGATTGGCTCGCGTCGTTTTTATTTTTTGCCTGTTGCTGTTTGTGATCAACGAGCTTGGCATAGCCTATCCCTACGCCAACATTTTTGTTTTGACCGGTTTGCTTGGGCTTTTCTTTCTTAGCGGCGAAAGCTGGAAAGGCTTGTATTTTGGATTCGGCCAAACGCGCCAATGGACGCGTCACGCTTTTTTCAGCGGACTGGGATTTGCGGCTGTGGTCTTGATGTTGTTCGCTTTTTGGCCGGAACAACTCGGCGCCAATCCGGTTCCGGCCGGCTGGCCCATCGACGTGCTGATTGTCGTCGCCATCGGCTATGCCGCGTTCAGCACGTTAATGGAAGAAACCATGTTTCGCAGCGTCATGGTCGCGTTCTCGCGCTCGTATCTCACGCCACCGGTCGCCGTCATGGCGCAGGGCGTTGTTTTCGGGGCGATGCATTATCGCCTCGGCTTTCCCTCGAAAGCCGGCGGCGCGCTGTTGGCCCTGATTTGGGGCTTGCTGGCCGGATGGCTGGTGTTGAAAGCGGATTCGATTTATCCGGCTTACGTGATGCACTTTGTCGTGGTGTTGACACTGTTTATTGGGCTGATTTTTTTACGATGAACTGTTTGTTCAAATTGTCTTATTAATGATATGGACACGGAGTTTTGATTTATTCAAAAGGCGTCATTCGTAAGGAGGGGCCAATTGAAAC
>CAZVZZ010000042.1:13356-16202 GCA_964631505.1 uncultured Cytophagia bacterium
ACGGAGTTTTGATTTATTCAAAAGGCGTCATTCGTAAGGAGGGGCCAATTGAAACATTCTATATCATCGTCTCCGCCAAAAGATCAACACTTGGAGATTGAACTATGAATACTTGCCCAATGTGTGGATCGCCTTCCATACGGAAAAAAAAGGCGTGCATCAATTCAATGTTCGCGGCGAATGGCGATCAACGCCAGTGGTTGAATACTGGGAATGCTCGAGCTGCAACGAAATTTTTTTTGATCGCGAGGCCAACCGCAAGATAGATGCAGCATTGTTGCCGGATCGGATAGCGGCAAGAGAAGGCCTTTCGCGCCGAAAAGTTGCGCTCAAAAAGAAAAAACCTCAACCGGCTTAATTGGGCCGTTGACTGTTGTTATTCGTTGGAAAAACTTGTTCTTTTGCGCAAATCAAAAAACTCTTTTTATCTTTTTTGTCTGTTTATCTTTTTTATCACCTTATGGGTTTGCCCAAATCACCGCCGCCCGCCGCGCTGTTTGTGGCCACGCTCTTTAGCCCGAGCGTTTCGTATGACGAGGTGCGCGCGGAGGTAACCAAAGAGTTTGGCGATATTTTGGAAGCGAGTCCGGTTTTTTCGTTTGATTACAGCGACTTTTACACTGCCGAAATGGGCGGCGATTTGCAAAAAGTTTTCTTCCTGCTGGCGCGACTGATCGATCCCGGCGCCCTCGTCGATTGGAAATTGCACGCGCAGGAAGTCGAAGCGCGCTTCACGGAAAACGGGAAGCGTCGAATCAATTTCGACCCCGGTTGTCTCGACGCTGCGAAGCTCGTGCTCGCGACCACGAAAAATTACGACCATCGCATTTATCTTGGCCGCGGCATTTACGGCGACGTGCAACTGCGGTATCGGCTGCAAAAGTTTCATTTCAACGACTGGACGTATCCGGATTACCGCGCCCCGGAGCATCTCGCGTTCTTTGAACAAGCCCGGCGACGCTATTTCGATCTGCTCAAAACCGAGTTTGGTTCGCCCGAGCTGCCGGTGCCGGCGGTCAAATTGGATTACAAATCCGCCGGCGTCAATCGCGAAACCGGCGAAGGCGTCAAAAAGCGCATCGGCGAATTGGCGCGGCAGACGTTCAATGAAAATGTGTTGCGCGAGATCGGCCTGTTTGGCGGCTTCTTTCAATTCGCCAAGGAACAATATCGCGCGCCGGTGCTGGTCGGCAGCGTCGACGGCATCGGCACGAAAATCAAGCTCGCCTGCCAGCTCGAACAATATCGCGGCCTCGGCGCGGACATCGTGCATCACTGTTTGAACGACATCATGGTCGGCGGCGCGCAGCCGCTGTTCTTTCTCGATTATCTCGCTTTCGGCAGATTGGATTCGACGGTCGTACTTGAATTGATTGAAGGCATGTCCGCCGCCTGTCGCGAGGCCGGTTGCGCCTTGATCGGCGGCGAAACCGCGGAAATGCCGGACCTCTATCATCCCGGCGAATTTGATCTCGCGGGTTCGATTGTCGGTGTCGTCGAAAAAGAAAAAATTCTGGATGGCCGCCGCATCGCGCGCGGCGACGTGCTCGTCGGCATCGCCGCGAACGGATTGCACACCAACGGCTATTCGCTCGCGCGCAAAATCATCGCGGCGCGGCATCTACGGTTGAATCATTTTCAACACGAGCTGAATGAGACCCTCGGCGCAGCTTTGCTGAAGCCGCATCGCAGCTATCAAAAACCCATTCGGTCGGCCATCGCAGGGTTCGATAAAACGGCCAGCGAGCTTGTGGCGCTGCACGGCATTTCGCATATCACCGGCGGCGGCATTGCCGGCAACACGAATCGCCTGCTGCGCGACGGTCTGCAATTGCGCATCGATTGGGGCGCGTGGGAATGGCCGCCCTTGTTTCGCATTTTGCAAAAATACGGCAACGTCGAAGAAGCCGAAATGCGCCACGTGTTTAATTTGGGCATTGGTTTGATCTTTGTGATCGCCCCGACTGCGGCTGACGAATTGCGACAACGTTTGAACAAAGTTGGAGAAAAAAGCTGGGTGATTGGGGAAATAATTTGAATAAGTCCATGTTTTTAGCGATGAGTATTCACGGAGGTAATTATGACGTGCGACGTTATTTTAAGTAAAAAAGGCAACAATTATGTCGCTCGAATTAAAGAGTGGCCCGAAATAAATGCGGAAGAACAGACTCGGGACGGAGTGATCAAGACCGTCAAAACCAAGTTGCTCGACTATTTGACTAAACAGGTGGAAGTCGTCAAGATTGAAGTGCCTCTTCCACATGAAACGGGCAATCCCTGGCTTGATAAATTCGGTTGGTTCAAAGATGACCCAACGTTTGACGATTTGCAGGCTGAAATAGCGGCTTACCGAAAAGAAATAGATCAGTCACTGCAATGACACTTTATATTTTGGACAGCGATCATCTCAGCCTGCATCAACGTGGGCATGAGCCGCTGCGAAAACGGCTCTTAACAACATCTCCCGACCAGATCGCCGTTACGATACACAGGATTTGAAAATTGCAGCCATCACCCTTGCCCGGAATGCGACTCTGGTTACGCGAAATCGAAGTGATTTTGGACAAATACCGTCTTTGAAAATCGAAGATTGGTCAGTGACAACTTAAAGTGAGTGTTTGATGGAGCTTGGTTTGTGGCACGAATCGCAGTGATCGGCGCGGGAAGCTGGGGAACGGCGCTTGCCAAAGTTTTGGCTGAGAACGGCCATGCCGTCACAGTTTGGGCGCGGCGGCCGGAATTGGCGGCGACGCTGGCGTTGCAACATAGCAGCCCCGATTATTTGCCCGAGGTCGTGTTGCCGGACGCTTTGCGATTCACCGCCAATCTTGCCGAAGCGACGGCCG
>CAZVZZ010000043.1:0-8711 GCA_964631505.1 uncultured Cytophagia bacterium
CGGTGTCGATTTTTTCCGCTTCCGCCAGCGTGATGCGATAACCGGGGAAGGTCGCCTGCTCGAACCATTGCGTGAAAAAATCCTGCACGTTTTCCGTGGTGACCGATTGCACGACGTTCATGAAATCCGTCGGACGCACTTGGCGATAGCGATACTGTTCGAGTAATTTGCGTAAAGCTAAAACGTAATTCTTTTCGCCGATCCGCTCGCGTAGCATTTGCAAAACCGGCGGGCCTTTCATTTCCACGGCGGCGCGATAAAGATTGCCTTTGCCCTGCGGACGCAGCGCGGCCAGCGGCATTTTGGTCAGCGCAGTGAGCAGCGTGTCCACTTCGATATCGTAGCGGCGGCGCAGCACCCATTCTTCCATTTGGCGAATGCGATCATGCGTGCTGAGCTTGGCGTTCCAGCGATCCGGAAAAAACGTGTCTTGGGCGCGGCGCTCGCATTCTTCGTAAAATTGCAACTCCAGCGCGCGGCTGAACATCGGATCGGCAAAATCGATTTGATGGTGCAAATAATTCCGCAGCGGCGTGACAAAGCTGGCGTCATCGCGCCAATATTCATCGTCCATAAAAATATCGAGCACGGTGCCGATAAACACGTCGCGTTTGACGCGGGCGGGCGAATCATCCTGGCCGCGGCGGCGCGTGCGTTTGGTGCGCTCTTCCACTTGCTTCTTCAAACGCTTGTCCGCGATTTTGACTTCATCGAGCATCACCACGCCGGGCTGCAACAAAATATTATCGGGGCCGTGGCGCGCCGGATAAAACTGCATCTGCAACGGCACTTCGACGAGCGCAAGCTTCGGGTACGGATACGGCACGCCGGCGACTTCCTCGAAAATTTCCAACACGCGTTCGACGGCCTGAAAGCAGGTATCGGCCACATCGCTGAACACGTCGTAATCCAGCAAATGCTTGTCGCGAAAACTGAATTCGATTTCAAATTGTTTGAATTGGCGTTTCAAAGTTTTGTACGCGCCGATATTCAGCGAGAGCGCCGGCACCGGCGTTTCCACTGCAAACGTGGAGATCGTTTGGCTGCCGTCGTGGCGTTCCTCACGTTTCTCGCCTTGCGTGACGACGGTGAGATCTTTATTCGCCTGTACGCGAATTTGCGCGGTGGCAAAATTTTGCGGACGCGGCGATTCGTAAGCATAACCGGCGGCCGCGCCGGGAACCGGATACCAACCGCATTGCGCCGGCAGCACGGCAAAGTCTTCGCTGAGATAGGCGGAAATATTGTCTTCGAGAAATGGGCCGTCGTCTTTCTTCACCAGGCCTTCCGTTTCCGGCAAACGGTCGAGCATAAAGCCGTCGGCGTCAATCGTGCCGGCATAAATGAGCTGCAGCGTGTCAATTGCATTGGGTTGCAAGTGGCGCTCACCCAAATTCAATTGCAGAATTTGGTGCTCCTGGCGAAAATCAATTTTAGTGCCGTCCCGCCATCGTGCTTCGCGGACGTGCAGCCCGCCATTCAAGGCAAAAACGAGCTGCGCGAGCGGCTGCGCGTGCGGATTGGCAACGGTGAGTTTCGCGCGCACGTGCAGCGGCGTGCTCTTGCCGTCGAGGGTGACGCCGAGATCGTAATGCTGCACCCGGCAAGTTGGCGAGGCAATCCACTGCTGCTGCGCCGCAAAATCTTTTTGGCGAGCGGCCTGTTGAAGTTGATGCGTGCCGATAATTTTGTAAGCGACCAAAATCGCCGCCGCTAAAAAAGCGACTGCCGAGATTTGCGACAAACGCTGCGAAAAAATTGATTGCTGCAAACGCGGATAGAGTATGATGGAAAAGCTTAAAAAAGCAAAAGCGAGAAGCACGTAAAAAAGACGCTGCCACAGCACCTTCGTGATGTCACCGAAGCCGATGAGATCGCTGTAAAACAGCGGGGCGAAAAAAGCGCCGTAATCAAACAGGCCGAGGAAGCGGTGATGAAAATAAAACAGAATCGACGCGACCAAGCCGAGCGAGAGAATGATGGCCAGCGCCTGCGAGCGCAAGGCGCTGACGAGAAAGAACACCAGCGCGGTCATGAATAAAATGGAGGGCACGCTGGCGATGAAAAAATATTGGATAAAGGGCAGCACGTTGAAACCGGCGCCGGTGAAAATGACTTTGAAGGTGCGGCCAATCGCGGCAAGGGCGAGCAGAAATAAGTTGAGATACGCCAGCGCGCCGACCACGCCAAAATATTTCCCGATGACCCAGTTGGCGGTGGTCATCGGCCGCGACAACATCACTTGATCGAGCCGCGCCTTCTCCTCGGCTTTGCGAAAATCGCCGGCGACGAAGATGGTCAGAATCGCCTGCACGTAACTGAAGAAATAGAGCGCCAGCAAACCATCGGTGCCCTCAAGCATAAACTCGGCGGGAATGCGATTCTCGACAATCGTGACGATGGTCATCACGACCATAAAGAAAACAATGAACAGCACGCCGATGCCGGCCAGCACCCAAAACTTGGCGGTGCGGTAGAGCATGATGCGCTCCGCGTTGGCGATGGTGAGGATGTAGTGGAGGCCTTTGATCATTTTTGATTGATGGATTTTTGGATTGGTGGATCGGTGGATTTATGGATCATTGATTTAATGGATTGTTGAAAGTTCCATCAATCCAATAATCCATTATTCCATCGCTCCATCAATTCTTTGCCTCAAAATATCTTCCTTCAAACAACAAGTATGAAGCCTCTTTACCGCTGCCATAAACACCAAACCCATCTATATGATACTCCTTGCCGGCTTTCTCTTGCAGCACTCTTTCTTTGAAACTTTCGATTCTGCCCTCTTCTTGGCGAAACCAAAACAGCGCGCCGTCTTCATAATGGCCGAGGTGCAGCGATTTCTCGCCGTTGTCTTTTTCCACGGCGCAAAAGAGTTTGCCATTTTCCGCGTAATTTTTCGCCTGGGCGCGCACGATTTTGCCGTCGCGAGACTTCTCGATAAAAGTCGCGCGCTGCACGTTGCCTTCCCACCAGTAGCGCTGTTCGACCTCGATGGTATTGAGCAAGCGGCCGACGTGCGCATAAACTTTGAACGTGCCCTTCCAATGCGCGTTGAACGGCGCGAAAATCTCGCGGGCGCTTTGGGCATGCGCGGCAAACATGGGAATCAGGACAAGCAACAAAAGCTTTGATTTCAGCATAAAATTTTGAATTACTGGATTGTTGGATTACTGGAATATTGAATCGATGCGCGTTCCATCAACCCAGCACGCCATAACTCCCAAAATCCATTGCTCCCAAACTCCATCACTCCACTGCTTCATTTTCATCCTCTTCGACGCGCTGCCCAACCACCGATTCCATAAAATACATGTATGCATCCTCGAGATTCGGCGAGAGGCTTTGCATGTCGTAGCCGGGAATCGGTTCGCCAACGACGCGCAGCAGCAGATGGGGCGCTTTGGGAACCGTGGAAATCACCTGCATCCGGCTGGCGATTTTCGGAAAATCCAATTCGGTACACAACACTTGCCAGACTTTGCCAACGGCTTGCGAAATCAAATTGGCGGGATGGCCGCGATACGCCACCTGGCCTTTGGCCAACACCGCGATGTCTTCGCAGGTACTCGAAATATCGCCGACGATGTGGGTGCTAAGGATTATGACTTTGTCGCGACTAATCTCGGTGAGCAGATTGCGAAAGCGGATGCGCTCTTCGGGATCGAGGCCGGTGGTCGGCTCGTCGACGATCAGCAGGCGCGGATTGCCGATCACCGCTTGCGCAATGCCGAGCCGCCGCATCATGCCGCCGGAATAGGTTTTGGCCTTGCGGTCACGCGCTTCGAGCAGGCCGACACTGGCGAGCGTTTGATGCACGGTGTCGCGAATATTTTTTCGCGGCACGCCGTTGAGTTTGGCGATATACGTTAAAAACTCCGCGCCGGTGAGCGGCGGATAAACGCCGAAGAATTGCGGCAAGTAACCAAGCGAGGCGCGAATTTGCTGCCGCTGCGTGCGAATATCCGCGCCGTTGATCCGCACTTCGCCGGAGGTCGGCGTTTCCAGCGTCGCCAGAATTTTCATCAGCGTGCTTTTGCCCGCGCCGTTCGGCCCGAGCAGGCCGAACAGGCCGGTCGCAATATCTAGGTCGACATTCTGCAAGGCATGAACGCCACCGGCGTAAGTTTTGTACAAGCCGCGGACTTGAATGGACATGGATTCTTTTACTGATATTTTAGACAGAGGTTGCGACAGATTTGTTACATTTTAACGAATTATCCAGCCAATTGCAAGCCACTGCGCTCATTCCTGAGATGCCATTGGGAAGAAAAAGTTGCGCCAACCAACCGCGCCGGGGAATTTTTGCTCACGCTCATCTTGTTATTATCCATAACAAGATACGAAAGGATGGCTGCTAAAAAATGAGACGCTAATGAGAAATTCGTGAGAAAACAATCGACGCCGCATCAATCATTGGGCGTATCTTTCAATTGCCGCAAGCCTCGTTTAGCGGCGCTTGACAACCCCAAAGATCGTTCCACCATGACATGAATGCGGAATACTCTAAAACTTTACCAAGCAGGCTGAAGAATGAAAACATGCATTAAATTTATCGTGACGCTTTGCGGGCTCGCCGTCCTCGCAGAAATGAGCCGCGCGCAAAATTGGGTTCAGCTCACGCCGGCGGCGGGAAATGCGCCGGCGCCGCGCGTGAACGCCGCGGCGATTTACGATTCCTTGAATCACCGTCTGGTTATTTTTGGCGGCAAAACCGCCTCCGAAAATCTCAATGACGTATGGGCGTTTGATTTGCGCAACAACAGTTGGGCAAATCTTACGCCGGCTTCCGGCGCCATGCCCGCACCGCGCTTTACAGCGAACGGCGTTTATCATGTGAACAAGCAGCAAATGATTGTTTGGGCAGGACAGGGTTCGGCATTTTTTAATGATGTGTGGGCGTTTGATTTGAACGCAAAAACCTGGACGCCATTCACTCCGCCGAATCCGCAACCAAACATTCGTTACGGCACCGCGGCCGTTTTTGATCCGAAGGCGAAAGAGCTGGTGACGTTCGCCGGTTTTACGGACGCCGGGCGTTTCGATGACACGTGGCGCTTCAACGTCAACACCGGAATGTGGCGCGAGGTCGTGCCGGCGACGCATCCGGAGAAACGCTGTTTGCACACGGCGAGTTACGACGCGCTGAAACATCGCATGATCATGTACGGCGGCCAGACCAACGGCCCGCGCGGCGATATTTGGGCGTTCGATCTCACCACCAACACGTGGAAAGATTTGACGCCGGCGACGAGTCCCGCGGGACGTTGGTTTCCAACGAATATTTTTGATGCCGCCAACAACCGTGTCATCATCTTCGGCGGCAATCTCGGCTCGGCGCAATCGAATGAAACCTGGGCGTTCAACTTGGTGAATAATGCCTGGCAACAGCTTTCACCGTCCGGCACGGCGCCGGCAGCACGCGAAGGGGCGGCGGCCATTTATCTTCGCAGCGAAGGCCGCATGATTGTTTTCGGCGGACGCGGGGGAACGTTTTATAACGACGTGTGGTCATTGCGCAACCTCTCGACGCCGACTGCGGTAGAAAATAATTCTACGAATGCGTTGCCGGCAACGTTTCAGTTGTTGGGAAATTACCCGAATCCATTTAATCCCGAAACCACAATTGCTTTCGAAGCTCCGACTTCGGCGCATGTATCGTTGCGCATCTACAACCTGCAAGGACAGTTGATTAAAAAATTATTGGAAAAGAAAATCGAAGCCGGGCGGCATCAGGCGGTCTGGAATGGCGCGGACGATCTTGGCGTTAGAGTCGCATCGGGGGTGTATTTTTACGTTTTGCAATCCGGCGCCACAACGGTTTCGCGCAAGCTGGCGTTGGTGGAATGATGATAAATATGTAAAACGTCATGCGTAACTCGCCATTGCTGTTACGCATGACGAATTAAAAATCTAGCCCAGCCTTTCCAGCATTGAATACAGCTTCCGCCGCGTGATGCCGAGCAGTTTCGCGGCTTTGCTTTTGTTGCCGCCGGCTTTTTCGATGGCGCGATGGATGAGTTTTTTCTCGATGTCTTCGAGCACGATGCCTTCGTCGGGCAGGTCGAACTTGGTCGGCAGTTGTTGAATACCCTGAATGTGCGGCGGCAAGTCGGCAACCGTGATCGGCTGGCTGCCGGCCATGATGAGCGAACGCTCGACGACGTTTTCCAATTCGCGCACGTTACCGGGCCACGGATACATTTTCAATTTTTCTAATGCGTCAGGCGTAATGCCGTTTTGATTTTTTCCGGCGCGTTTTAGAAAATGAAAAACCAGATCGGGCAAATCCTCAAGGCGCTTGCGCAGTGCCGGCACGGAAATGGGAAAAACATTGATGCGGTAATAAAAATCTTCACGGAAGCTTCCATCTTTCACCGCGGTCTCCAAATCGCGGTTGGTGGCGGTAATGACGCGGGCGCGCACGGGAATTTCGTAACGGCTGCCAATACGTACAATTTGCCGAGTTTGTAAAACTCTCAAAAGTTTGACCTGAGTAGCCAGAGTAATCTCGCCAATTTCATCCAAAAAGATTGTGCCATCACTAGCCGTTTCAAAAAGACCGATTTGACGTTTGTCTGCTCCTGTAAAAGCCCCTTTCTCATAGCCAAACAACTCACTTTCCAATAGCGTCTCAGGAAGAGCGGAGCAATTAATCGCAACAAAGGGTTTATCCGCATGCGGACTCATAAAATGTATCGCTTTGGCGACCAACTCTTTGCCGGTGCCGCTTTCTCCGCGGATGAGCACAGTTGCTTCGCTCGGTGCGACTTTGTGAATCATTTTATAAACTTCCTGCATCACACCGCTTTGCCCAACCATGTTTTCTACTGAATGACGTTGCTTTAGCTCACTACGCAAATTTTGATTTTCATGCAACAATGACTTTTTTTCAAAAATATGGCGAAGTTTAAATTTGAGCTCGTCAATCTCAAAGGGTTTGATAATGTAATCATATGCCCCTTTTTTCATCGCCTCGACTGCCGTTTGAGCAGAAGCATAGGCCGTCATCAAAATGACTTCACATTTTGGATATTTTTTCTTGGCAAAATCCAAGACCACCAAGCCATCCGGCCCGTCCATTTTGAGATCGGTGAGCACCACGTCGTAAGCGTGCGTGTCCAGCGCATTCATTGCCGTCGTGCCGTTGTTCGCGGTGGCAATGGCGTAACCCTCCGGCTCCAACGCCGCTTTCAACACGGTGGCCATGCGGGTTTCGTCGTCAACAATGAGAAGCGTGCGTTCAGTCATATTGCAATTCAAAATTAGTGAAATTTAAACGCCGTGCTGGATCGTTGGATTGATGGATTTTGGGATTGTTGGATTATTGGAATGCCGAAGTGCCGGAATCCAACCCGCCAGCAATCCATAACTCCAACACGCCGGTTTTACCCCGCCGGCAGCCAGACGTGCATCGCCGTGCCCTTGCCCTTTTCGCTTTCGGCAATAATACGGCCGCCGTGTTTTTCGACGAGTTGTTTGCACACCGCCAAGCCCAGGCCGCTGCCTTTGGTTTTGGTGGTGAAGAACGGCTCGAAAATTTTTTCCGCCGCCTCCGGTAATCCAGGGCCGTCGTCTTTGACCACAATATGCGCAAATTTTCTGCCCTTGTCAATTTTTTCTTGCAGCAAAACCTGCAGGCGGCCTTTCCCCTCCAACGCTTGAATCGCATTTAACAGCAGATTGAGCAGAACTTGCGTAATGGCTTCCTCGTCATGCCGCACGATCATCGCCGGCGCTGTGTTCACGAAATCCCAGGTGATTCCGTTGGCCTGTTCGTCGCTGCGCACCATCGCCAGAGCTTTCTCGGTGGTTTTAACGAGATCGTTTTCTGCAAGACTGAGTTGTTTATCACGCGCGAGGCTGAGAAAATCATTCACCAGATGATTCAAGCGCCGCACTTCCGAGGGAATAAACTCAAACAGCTCATCCGGCTTGGCGGCATTTTCATAGCGCTGGCGCAAAACATACGCGGTGCTTTTGATGATGCCCAACGGATTGCGAATCTCGTGCGCGACGGTGGCGGCCATTTGGCCCATCGTCGCCAGCCTTTCGGAGCGGCGCAAATTTTCCTGCGTGTGCAAAAAATCTGCAATCGTTTTGTATAAAAAAAAGACAAATACCATGACCACGCCGGCGCCGAGTATGCCGCCGATCACAAGCTGCCGTTTGGCCGGCTGCAGCAAATTCAAAAAATCGGCGCTGGCTTCAATAACGAGCAGGCAAACGATTTCGCCGCGGCCATCGCGCACCGGTGCATACGCGGCTTTAAAGCGGTTGCCGGTGAGCGTGCGCAGCGGCGAGCTGGTCACTTCGCCGGCCCAAGCCCGGCGCATTTCCAGGCTGTCACCGCGCAGGTAAGCAATTTCTTCGCCGGGCAAAAAAAGATCGCTATTGGATTTCAGCGCTTGCAACCGGCGATCGATTAAAAAAATATTTTGCACGTTCACTTCGTGCGGCAGGTTATCGATGAGCGGATCGAGATAAGATTTTGCCGTGAAACTTTGCGCGCCGGAGACCAGATCGGGAAACACCGTGGTTTGCACTTGCCGCGCCACCAATCCGGCAATGGCATTGAGCCGGCTCTCCAATTCTTCATCCAGTGTGCGGTTCAAGCGGTTGAGAAAAAGCCAACTGCCCGCATAAAACACCGCCAGTACCACCACGATGATGACGCTGACCACAATGATTCGCGTTGGGGAAGATTG
>CAZVZZ010000043.1:8811-15919 GCA_964631505.1 uncultured Cytophagia bacterium
CCAGTACCACCACGATGATGACGCTGACCACAATGATTCGCGTTGGGGAAGATTGCATTGGTGAAACAAGGCTCGTAAACTGGTTAAAGAAATCAAAGCAAAAAGCTTTTGAACACGGACAACGCGGATGGCTCGGATTCTCGCGGATTTTTTATTGAACCAATTTTAATTCCCAAACGGAATTTGCAGCGTCGCGCCGGATTCGGAAGCGGTATGAGAAAGCAACTCGCCGTTCTTGTCGATATGCCAAACTTCGACGCCCTGCGCTTGCAAATGTTCGGCGATGAAACGGCGATGACAGGCGCGATAATCCAACTCGGCGCACATGAAAGCTGCCGGCTGTTTTTGCGCGAGCTGCAACAGCTCGGCACAACCTTCACGGAAGGCGGCGGTCGCGGCGAACGTTTCATAACCGCCGGTGCGATAGCCGCCAAGTTTTTCGCCAAGCCAGTGATAATTGATGGCAAAATTCTTCAATGCCGCGGCCAAAGCGGCGCGCGAAAAGTGCGGATGCCGTTTCGATGCCGGATAGCGCCGCACATCAACGAGCACGTGAATATCATGCGCTCGCAAGCGTTCCAAAAACTCATCAATCGGCAGCGCTCCGTGCCCGATGGTAAAAATTTTTCCGAACGCAGCCATCCAATAATCCATTACTCCATCAATCCATCAATCCGAGAGTTCGCCAACCTTTCCATCACCGCCGCAGCAACGCGTTCCGGCGTCAATTTGTTCTGGCAATCGAGATGGCCGAGTGGGCAAAAATTTTGGTGGCAGGGCCGGCATTCGATCGGCTGCCACAACGCCAGATGGCCGGCGGCGGGTTGATACGGAAACCAAATGTGCGGCTGGCTCGGGCCGAACAAGCCAATGGTCGGCGTGCCCACCGCAACGGCGAGGTGCATCACGCCGCAATCATTCGAGACAAAAACGCGCAGTTGCTGTTGCACCGCGGCAAGCTGGCGCAACGATAACACCGGCAGCAAAACAATCCGCGCCTTGCGCTGCAGCGCCGAGATGCGCCAGATGACTTCTTGCGCAATGTTTTCTTCGCCGGGGCCTTGCGTGATTAAAACCTGAAGGTCGTTTTCATGCAATTGCAAGGCCAGCTCGGCAAAATATTTTTCAGGCCAGCGCTTGTTCGGCCAGGTCGCGCCCGGATGCAACCCAACGGCGGGGCGGGCCGGATCAACATTAAATCCGGCGAGACATTCGCGCGCCCATTTTTTTTCAGCGGGCGTTAAAAAAATTTCCGTGCGCTCATCGCCGGCTTCGATGCCTAAGGCGGTGAGGCTGCGCCAATGAAAATCAATCGCATTCGGCTCGGCGGACGGCGCCGGCACGCGCACGTTATACAATTTGCCGCGCCCGCGAAAATCGCCGCCGACGCGAATCGCGGCGCCGGTGGCCCACGTCATCAACGCCGTGCGCGGATTGCCGAACAGGTCGATGGCTAAATCAAACCGGCGTTGCCGCAATTGCCGGTAAAATCGCGCCTGTTCGAGGACGCTGCCGCGCGTTGCCCACGGAATGACTTCCTCAAGCAGCGGATGATGCAACAACAACGGCGCGAACGCTTCGTGGGTCAAATAACTCAACTGCGCCTCCGGAAACTTTTTTTTAAGTTGGCGAATCAGCGGCGTGGTCAAGATCACGTCGCCCATGAAGCGCAGACGGCTAAGCAGAATGCGGTGAATACGATCGGGCTGCAAAACCTCAAACATTTTTAAATTATCCCAACCGGTATCTCTTTATCTGTTTTTCTTTTTGTCTTTTTTATTTCGTCCGCATCTCAAACACCCCGTCCCAATCCGGCGGGCGCGGGGATTGCATGAAAATGTCACAGCGCCGCAAAAATTCTTTAGCCGGGCCGTCGTCGGGTTTAAATTCCAGCACGCGGCGAAATTCCGCAATGGCTTTATGCCATTCCTGCAAACGGTAAAGCTCGAGACCGCGCGCAAAATGCGTGAAGGCGGTGTTCAGGCTTTCGGCAAAACCGTCGCTGCGGCGCGCCAGCAATTCATAAACCCGCACCGGCTTGGCTTTGCCTTTGACGCGCAGAAAATCCAGCTCGCGCGCGACGATGCCGCCCCGGGCCGCATTGTACGTTTCTTCGCCGAGCATGATTTTGGTGCCGTACATTTTATTGGCGCCTTCCAAACGCGAAGCGAGATTGACCGAATCGCTGATCACGGTATAATTGAACCGGTTTTTGCCGCCGATGTTGCCGGCGATCATTTCACCGCTATTCAACCCGATGCGCACTTCAAACGGCGGGCGCTTTTCGGCGATCCATTTTTTGCGCAAATCGACAAGAACCCGTTGCATTTCCAGCGCGGCGAGACAGGCGCGCTCGGCATGGTCCGGCTGATCGACCGGCACGCCGAACACCGCAACGATGGCGTCGCCTTCGTACTTGTCGAGATAGCCGCCGTATTCCAGCACGATATCCGTCATCGCCGAAAGATACTCGTTCAACTGCGTGATCAAATTTTCGGGGGTGAGCTTTTCTGAAACCGTGGTGAAATCTTTGATGTCGGAGAAAAACGCGGTGGCATATTTTTTATCGCCGCCGAGCTTGAGCTTGCTGGGATCGCGAATCAATTCATTGACGATCAGCTCGGACGCGTAATGCACGAACATGCCTTTGATCTGCTGCTTCTGGCGCTCTTCGCTGAGAAAGCGATACATCATCACGCTGATGAAGGCAATAAAAAACGATAGCATCGGCTGCACCTGCGGCACCCACGCGCTGCGCGCAAAAAATATCCAGGTCGTCAGCGCAATGTAACCGCCGCTGAGCAAAAGCACGAACAATATTCCCAGCCACGGACTCCAGATCATGGTGATGACGCCGGCGATCATGGCGAAAATCAGCATCACGACAATGCTCACCGTTTGCGGTTGCCGCGTGATAAAATCTTGCGTGAGAATGCTGTAAATGACATTGGCATGCACTTCCACGCCGGGAAAGGCCGATTCAAACGGCACGGGGCGCAAGTCGGCAAGGCCGGGCGCGGAAGTGCCGACGAGCACGATGCGATCCTGAAACATTTCCGCCGGCACGCGTTGCGCAAAAACGTCATAATAAGAAATGTAGCGGAACGTTCTTTTGCCGCCCATATAATTGATGATGGTGCGGCCCTTTTCGTCAATGGGAATCTGCAACGCTTTGCCGTTGTTTCCCAAACGCATTTCGCGCCCCAGTTCCATCGTCACGTCACGATTGGAAATGCCGGCGAATTTCATCACGACGGCCAGGGCAAAAGAAGGATAAGCCTGGTTCGCAAAATTAAGGGCAAGCGGCATGTTGCGAATCGCGTTGTCATCATCGGGCAAAAAATTCACGAACCCCAAGCCGGCGCTGTTGTTATACAAGTCAATCAGCTTGCCGTCAAAGCGATCGAAACCCGTCAAGGCGTTGACCGTTTCGGCCGGCAACGGCAAAACAAAACGCCCGGCGGCAAAACCGGCGGGCGGCTTGTCCATCTTATAAAGGAAGGCGTCGGGATATTCCTGCTCGAGCGTAAACGAATGCACGACGTTCTCGGCATTCGCCGTGCTGTTCACGAGCAAGCTGTCTTCGCGCGGCTTGGTATCCGGCTCCGAGAAAATAATATCGAACGCGATGCAGGCGGCGCCGCCGGCGCGCAGATAATCGATCACGCGCGCGTGATAACCGCGCGGCCATTGTTGAAAACGGCCAAGTTTCTCCAGGCTGCGATTGTCAATATCGACGATGATGATGTCTTCGATATTCTCTTCCTGGCGCTGCGCTTTTAAAAAATCCAGCCGCGGCTGAAACCGCAGATCGAGGGTTTTGGCTTCGAAATTACGAAACGCTTTTTGCAGCAAAACGTCGGTAATTAACAAAACGATGATGCCCGCCAACAGGCCCAATGCCGCGCCGAGCAACGCCTTTTTAAGTAGGGATTCGGTCATGGTTTCTGGTTGCTGGTCACTGGTTATTGGTTGCTTGTGACTGGTTGCTTGTGACTAGCGGAAAGCTGTCATCAACAGTAACAAGCAACCAGTAACGAGCAACAAGGAACCAGCAACCCGCATCAAATAAAATTTTCCAGCTCAAACTCGCCGTAATACACCAGCCGCACGTCGCCTTCCAACTCGAGCTTTTCGAGTTGGGCGTCGCCGTGCACGGTCAATTCACCGCCGCGAGTGGTGACGTGAATGGGAAACGGCATTTGTTTTTTGAGATGCGACAGCACCGCTGCGGCGACCGTGCCGGTGCCGCAGGCCAGCGTTTCTTCTTCGACGCCCCGCTCGTATGTGCGGAGGCAAAAATGCGAGGGGCGATCGATGGCCACGAAATTGACGTTGGTGCCGGCGGGTTGAAATTTCGGATGATGGCGATATTTTACGCCGAGGCTGGCGACGTCAACCGGCTCAACATTCGGCGCAAATAAAACATAATGCGGCACGCCGGTGTTGACGTAGCCGCCTTCTTCCAGATCATTTTCTTCAAGCGCGCGCGGCGTCAAATCCAAGTCCCACGGTTTTTGCATGCGTAACCGCACACGATTGCCGGCGACGACGGCATGATACAGATCCCCGCTGACTTCGAATTGCATTTCCGCCGGCGCGATACCGTGGCGAAGAGCATAATACGCCGAGGCGCGCGCGCCATTACCGCACATTTCCGACTCACGCCCGTCGCGGTTGAAATAACGCATCGTGAAGTGCGGTGAGGGCAAAGCATCTGGCGCATGGCGTTCGGTTTCGCTCCGCGCTCCGCGCTTTGCGCTCTGCTCAATCAGCAGAACGCCATCGGCGCCAATCGCCACGCGCCGCGTGCAAATCGTGCGAAACAAACGTTCCTCATCGCCGCGAAAGAAGCGGTCACGATTGTCGAACAGGATAAAATCGTTGCCGGTGGCAGAGAGCTTGGCAAAGCGAATGGGCATCAAAATTTAACGAATATGGTTGAACCAAAACGCAGCACAGGCGCCGTTACAAAAACTTGAAACGCATTAAAATAAAATATAACAAAGACCGGAGAGAAAGTCAAAGCGTTTTTCCGGCCGCACGGGGTTTGTATGAAAATTTCATTTGCAAAAAAAGATTAAAACTATAAAATTAACACTACGCGTTAACGCTAAAAATTTCACATTCCAGGATTAAATTTAAGGAGAAGTTATGAAATGCATGCAGATGCTTGGCGCCCTCGCATTCGCCGCTTGTTTGACGGCGCAGGCCGGTATTAAAACGGAAGAGATCAGCTACGCCGCGGACGGCGTCAATATGAAAGGTTATCTGGCGTATGACGACGCTAAAAAAGGAAAACGTCCCGGGGTGTTGGTGGTGCACGAATGGTGGGGACACAACGAATATGCGCGCCAACGCGCACGCCTGTTGGCCGAAATGGGCTACGTGGCGCTGGCGGTCGACATGTACGGCGACGGCAAGCAAGCCGCGCATCCGCAAGACGCGCAAAAATTTGCCGGCGCGGTGATGCAAAATATCGAAGGCGCCAAAGCCCGGTTTACGGCGGCGATGGACTTGTTGAAGAAAAACCCGAACACCGATGCGAAGCGGATTGCGGCGATCGGCTATTGCTTCGGCGGCGGCGTGGTTTTACACATGGCGCGTTTCGGCTTCGATCTCAAAGGCGTGGTGAGTTTTCACGGCAGTCTCGGCACCCAGACACTGGCGCCAGCGGGAAAAGTCAAAGCGAAAGTTTTGGTTTGCAACGGCGCGGACGATAGCTTTGTGACGCCGGAGCAAATCGCTACATTCAAAAAAGAAATGACGGACGCGAAGGTGGATTTTCAATTCCTTTCGTATCCGGGCGCGAAGCATAGTTTTACCAACCCTGACGCGGATCAATACGCCAAGCAATTTGGAATGCCCATTGCATATAACGCTGAGGCGGATAAGAAGTCGTGGGAGGATATGCAAGCGTTTTTCAAGAAAATTTTTGCGAAGTAAGCTACGATAAAACGGTTGGAGTAATGGATCACAGGATGGTTGGGCTGCCGGAATCCATTACTCCAACAACACAGCAATCCACCACTCCTTCAAAGTTTATTTCACGCCTCGTAAACTTTCAAAATCTCATATAAAGTCGAACGCTGCGCCGGAATAAAACCGGATTCGCGAATCAGCGTGATGACTTCGTCGGTCGAAGTCTTGTTCACGAAATTAGCCGCCGCATGCACGTTCTCTTCGACCAGCGTGCCGCCGAAATCATCTGCGCCGAAATGCAACGCCACCTGTCCGATTTTCTTGCCTTCCGAAAACCATGAGGCTTGAATATGCGGAACGTTGTCAAGATAAATACGCGCGAGCGCGAGCATTTGCAAATAGCGCATCGGCGTCGCGTAAGTCGGAATGATTTTTTCCAGCGGCGTGTTGCCGGGCTTGAAGCTCCACGGGATGAATGCCGTAAAGCCGCCGGTCTCGTCTTGCAGCTTGCGCACGACGTCGAGATGCTCGATAATGTCCTCGTCGGTTTCGAGATGGCCGTACATCATTGTCGCGGTGGTTTTATAGCCGAGCCCATGCGCCTCGCGCATCACTTCCAGCCAATCCGCGGAGCTGCCTTTTTTGTGGCTGATTTTTCTCTTGACGCGATCGGAGAGAATCTCTGCTCCGCCGCCGGGAATGGTGTTGAGGCCGACGTCTTTCAACTGGCGCAGCACTTCACGCACCGATAAACCTGAGACGGTCGCCATGCCGAGAATTTCCGAGGTTGAAAAGAAATGCGGATGCACTTCCGGCACTTCGGCGCGCGTGCGGCGCACCATGTCGAGATAATATTCGAACGGCAATTTCGGATTCACGCCGCCCTGCAAGAGCACGGTGGTCACGCCCTTTTGCGCCGACTCTTTGAATTTCTCAATCATGTGATCGACGGAATACGTGTACTCGCCTTCTTCGCCCTCGTGCCGATAAAACGCACAGAAGATGCAATCGATATTGCAAATGTTCGTGTAATTCGGATTGGTGTCGACCACGAACGTGATCCACGGATTGGGATTTTTGCGATAGCGGATTTCTTCGGCAATGGCGCCCATTTCCAAAAGCTCCCCTTCACGCAGCAGCGCCAAACCTTCTGCACGCGTGAGGCGCTCACCGGCGCGGGATTTGG
>CAZVZZ010000044.1:0-3094 GCA_964631505.1 uncultured Cytophagia bacterium
CAGCGCGCAACACTTTGAAAATCGGCGTATGCGTGCCGACGCGCACGTTGCGCACGTAATACGGCGCCCAGCGCGCATGAATGCCCGGCGAGCAATCGAACAACTGCGACGAATTGCCGGAAGGTTTCACGCACGTCGTCGCCACCGAAGCATTGATGCCGAGCTGCTGCGCGGTTTGGCGATTCACTTCGACGGCAAATTGCTGCAACTGCTTTTGCACCGTCGCCTCTTGTGCGATCGGACTGTCCAACTGGCCGTTGATATCAACGCCGAGCAAGCGCTCCTCTTCGCAATTCTGTTTCCATTGCGAACGCAAGCCCGGAAAATGCGTCGCCATGGATTGAATCGTGCCGATGATCGTCGCCAACTCGACTTTCTCTTGCAAGCTTTCGAAATTATCATGTGGCCGCGCGATCGCAATCGACAGGTTGCAAAATTCAAACGGGCGCAGAACGATTTCGCCGCAAGGGTTGGTGCCGAACTCCGCCAATTGGCGCCGGCTCGGGCGCGAGCTGACCGCGGCCTGCCGATTGAAAATGCCCGGCTCGCCGCGCCGCGATTCGACCATGTCTAAAATTTGGCGCGCCAAATCAACCTGCGTTAAGCCGCCTTCCGGCCACACCGCGGAGTTGTTGGCGTTCCAGCGCTGATTGTTGTCGCGCTCAAAATCGCCGTTCTTGCTCTGCCGCATTTCGGCGTCGTCGTAATCAAACAACGAAATCATCGCGGTGCGGCGCACGCCGCCGGAAACCGCGGCATTGCCGACGGCACACATAATGTCATGCGCGTCGATCGAGCGCAGAAAACTGCCTTGCCGGCCGAGAATCCGGGCGCGGGCAAAATCCATCATTTTGCGCAACGGTTCCGGCCCGGAAGCGCGGCCGCCTTTGGTTTTCAATGGCGCGCCCGCCGGCCGCAATTGCGAATAATCGAAATGAATGTCACCGCCTTCGAACCAAGTTTGCAGACCGGTGCGCAACGCATTCGCCCAGCCTTCGGAAGAATCTTCAATCACAAAATTTTTCGGCGCCGCATTGGACTGCCGGCGAATGCGCGGGAAATTTTCGATGTAACGGCTTTCCACCGAAAAGCCGACGCCGCAGCCGCTCATCGAAATGATCAGCGCTTCGACGAACGAGTCGATGCTGTCCACCGGCATGTACGAGCAATTGTAAATGGCGATGTTGTTGCGGCGCGCCGCCGGCCCGGCCATCGCCAGCAAACGCATCGACGGCATCGCGCGCATTTCCAACATGCCGCGGCGAATGCGGCCGTAAGTCTCCGGCTGCAAACGCGCCTGCGACAATTCACGCAAATAATCGACGGCGCGATCGACGGTTTCGATCCACGTCTCGCGGCGGCCGAGATCGTAATTGAAGCGGGAGTATTTGTCGTAAAACTGAAATTTTTGCAATTGCGTCGGAAAATACTGATCGGACTCCGCAAACGCGGCGCGCACATGTTCCGGAATCGGCCGCTCCAAACGTTTTTTCGCGTGCTCGGCGCGATAAAGAATGTAACGTTTCGCCGCTTCATACTCGCCCGCGGCTTGCAACACCATCTCGACGATGTCTTGCACGCCTTCGACGGTCGGATGTGCAAATTTCACGGCGATGATGTTCGCGACTTGCCGCGCCAGTTCCCGTATTGGCGTGCTCGGCTGGCGCCCAAAACTCGCGAAACAACGCGTCACCGCGCTTTCAATACGGCCGATGTCAAACGGAACAACACGGCCATCGCGTTTGGTGATGGTGAGATTGCCGACAAGACTTGGGGACGAGGAGAAGGCTGTTTTGCCGTTGCCATTTTTGTGCGGCTCTTCCCCCCGCCAGGATTTAATAGGTAAGGATTTTTCCACTCCATTGCGGGATTCTGCCGCGGTCCCGGTTTCGACTTCGACCTCTGGTTGCCACTTCTCGGTTGCCATGCTGAAATTTCCTCCATGATCAGACATTAAGGGTGATTTTGTGACGAAGCTCCATTCTCCGAACTGTTCGCGCCGCAGCGATGAAGCTCGTCCAAAAGCCCAAAACGCGCGGTCATTTTTAGCAAAAAAAAGCCGATCTCACTACAGCCAGTCCACTGTAGGAAAATCGGATTTTGTTGCCGGCTTGAAATATACGACTCTGCTTTGTTATTTGCAAGGAAAATTTTAAGAAATTTTCAAGATATTGTAGTATTTTTGTGTCACAATACAATGGGTAGTTGTTTTGATGGTGTTTTTAAAATCACCAAAACTGACTTGGCTTGCTTGAAAACAGGTCTAATAAAAAATCCCACGGAAGATTTATTTTTCCAGTGGGACGTTGAATACAAGCGCAAGATTTACAAATATTGCTTACTGCACCGAGGCCAAATTTTTGACCACCGCCGCTTCATCCACAAAATATTTGCACACCAAATGGCCATTCACGAAAACCAGCGGAATGCGCGTGCCGAATTCGGCCAGCAGTTTTTCGTCGGCAGCGATATTCACTTCGCGCAACGTGAAACGGTGGCGGCGTTGCAGGCGCTGCAAAACGGCCTTGGCGTCGTCGCACAAATGGCAGCCGGGCTTGCTGTAAATTTCCACGATCGCCGCATGACCGGCCGGACGCCAAAATGTTTTGAGCTTACTGAGCAGCTTTTTTGGCATCGGTCGCCGGCGCGTTGCGTTTGGCAAGATAGGCTTCAAACGTCATCGTCTTGTGATGGCCGTCATTGAGAAATTCCAGCACCGGCAAAAATTTATCCGCGGGAATGTAGCCCGGCACCAACGTCAGCACCTCGCCGCTGGCGTCGATGAACGCCGTGGCCGGATAGCTGTTGACGCCGAACGCGGCAGCCAATTCGCGGTACGTATATTCCTGCTCGCGGAAGCGCGTCTTCTCGTCGGATTCAGCGTTCACTTTCACCAGCACTAATTTTTCTTTCGCATATTTGATGATGCTGGCGTGGCCGTAAGTTTCCTTGTCCATCACTTTGCACCAGCCGCACCACGTGGTGTAAAAATCCACGACCACCATTTTTTTCTCTTTTTTGCCCGCGGCGATTCCCTTCTCAAAATCGTACCACGTCACTTCGGCTTTTTTCGGTTTCGGATCGTCGGCGCGCA
>CAZVZZ010000044.1:3194-15752 GCA_964631505.1 uncultured Cytophagia bacterium
TCACCGCTGCACCACCAGCTTGCCAATTTCCTCGGCGCGCAGCGCTTCGCCGCCGAGGTTTTGGGTGGCGATGATTTTATACAAATAAACGCCGTTGGCTAAAATGTCACCGTCTTCGTCGCGGCCATCCCAGTCGATTTGATTAAAACCGCGCGCGCCGGCTCCTGCCAATGTACGGATTAACCGGCCGGCCAGCGTAAATATTTTCACCCGCACTTCGGTGTCGTCAAAATTCAACTCGAAGGTAAACGTGGTGCGATTGCGAAACGGATTCGGATAATTCAACACGTCGGACAACACGAGCTGATTTTTCGGCCGCACCACGAACTCCGCGGTCGCCGAGTTGGAGTTATTCAAATTATCCCACGCTTTGATTTCCACCGTGTGCCGGCCTTCAGTGAGCGCGCCGAGCGCATAGAGCGCCGCGCCGCGCGTGTAACTGCCGGCGTCGTAATTGAACAAATCCGTGATGTCGATTTTTTCCTCCGCGCGCCCGTCCAGCGCCAGCGTGATCTTGTGGCCGATCTCGCCGGTGATGTTCACGCCCGACAGCGTGTCGCTGATGATCGCGCGCAACACCGGATTGTCGCCGACCACGTCGCCGGATTGAAAATTGTCGACGCCGTCAAAGCCGATTTTAATCGTCGGGCCGACGCGATCCGTAATATTTCCGGCGGTGCCGCCGACGCGCAATTGCTGGCGAAATCCGTTGCCGTCAAATTTGTTGGCGTTGTCTTTAAAATACAAATTGACCCGGCCCGAAACGCCGCCATACGTGATATCTTTCGGCACAAAAAATTGCACCGTAAAATTGCCGTTGGTAACCGGCGCTTCACCGCGAAACAGCGAGTTGCCCGGCAAGCCGTAATTGATCGAAAATTGCCCCGGCGATTGATAGTTGACCTCGCGCTGCGCGTCCAGCGTTTCCACGCGCACCGTGCCGTTGAAATCCGTCCAATCCGTGCCGTTGTCGCGTTTCACTTTGCCTTTCACCGTCATCACCGACAGCGCTTTGATGGTGTCCGGCTGCAACGAAGTGATCGCCGCGGTGTAACGCGGAATCGCGATGCGCAGTGAGGGATCGCCGAGCACGTGAAATTTTTCATCGTTCTGGGTCGCGCCGGTTTGCAAGCGCGCCAGCACCATCGCCATGCCGATGCGCGCGGAAACGTGATTGGGATTTTCAAAAAAGAAACGATAATATTGCTGATTCAGCGTCGCGTTCTGGCTGGCGTAAACATCGCGCGCGGTGGCGAGTACCGCAATCGCGCCGCGGCCGGGCGCCAACACGAGCTGCTCCGCAAAACTTTGCTTCTCGGGAATATCGTATTTGCCGAACGTGCACGTGGCCGCGATCCACAGCGCCTGCTTCGCGCCGTTTTGCATGCGCTCCAAATCCGTGGAGAGATTCAGCACGCGCTCATGCGCCCAAACTTCCGAGTTGCCGTGCCCGGCGTAATTCACCAGCAACGCGCCGTTATTCAGCAAACGCAGAAATGCATCCGTCGCCGTCGGCTTGCGAATGCCGGAGATCGAGGCGCTTTGCACCGCAGAAAATTCCGTCAAATACAGTTTCTTGACGTCGAGATAAGGCGGCGTATAAAGCGGCGAAGCCAGCGTTTCCGTGTCCAGAATATGCACCGTTTCGATCGTTGACGGCGTCGCGCCCTGACCAAATTCGTCGTCGGCGACCATCACGGCGGTGTTGCGCCACGGCCCGAACGTGGGCTTGGCTTCGTACTGCACGAGCTTGTCCACATACGCCTGTACGTCCGCGAGGCTGCGCGCCGGAATGCGGCCGATCGCCATATCCATCACTTCATCGTTGCCGGAAACATAAGTGAACCAACTGTCGGTCACGCGGCTCGCAATCTCATCCAGCTCCGTGGTGTGATAGGTGGGAATCCAATTCTTGTCGGTTTTATTGATATAATTTTTGGGATCGTAATCGCCGTCGCCGACGAGCAACACAAAAAGCGGCCGGCGCCGCCAATTGTCGTAAGCGTACTTGATAAAATCGCGCACTGCCGTGGGGTCATACAAGCCGCCGGAAAACTCGTCAAACACGTCCTGAATTTTTACCGTGACGCTGCGCAAGCTGTCGCTTAAATTTGCCGGTCGCAAGCGCAGCTCCGCCAGTTCGGTGAGCGGCGGCTTGCTCTTGCCCGGGCTGGTGGCGAGAAAATCTTCGTGCGTGATGATGATCATGTCCGCGGCGTTATTCGGCGAGCGCCAATTGGACACTTCATCACGAACAATCGCGCTGGCGGCAATGGTTTTAAATGCCGCCGGCTGCACGGCCGCGTAACGCCGCGGCACGCGCACGGAACCGCCGATATCGGCAAACGTCACTTGCGTGCCGTTCACGCGCCAATTCTGCGTCGACAGCCGCGTCACATTGCTAAAATTCGAAACATCGAACAGCCACAGCGAATTCGCGTCGGCATTATCCACTGTGTACGCCAACGGCCCGGCGCCGGCGCGGCCGTTGAAGATCAACGAGTTCTCGTTCAAGCGCATCCGGCGATCATAAGTCACTTCAAAGTAATCGATATACAACTGCGCCGCGTCACTGCCGCTTTGATAGGTGAGAAGGATTTCATTGTCGCCGCTGGCGAGGCCGCCCAATTTATCGACTTGATAAAAATCCGGACGATTGTTGCCGGGAATTTGCAGGTTCGCCAATTCCTGTTTGTCGTATTCTACTTTTAAATTATGCGTGTTGAAACCGCCGGCGAACGTCGCATAAAACGCGAAACGCGTCGAGGCCGTGCCCTCGGAAAGCGGATCGGTTAATTTGAACCGGTAGCGCCGCGAGCGGTTCACGTCGCTGCTGGTAAACAGCCAGCCGTACCAGCTTTGATCGGATTCATACAACGGATTCAATTCCTCTTCGACGAACAGATAATCCTTGCAAGTGGTCGCCGGAATCAAATTCGCCACCGGCAACGGCGCGCGTTCCGGCATGCGCGCGCCATTGGTGCCGTTGAAATTCAGCCAGTAAAAATTATCGAATCCGAAGCGATGAAGATAATGCCGCGCCTGGCCGCTGGTGGAATCAAACGCAAAGCCCTCGACGCCGCGAGCGTAAAAGAGAATGAAATCGTCGTTATCCAAACGGCCGTCGCCGCCGTCGGAAACGTAAATCGCGTTTTCCACCAAACCCTGCGGCCGCGGCCGCGTGACGTCGCGCGGCAACTCCCGGCCGCCGTTGTTGTAAAGATGAATCGTGTTGGAATTGATGTTGGTGATACCGGCGCTCGCCAGTGTTCTGCCGTCGATTTTGTAAATGCCTTCCTGGCGAACCGGAAATTTGTACAACGGCCCCTCGATTTGCGGATTCGTTGTTTTCAAGATTGGCGGAGGCGACGGCCAACGAAACGTTTTGGCCTGTTCGTAATTGCTCAGCAAATTTTGATACAGCTCTTCCTCGCGCGTTGAAGCAAAAGCCGGCGTGGAGGTTGCCGCCGTTGCGCCGCCGATGAAACGCACGACGATTTGCAGTTCGCGATAAACGCGCAATTGTTTCCGTACCGGATTATATTGCACCGGAAAGATCTGCACGCGCACGATGGCTTGCTGGCGAAATTGCGCCGGCATTTCCACTTTATAAAGCTCGCCGGGAAAGAACGCGGCGCGTTCATAAATTTGCGCCTCGGGCGCGTAGCGCAGCCGCGTCAAATCCTCCGCCGGCTCTTTAATCGGCACCGGCGGAATACTGATATTGGAAAATTCCTCGCTCGCGCCGGGAAGGACCGAAACTTCCACACGGGCGCCGGGCGGCACGCCAAACACAAAAACCCGCGCCGGCAATTCCGGCGCACCGGCGGCATCGAGCGCAATGGCGTTGGCAAAATCCGCCCGATAGGTGGTCTCGCCATTCACCAACAGCGGGCGCAATTGAAAATCAGCCAACTGATACACCAGCGTCGCCTGCTGCGCGCTGCTTTGGGTTAATTGCGCGTCGCGGTCGGCGGCGACGGCGGCGGTTTGCAATAAGACACAATTTAATAAAAAAACACTCAGAAATTTTGACATGAAAAAATGTGGTTGCATAAAATTTTACTAAAATAATTATCCGAGATTTACAAACTCATCTACGCTTAATCCGGCCTGGTTGATAATAGCGCGGAGCGTTCCCTTCGGAATCGTACCCGGATGATGAGGCAACGTCGTGCGCCGTCTTGTCGTTGGATTATACCAAATTTCATGACTTCCCTTTGCTTGCCGCTCAAAATGAAATCCAGCTCGACGGAGACGGCGAACAACATCGGCATATGTGAAATTAGGCAATTTGCTCATGCCGATACGGTAACCGGAATTTTAACTTTAGCGGTTCGCGATGGTTTATTGAGTTGCTTCTGCACCAGCGCTGGCAATGGATCATCGTGCTCAATATAAGACTCAATTAGTTTGCGCGCCACGTCTTGAGCAATTTCTATGGTCTCAGCAACGGTGCGGCCTTGCGCTAAAAAGCCTTGCAAGTCATCGCTTGTTGCTAAAAAGCCGCCTTCTTCCAAAGGCTCTATTTGAATCGAAATCATCACTTCCGTCATATTGCTTCCTTCTCTCAAAATTATGTGCAGAGGCTAATTGTCTTTGCAGCATCATCGATGAATTGCCAACTTCCCAGTTTCCTCAACGCGCAACGACGCGACACTCGGCGTTGCGGCGATGATTTTGTAAAGATAAACGCCGTTGGCCAATTCATCGCCGTCCTCGTCCCGGCCGTCCCATTCAATCATATTGAAACCGCGCTGGCCGGCGAAAGGCTCCAGCGCGCGTAACAGCCGGCCCGAGAGTGTAAATATTTTAATACGAATTTCTGCCGCCAAATTCAACCCAAAAGTGAACGTCGTGGCCCGGCGGAAAGGATTGGGGTAATTCAGCACCTCACTCAATATTAACCGATCTTGCGGCTGCACCGTGAACTCGATTATCGCGGTATTCGAGTTGTTGAGATTATCCCACGCTTTGATTTCCGCCGTATGCCGGCCTTCGGCGAGATGGGTGAGCGGATAAAGAATCGTGCCGCGCGTGTAACTGCCGGCGTCGTAATTAAAGAGATCCGTGACGTCAATTTTGTCGTCGTTGCGGCCATCGAGGCTGAGTGTGATTTGGTGGCCGATTTCGCCGGTGAGGTTGACGCCGGAAAGGCTGTCGTGAATCACCACGCGCAAAACCGGATCGACGCCGACGATGCCGCCGGAATAAAACGCTTCCACGTCAGCAAAGCCGAGGTCGAGACGCGGCCCCGTGCGATCAACGAAGCCGCTTGCCGTGCCGCCCACCGGCAGGTGGTGGCGATAACCGGAGCCATCGGTTTTATCGTTCCAAAAATAAATATTGACGCGTCCGGTTTGGCCGCCATAAGTGATATCTTTGGGCACAAAAAATTGCACCGTGAAAATGCCGTTTTGCACCGGCGCCTCGCCGCGAAAAAGCGAATTACCCGGCATGGCATAAGAAATGGAAAACTGCCCCGGCGATTGATAATTGACCTCGCGTTGCGCATCAAAGGCTTCGACTCGCGCCGTGCCGGTGAAGTTCGGCCAATCCACGCCGTCACGCTGAATTTTGCCCTGCGCTTTCATCACCGCCAACGCTTTGATGGTGTCCGGTTGCAGTGAGGTAATGGCCGCGGTGTAACGCGGCATAGCGAGGCGGAGCGAGGGATCGCCGAGCACATGAAACTTTTCATCATTCTCGATCGCGCCGGTTTGCAGCCGCGCCCACATCATCGCCGCGCCGATACGCGCGCTCACGTGGCTGGGATTCTCAAAAAGAAAATCGTAATAAACCTGATTCAACCGCGCATTGAGATTGCTGAACACATCGCGCGACGTGGCCAGCGCCGCAATCGCGCCGCGCCGCGGCGCGAGCACCAACTCCTCGGCAAAACTTTGCCGATCCGGCATATCGTACTTGCCAAATGTGCAAGTCGCCGCCACCCACAACGCCTGCTTGTCGCCGTTTTGAATGCGCTCGAAATCCGAGGACAAATTCAACACCCGCTCGTGCGCCCAGACGTCGGGATTGCCGTGGCCGGTGTAATTGATCAACAGCGCGCCATTGTTAACGAGCCGCAACAGCGCGTCGGTGGCCGTGGGTTTCCGGATCCCGGAAATCGAAGCGCTCTGCACCGCGGCAAATTCCGTCAAATAAATTTTTTTAATATCGAAAAACGGCGGCGTGCTGAAATTAACCAGCGTTTCTGTATCATCAATATGGAAACGCTCGATTGACGACGGCGCCGCGCCTTGCGCGTATTCATCGTCCGCCACCATCACCGCGGTGTTGCGCCACGCGCCAAACGCCGGCTGCGTTTCATAGCGCGTCAATTTATTCACGTATGCTTCAACGTCGGCGAGGCTGCGCGCCGGAAGACGGCCGATGGCCATGTCCATCGTTTCGTCGTCGCCGGCGACATAAGTAAACCTGCTGTCGGTGACGCGGTTGCGCACATCAAACTCGTTCGTATTGAATTCTTCCGTGTGATAAGTCGGCATCCAATTTTTGCCGGTTTTATTGATGAGGTTTTTGGGATCATAATCGCCGTCGCCGACAAGCAGCACGTACAGCGGCCGCCGCGGCCAATTTTCATAGGCATATTGGAGAAAATCACGAATCGCCACCGGATCATACAAGCCGCCGGAGAATTCATCGAACACGTCTTGAATTTTGACGACTTCGACTTTCAGCGTGTCATTGACGTTCGCATTTTGCCGCAGACTGACGAAGCGCGCCAGCGGGCCTTCGTCTTTGCCGGTCAGCGGATTGATACTGAGAAAATCTTCATGCGTGATCACCACCATATCCGCGCCGTGCTGCGGCGAGCGCCAATTGGAAAGCTCGTCTTTTTTAATCGCGCCGGCCTCGAGGCTTTTGAAAGCCGCCGGCAACGCCGCAATATAGCGGCGCGGCGCTTGCGAAGAAACACCAATATCGGCAAAAGTTAATTGCGCGCCGGCCACTTGAATATTTTGCGCCGTCAACCGTGCGGCATTGCGGAAATCGGAAACGTCAAAGAGCCACACTTCGACTCCGCTCAGTGCGGTTTCGCTCAGCGTATAAGCAAAAGGGCCGGCGCCGGCGCGGCCATTGAAAATCAAGGCGTCGTTGTTGAGTTTTAACTGGCGTTCGTAACGAATTTCAAAATAATCGAGATACAATTGCGCCGCCTCGCCGCTGCCCGTGAACGCAAAGAGAATTTCATTGTCGCCATTGGCCAGCCCGCCTAATTTCTCCGCCCTAAAAATTTCCACGTTATCCCCGCCGAACGGCTCGAACGCACCAAGCTCCTGCTTTTCAAAACTCACCGTGATCTGGCGCCGCGCGCCGTTGGGCTGCGCATAGAACGCCATCTTCAATTGCGCCGCGGTTTCGGGAACCGGATCGGTGAGGCGAACGCGATACGTGCGCTTATTATCGCCGCGGGTGGTGAAAAGCCAACTGAACCAATGTTGATCCGATTCAAACAGTGGGTGCAAATCTTCTTCAACAAAAACGTAATCCGTAAAACGGGTGAGCGGGGTCAAACCCGCGGTCGGCAGCGGCGCGCGCTCGGCCATGCGTTTGCCGTCATTGCCGCCAAAACTCAACCAATAATAATTGTCGTAACCGAAGTGGTTGGTATAATGATTCGCGACGCCGGTGGTTGAATCAAACGCAAAACCTTCAATGCCGCGGCCATAAAACAAAATATAATCGTCGTCGTGGAAACGGCCGTCGCCGCCGTCGCTCACATAAATCGCGTTTTCAATCAAGCCATTTGCGCGCGGCGCGCGAAACGCGCGGGGCAGTTCGCGGCCACCGTTGTTATAAAGATGAATGCTGGCCGGCTTGATCTCGTCGAGATTGATGCCGGCGCCGCGCAGCGTGCGGCCATCCAGTTTGTAAATACCTTCCTGCCGCAGCGGAAATTTGTAGAGCGGCCCGTCAATTTGCGCATCGGCGCGGCGCGCCAGATTCACTGGCGGGACGAGGCGAAATGATTGGGCTTGTTCATAATTAATCAAGAGGTTTTCATAAAACTCTTCTTCAGCCGGCGATGATGGCGTGCGCAGGGCTGGCGCATTGCCGCCAATAAAACGCACGCTGAGGTGCAGCTCGCGATACAGCCGCAGGCGTTTTTGCACGGGATTGTATTGCACCGGCATGATTTCGAGGCGGGCTACATTTTGCTGGCGGAATTGCGTTGCGGGCGCAACGCGCGCCAATTCGGCGGGATAAAAATTATTGCGCGTGTAAATTTGCGGATCGGGTTCATCGCGCCAGCCGCCTTCACGCGCCGGCGTGGGCACCGGCCGAATACTAATTTCAGATAGTTCTTCGACGGCGCCGCGGATAATGCTCACCTCGGCTTGCGCACCGGGCGGCAGGCCGATCAACAAAACGCGCGTGGGTAATGCCGGTGCGCCGATTTTGTTCGGCGCCAGTGCTTTATAAAATGTGGCGCGCCAGGCGGTCGCGTTATGTGATCGCAACGTATCAAGCTTGAAGTCCGTGAGTTGATAGGCAATGGTGACTTGGCGATTGCCGCTTTGGGTCACTCGCGCGTCGCGCTCGCCAGCGACGAGCCATGCCGAAAAAAGCAGCATTGCACTCGTCGCGGTTTGCAGCATTTTGATTTTTTGAAACAACATAAATCACGGACAATAAGTTTTTACGCGGTGCGCCGATTATTCACCTGCGCCGGTTTCTTCATCTTGTTGCGCAAACGCCCAGATGCGATAAACCGAAGCAGCGACGATGAAGCCATAACCGCCGATCAACAGCCAGCGAATGGGGTCGCTGGTTAACAACTCATAAATCGTTCCGCCTAAGCCAATGGCGATTAAAATAAAATGGCGAATGGTGTGGCGCAAAAATTCGCGCCCGCGCGTTTTGCTGGGCAAAATACCTCCGGGCGAATAGCCATAAAAATGAAACAGAGTTAGGGTCGAAAATGTTCCAATGCAAGCTTCTCTAAAAATAATCCGGCGAAGGTAACAAACTAAAGTTTGCCGCCCTGCTTATTTCAGCGCCAGAATCCAATCTCCTATCGTCTGCAGGGCTGCCGGTGAAATCGTTTCTTCGATTTTCGCGTATTCCGCCGGCGCACCGGTAGAGGCCGTTTGGAAAAGATGATTCAACCCCGGTAATTCTTTGATCACGAATTTTTTATTGCCGCCGGCTTTGAGCGCCCGGGCAATGGCCGCGAGATTTTCTTTGGGCGGCACTTGCAAATCTTTTTCGCCATTGATTGCGAGGACGGGACAGCGCACTTTCTTTAAAGCGGACTGCGGATCATAGAACAAGAAATAGCGGAACCACGGCGACAACAGTTGTTTGATTTGCATTTGAAACAGCGAATCGGGGCTGGTTCCGGTAAAATCCAATGCCTTTTTCTCTTCATCGGTCAACGTTTTTAAAGCTTGCGTCCAAATCGGATGCAGCTTCTTTTCGGCAACGGCGTTATCCGGCTCAGCTTTGATGACGGCAAAAGTTTTTTTCGACAACGTCAGATTTTTAGCAATCGCCGTCTCCGGAGCGCCGCTGGCGCGCGCGATCAGCGCGCTTTGCAAATACAAAATTTCTTCGCCGGAAATTCCCGGGCCGGCCATGAGCACGATGAACGCGACGTCCGCCGATTGTGTCGCCACCATCGGCGCGATCAAGCCGCCCTCGCTGTGGCCGATCAAACCGATTTGCTTCGCATTGATTTCTTTTCGCGTTTTTAAATATGCGACGCCCGCCAACACGTCCGTCGAAAAATCCGCGCTCGTGGCTTTGGCAAACTCGCCGGTGGATTTGCCGACGCCGCGATCATCAAAACGCAAAACCGCGAGGCCTTGCCGTGTGAGATAATCAGCTAATACCAGAAACGGTTTGTGGCCCAGCAGCGCCTCGTCGCGATCTTGCGGCCCGGAGCCGCTGATGAGAATCGCCGCTGGAAACGGTCCGCCTGCCGCCGGCAGCGTCAAGGTTCCGGCTAATTTGATTCCGGCTTGAGGATTATCGTACCTCACCTCTTCATCTTTATATGGAAAAGGTTTTTGCGGCTCTTGCGGCCGGCGCGGCGCTTCAGGCGCTTTATCGGTGCGCTTCATAATCAGCGGCAGCGCCGCCGGACCTTGTTTCCATTCGCCGGTGATGGTGTTGTCATCACTCATTTTTCCGGTAAAAATACCGGAGATCACTTTGACCTCGATTTTGACGTCGCCGTTGGTAAACGACACCAGGCTCGCGGGAATATCTTTTGCACCCTGATCGGGGCTGTCGAGCGTCGCGGTGTATTGCTCATCCGCGGTTCTGGAAACTTTAATCACCAGGCGTAACTCGATGCCGCCGATTTTCAATACCCCCTGCCAAATGCCGACAAGATCCGGCGGCGTGACGCGAGCTGGAAAAGCAAAAACGGCAATGGGCACGAGTAAAAACAACCCCTGCAAGAAAATCGCACGAACTCTGATCATGGGTTCTCCGAAAAATACGGTTCTCAAAGAATGCTGGTCGCGTAAATATTATTGCGCTTTAGCGTTCCAAAGCATGGTCGCAATAAAATACGAACGAATCGCCTATTCGGTTCAAGCCGCTCATGGCCGCTGAACAATCTCTTCAAATTCGCCGCGTTCACGATTTTTCCGTACGTTGTCCCAGGTGAAATATTTGCCGTTCATCGCGATATAAACACCGGGCGGCAAGGCCTGCACGAACGACAACGCGCTGCCGAGATTGAACAAGCCATCCGAGCTGCCGAACGCGTATGGAATCATCGCGCCGGTGAGCACGATGGTCTTGCCGGCGAGGCCATGCGCCAAAACCCGCGCGGTCTCCACCATCGTGTCCGTGCCGTGAGTGATGACGATTTTGTTCTCCGGCGATTTTTTGCAATGCTCCAAAATCAATTGCCGGTCCGCCTCGGTCATCTCGAGACTGTCGATCATCATCACCGTGCGCAGGCTGGTTTCCAACCGGCAACGCCCGAGCCGCAACATTTCGTTGATGTGCGTGTCTTTGAAATACAGCGTGCCGTTGATTTCATTGTATTCTTTGTCAAACGTGCCGCCGGTGACCAGAATTTTAATGGGCATGGAAATCCTTATAAAGCGTGAAACGTAAAACGTAAGTTCATGCCTTTTTAATATGGCACCATGACTTTCTTAACGCAACGATTATTTCCGGGATCCCGCCAATCAACGGTGCATTATTGTCGCCGAAAGTGGAAATCAATGCGACCGATAGCCGGGAACTTGGCGCTCAAAAATTCATCACCACGCCGAGACGATCACCGAGAATATACGGTTGGAGCGCGCAGTTTGGCGGGTCGCGGCGTTGCTTCTGCACCAACATGCTGCTCACCCAATAGCCGAGCGCGCCGCCGACAATCGTATCCGACGCCCAATGATTGCGGCTGTTCATGCGCTGAAAAGCGACCGCCACCGCAAACGTATATGCCGGAACGTCCACGTACCAGTGATCATATTGTTTCGCGATCACCGTCATCAACGCAAACGCGCTGCTCACGTGGCCCGAGGGCATGGATTTGAAATCTTCGGATGCGCCGAATTTGAAAAAATTAAAATCGCGCGGACCGTGGTCGGTATAAGGCCGCGCGCGGCCCAAAATGCCTTTGCTCCACGACGTAAAGAGTTGGGTCAACACCACCGATTCCGCGAGCAAACGCGAAGTTTGCAAAAGTTTTTTATCACGCAGCGCCAGGCCGCCGGCGAATGTCGTCGCCGTCAGCCCAAGCGCAAAATTGGCGGGTTTGATGTCGTCGTAAATTTGGCCCAGTTCAGCCAGCTTACGAAACGGCAGTGAATGAAATTCATAACCTTCCAGTCCGAGTTCTTCGTCAATCTTGTCATCGGCGCGGAGAATGAAGCCGGTGGTCAACGCGGAGAGCGCCAAAAACTCCACGCCGCCGCGGGTGGTCGTGCGCAACGGCGAGGTGAAAACATACGCGACGTCACTGCCGACGGTTTTGATCGCGCACACGAGTGGATTGGTTTGACGCACGCCTTTCGCGGTTTGCGCCATGAGGTTGTTACTTCCGGCCGATAAAAACACCAGCAGTCCGGCGGTAAAAGCACGGGAAATGTGTGGCATGAGCGACTCCTTCAAAATCATAGTTTATACATCACCGCCTATAAGAATTGGCTGCCAAGCTAAACAGCAGCACATCTAATATAGACAATTTTCCAGAGAAAGCAAGTTCACGTTCGCTGGTGGCGCGTCCGCGCGTTTTTTAGCGAAACTTTTCACCGGAGAATTCTGATGGCGATGACAAACGCTTGCTTTTTTGCAAAATTTGCTTATTCTATTTAGTGTAGACGCACAAACAATCCAACGGTATGATCGCTCAAATCTTCTCGCATTATAAGATTCTGGCCAAGCTTGGGCAAGGTGGCATGGGTGAGGTGTTTCTGGCTGAGGACCTCAAGCTGGGCCGCAAAGTCGCGCTCAAATTTCTTCCCTCTGAAGCTGCGGTCGATCTTGAGGCGCGCGCCCGTTTTGAGCAAGAAGCGCGCGCTGCCGCTGCGCTCAACCATCCCAATATTTGCACGATCTACG
>CAZVZZ010000045.1:0-1638 GCA_964631505.1 uncultured Cytophagia bacterium
GAAGATTTTTCTTTTGATGACACTAAAATCATCACGGATCAAAACGGCTTAAAATTTCTTTCAGAACCGCTGCGCAACAACCGCGGTGTGCCGGCGCAATATGATCTCGTTAACGAGTATTCCGGTTTTTCGCCGGTCGCTTATCGCGGCCGCGGCGTAAGCTACAATCTTGGCGACAACACCGGCCTGGTGCATACGTATGTCGATTCGAATAACGTCGTCAACGGCAAGCGCTACTTTTATGCTGTCGTTGCGTATGACCACGGCGACAACACATTGCAGATTCCGCCGACGGAAACGCAGCGCACGGTCGACCGCGACCCGTTGACCGGACAATTTACTTTTGATATCAACACGGCGATGGTGATTCCTGGGCCGCTGGCCGCCGGTTACGTCGGGCCGAAATTGGATGATAGCAATGTGAAGCGCGTGGCCGGCAACGCCACCGGCCGTATTGACGTGCAATTTATCGATCCTCTGCTCGTCGGCGATAATAAGCAATATGAAGTTCAATTCACCGCCGGCAGCAAACTCGCTGATCCACCGGTGTATTCGATTACGGATCTCAAACCGCGCACCGTCTCTTTTACGGCGCGTGACACGGTGTTTGCGGATTTGTCGGTGGCGCCTCTCGTTCCCGGCACGGTAACGCTGCGCGATGCCGCAGGGGCGACGGTCGATCCGAGCCGTTATGAGGTCAATTATGTCGATGGCCGCATCCGCGGCAAAACTTCCGGCGTGTTGCGCAACGGCGCGACGTATACCGCAACGTTTCAATATTATCCGGTTTACCAAAGCACCGGCTTGAACCGCCAGGATTTTAACCCGGTGTTTGACGGCGTCAAAATTTTCGTGCAGAACGATCAAATCGATCTCGACGCGAGCCGCAGCGGTTGGAAAGTCAATCAAACCGGCACGAATTTTACTTATAAGGTCGCGATCTCGACGATCAACCTGCGCGCGAAACCTTATCCCGGCGACATCGAATTGCGTTTCACCAAATACGACACGCTGGCCGGCGGCAAGCTCAAAAATCCCGCCGACACCTCGTTCACGAACATCGTGAGCAATTTTCGCGTGTTTGACACCGAGACCGGCCAGGAGCTGAACTGGCACGTCAATGAATCGAATGCGGCGTTGCGCAATCGCCAATGGGATTTCCCCGAAAAAATTCACGTCTTTCAACCCGGCAGCCGCATCGATCCGATGTACGAAGTGCAATTCGAAGTGCCGCCCGGCCAAACCGCGAAATATCCCGGCGACGGCGACGTGTTTCTCTTTTTCTCGCGCAAGCCGTTTGATGCCGGCGACAAATATCAATTCACCACACAGGCTGCGAAGTTTGACCAAGAAGCGGCAAAAGGTGAACTGCAAAATGTATACGTCGTGCCGAATCCGTATGTCGCTTTCAGTGCCGGTGAAAGCGCCGGTTCGCGCGTCGGCACGCGCGACGAGCGGCGTTTGGAGTTTCGTAATCTGCCGGAAAAATGCACGATTCGCATTTACACCATCACCGGCGAACTGGTCGATACGGTTGAGAAAAACGACCAACGCGATTTCGCGGTGTGGAATGTGTTGACGTTGGAATCGCAAGCCACCGCGTACGGCGTTTACATTTACCACGTGGACGCGCCCGGC
>CAZVZZ010000045.1:1738-15691 GCA_964631505.1 uncultured Cytophagia bacterium
GCCCACGCACAGCTCACGCAATCCATCACCAAAGTCGGCACCACTGCCGCGCAGTTTTTGAAAATCGGCGCCGGCGTGCGGTCGATCGGCATGGGCGGCGCCTTTGTCGCCGTGGCCAATGATGTCACCGCGCTGTATTGGAATCCCGCGGGCATTGCGACGATCTCCGGCGGCGGCGAGGCGACGTTCAATCACGCCGAATGGCTCGCGGAAACCTCGTATGATTTTGCCGGCGTCACGCTGAACGCCGGCAACTTCGGCACGCTCGGGCTGGCCGTTACTTCTTTTCGCGTACCGGAAGATGTGGTGCGCGATTATGATTTCCCCGAAGGCACCGGCGAGCGCTTTGACATGTCGAGCATCGCACTGGCCGTCAGTTATGCCCGCATGTTGACCGACCGTTTCGCCATCGGCTTCACCGGCAAATACATTCAGGAAAGTTTGTGGAATGAATCCGCGCGCGGCGTTGCTATCGACCTCGGCACGCATTACGTCACGCCGTTCAACGGCTTGCGCATCGGTGCGGCAATCGCGAACTTCGGCACCAAAATGCAATTGGAAGGCCGTGATTTGTATTTTAACTATGATCCGCTCGGCGAATCCGGCACGGTTTCGGAAGTTCCGGCGTTGTATCGTTTGGGCAAATATGATTTGCCGCTGACGCTGCGGTTGGGCTTGGCGTACGACGTGATCAATCAGGAAAATTTGAAAGTGACGATTGCCAGCGACGCGGTGCATCCCAACGACAATTCCGAATACGTCAATTCCGGCATGGAAATCAATTTGCGCAATCAGGTTTATCTGCGCGGCGGGTACAAGGCGCTGTTTCTCAACAACAGCGAGCAACGCTTTACTTTCGGCGGCGGCTTGCGTTACGATGCGGTGGGAACGAATTTGAAGCTCGATTTCGGCTACGCCGATTACGGCCGGTTGGAAAACGTGCAGTTCGTGTCGTTTACGGTGCGATTTTAATGCGTAATTTAAATTTTAACGCCACCGAGTTGTGAGATATAAAAGAAAAGTCCCGCCTCTATGGCGGGACTTTTAGTTTTTCAGAGTAAAAGTTTTTTCATCATTTCCTTGACGCCGCTCACCACCACGTCCGGTCCGTGATCTTTTTGCTCAGCGCCAGCATACACGGGCCGATGAATCCACGCGGCGCGCAAGCCCGCGGCTTTGGCGCCGGCGATGTCCGTGTGCTGCAAATCGCCGACGTGTAAGCATTCATGCGGCAACACCCCAAGTCCCTCCAACGCGAGTTGAAACATTTGTGGGTGGGGCTTCGTTTTTCCGACCTCGCCGGAAAAAATCAAAACCTGAAAGCAATCGAGAATCTCGTAGCGCGCAAAAATTTTCCGCAGCACGCGTCCGGGCGTCCACGCCGTATCGGAGATCAAAGCCAGCGGATATTTTTGGGCCAGTTGTTGCATGGCGTGCAACGTGCCGTCGAGCGGTTGCGGATCTTGATAAGCTTCTTCAAAATGTTGCCGCACGGCCTCAAAACGCTCCCGGGGCAATTCGGCATGGAGGGTGCGCAGCATTTCCTGCACGCCTTCTGCGGCGCCAAAGGCGATTTGTTGCCCCCACAGCTCGTCAAAATATTTCCAGGCGCTTTTGTAAGCGGCGCGCATTTGCTCCGGGGTCACCACATAGCCGCAACGCTGCAATTCCTCGCGCAAAAAATTTTGGCGCCGCTCGCTGTAAAGCACCGTATCGGAAGGCGACTGTTGGTCGTCAAAAATAGTTCCCCACAAATCCAGCGACACAGCTTTGACCTCGCGCCGCAAATTTTCCCAAACGCTGTCGTCGTTTGCGCTTGGCGTGTTGGTGGATTTGATCTCGGCGTACTCGTTTAAATCGGGTGTCATTTTTTTTCAACTTTGGAGGATTAAACCGGTATGCCGGTAAATAGAAAAAGATATTTGGCAAACGCCTCGCCAACGAGCACGAGGACAATGGTGGCGTACAGAATGCCGGTGGCGGATTGGGTGTTTTTAACCTGCACGGAACTCCAAATCATCCAGCCGAAGAGCAGCGGCACGGCGAGGCCAAAACCCACGCGCGCCCAAAATAATACGCCGGACATTGAAAAATCAAGCAGGCCTTTTGCGGTTGCGGCTAACGGCGTTGGCGATGAATAAGCGATTATAAATACCGTGGTAAAAACCAAAAGCGTGCGCAAGATCGCGATGCCGATGAAAACCCACGTGGTGATTTGCAGCGGCCGCAGCGTCAGCTTGTGATTCACCAAATACCAATGCCCGGTGATCATCGTGCCGAGCACGGCGCCTAGCATCAACGCCGAGGTGATGAAACTGCCGGCCATCATCCAGCCCGGCGCGGCCGTAGCGCTGGGAAAAGTCAAAGGCAATTTAGCCATCGCCGCCAATCCTGCGAGCAGCGCCAGCGCGGTGAAAATTTTTCCGCCGCGATTCAGCAGCAATACGGTGAACAGAAGAAATCCGGCGCTGAGCGCCAATAAAGTTGCGATTTGGCCTTCAACCGCCCCTGCTGTAAAGGGCACTGCCAACGTGAGATTTGCGAATGGCCTGGCCCAAAAAGCAATGGCAATTAAAATGATGGCAAGAATGCTGATCAGCCGAAAAAACATGGTGCCCATTTCCTTGACGGAAATGCACAACATGGGCACCAGCGCGCCGATCGCGAAATGCGTGAAGATGGAGAAGAAGATGAGTTTTAAGGCGTCCATGACAGGTGTTTTTCAGAACCGGTTCGTGAATCGAAATAATGAACCCCGCTGCCGCGACTGACGCGAATGAGTTTGCCCATGCGTTTTTTGGAGGTTTGAAACTCGGAGAAGTGCAATAACCGACGCAATAAGTATGGAATCTCATCTTCGCGCACTAATGACATATCGAAAAAGATGACACAGTAACGCTCATCACAAAATTTACGCTGGTAAAAACCTTTATCGATAGTGATAAAAGTTCGTCTTTTGATCTTTCGCAGAATGGCTCGAATATTATCATCCGGCATCGACTTGCGGCCAAACTGAAACCCAATTTGTGACACGCTCATCCAACGTGAAATGACTTGCGTTACTTTCCAGTAATCAAGGTGTTCATCGATAACAAGCAGCGGACTCAACGCATTTGCCCCTTCCGGCTTTGGTATTTTTCGTAGGTTTTGGCAATAACATCTTCAATATAATTTAACCACAAACGCTTGCCTTCGGGAAAATCGAAAATCAGACGATGCACCGCCAGCATTTGCGCCTCTTGCACCGCTTCCCAGGTTAATCGCGGCCATGAGCGCAAAATGCTTTTTTTGTTACGGCCTTGTGCCAATGCGGCCAACACTGGCCCCACCATAACACGAGTGCCCTTGAAAGTCAGATAACCATGACAAATTCGAGGATCGGAAACAACATATTTTCCCAATTCAATGATATGCCCATTAGAATGAGTGTTTGCTTTTACCGGCGACTTTCTTTTTTTTGTTTTTGTAACTGCGCCAGGAAAAATTGATACGGTCTTCATCAATACACCTCTTAGTTTCATTTTCAATTCAACGACAGTTCCATGGAATAAACTTCCGGATGCTCGATCGGGCGGCGATGTTTGAAATTTTCCGAAACTTTGTGCGTGTGTGAAATCGACAGCTCGCCAAAAGTCCAGCACAGCAGGGTGTTGGGCAAAAAGCTTTTGAAATCGACGGTAAAATAGCCTTTGGGATAGGCGCCGAGCCGGACAATTTCTTTGGCCCACCGTTCCAGCGTCAATGCAATCTGCAGATCGTAGCTCTGCTGCGCGTCCGGCTCATTAAACAAACGCTCCGATTCCATGCGCACGCGCGCATCGTCCAAATCTTCCACGGCCTGCTCGGTGAGCGCGATGATCTTCGGTACCACCGCGTTGGCCTGTTCTAAAGTAAAAAAAGGCATGTCGTCTTTTTGATAAGAATGTTCGTATGGAATGTCGGTGTACGCGCTCACGTTTATTCTCCTGTGCTGATTGCTGGTTTCTTATTGCTGGTAACTCGTTCTTCGTCACTAATTTTAAAGACCACGAGCAACGAGCGACCAGCAACCAGTTACAAGCCTCATTCAAACGCTGCAATTCCGGTAACGGCTTGGCCGAGAATCAAAGTATGAATTTCGTGCGTGCCTTCGTAGGTCTTCACGCTTTCGAGATTGGCGGCGTGGCGCATCGCCGCGTAATCGTCGATAATGCCGTTGGCGCCGAGAATTTCGCGGCAGGTGCGCGCGATTTCCAGCGCGTGATAGCAGTTGTTGCGTTTGGCCAGGCTCACCTGCGCCGGATGCACTTTGCCCTGGTCTTTCATGCGTCCCAGTTGTAAACACAATAATTGCATTTTGGTAATTTCGGTCAGCATGTCGGCAAATTTTTTCTGGGTCAATTGAAATCCCGCGATCGGCTTGCCGAATTGCACGCGGCCCTGCGCGTAGCGCAAAGCTTCTTCGTAACATGCGAGCGCCGCACCAAGCGCGCCCCACGCGATGCCATAGCGCGCCTGCGTCAAACAACTCAGCGGCGATTTGAGGCCGTCGGACTTGGGCAAAATCGCGTTTTCCGGCACGACACAGTCATCCAACAACAGCTCCGCCGTATCCGAAGCGCGCAACGAAAGTTTGCCGTGCATCGCTTTCGCGGAGAAGCCTTTCGTGCCTTTATCGACGATAAAGCCGCGAATATTGCCGTCGAGTTTCGCCCACACGACGGCCACGTCGGCCATCGTGCCGTTGGTGATCCACATCTTTCTGCCGTTTAACACGTAACCGTTCGGTGTTTTTTGGGCGCGTGTGGCCATGCCGCCGGGATTCGAGCCGAAATCCGGCTCGGTGAGGCCGAAGCAACCGATGAACTCAGCCTTCGACAATTTCGGCAAATATTTATGTTTCTGCTCCTCGGAGCCGAAAGCCCAGATCGGATACATCACCAGGCTACCCTGCACGGAACTGAAGCTGCGCAGGGCGGAGTCGCACGCTTCCAATTCTTGCAGAATCAAGCCATACGCGACGTTATTCAACCCCGGACAACCGTAACCCTGCAAATTCGCGCCAAGCAGTCCCAACTCGCCGATGGGTTTGATGAGTTCTTGGGGAAAGCTGCCGGCGCGAAAATGATCACGGATAACCGGCGCCGCTTCTTTTTTTAAAAACTCGCGCACTTGCTCGCGAACGGCTTTCTCCTCCGTGGAGAATTGCGCGTCGAGATTATAAAAATCAAATGGATTCAAATCGGCCATGAGCGCTGCTTGATAAGGTGAAAGTCGACATCGACAAAACAGTTGATCGTGTTACTTGCCGGGGCAAGATCAAGAATAAGAAATTTTTTCGTAAAAAGCAACTGCCGTTTCTCACCGCGCATTCCGCTGTTGACATTGGCCGGCAAATTCCTTAAGTTTACATTTAAATAATTCAATCACGGTTATTTTTTTGAACGACGAGGCTGGTCATGAAAATTCGCTTCTGCGGTGCGGCACAAGAAGTCACCGGCTCGCAACACTTGCTGACGGTGAATGGTAAACGAGTTCTGCTCGATTGTGGGATGTTTCAAGGATCGCGCTCGCAAACCCGCGCGAAAAACGAAACGTTTGAATTTACGCCGGCGCAAGTGGATAAGCTGGTGCTCTCGCATGCGCACATCGATCATTCCGGCAATATTCCGACGCTGGTGCATCGCGGTTTTAAAGGCGATATTTTCTCCACGCGCGCGACGGTCGATCTCTGCAATATCATGCTGCGTGATTCGGCGCATATTCAGGAGAAAGACGCGGAATGGTTGAACAAAAAACGCGGCGAAAAGATCGAGCCGTTGTACACGCTCGCAGATGTTGAAAAGGCGATGCGGCATTTTGTTGGGCTGCAATACCAGCGGCCTTTTTCCGTATTGCCCGATGTACAAGTTACGTTTCACGATGCGGGACACATTCTCGGCTCCGCCGGTGTTTTGTTGGAAATCGAAGAGCGCGGCCGCAAGCTACGACTGGGCTTTTCGGGCGATATTGGGCGGTGCAATGCGCCGGTGATCAACGATCCGGTTTATTTGGAAAATCTCGACGTGCTGATCATGGAAAGCACGTACGGCAATCGCGAACATCCGGATCACGACAATCTGGCCGAGCAATTGGCGCAGGCGGTCAATGCGGTTCATCGCCGCGGCGGCAAAATGATCGTACCGGCGTTTTCCATCGGCCGTACGCAATCGCTGGTTTATCATCTGCACAAATTGTATGATGAAAACCGCATTCCCGATTTTCCCATTTACGTTGACAGCCCGCTTTCGGTCGAAACCACGAGCGTGTATCGTTTGCATCCGGAGTGTTTCGATCCGGAAACGTACAAGTTGTTTCTCGATGAAGGCCATGATCCGTTCGGCTTCAAGCGCTTGCAATACATTCGCGACGTTGAAGATTCGAAGAAACTCAACGATCTCAAAGGCTCGTGCATGATTATTTCCGCTTCCGGCATGGCGGAAACCGGGCGGATTTTGCATCATCTCAAAAACAATATCGGCGACGCCAAAAATTGCGTAATGCTCATGGGCTACATGGCTGAAAACACATTAGGCCGCCGTTTGGCCGATGGCGCCACGGAAGTGAAAATTTTCGGCGAGATCTATCAGCGCCGCTGCGAAGTGAGAAAGTTGGACGGCATGAGCGCCCATGCGGACCACAGCGATCTGCTTGATTACGTGCGCCGCCACCAACCGAATAAACTCAAACACATTTTTCTCGTGCATGGCGAGTTGGAGCCGATGACGGCACTGGCGAAAGATATTCGCGGTTTGGGATTCGACCACGTGTATACGCCGAAGGAAGGGGAAGAGTTTGAAGTTTGACGGTTTGCACTAAAAAAGATTTTGTTTTTCAAATTTTGCTTGCTATATTTTTGCATAACTTTACGGCGATGCATTGAACAAACGTTAAACCTAAAGTCAGTGTTATGGCGACCTCAACGGCGCAATTAAGTTATCCATCGTGGGAAACTTACTCGCGCGAAAATTTTCAAAAGGAAGAATATCTTCCGGAATCGGATGGGAAACCTATGGCGGAAACGGACGTCCATCGCGATAATATGATCGCTTTGCTGCATGCGCTGAAAGAGCGTTATCGTCATGAACCGCAGGTTTATATCAGCGGCAATATTTTTCTTTATTACCGCGACGAAGCGGGTGAGCGCAAGAGCGTCTCGCCCGATATTTTGGTCGTGTTTGGCATCGAAAAAAAGCGGCGCCGCATTTACAAGCTCGAAGACGAAGGCAAGGCGCCGGACGTGGTCATCGAATTGACTTCTCCAAATACCAAGGCCGAAGATTTGGGCATCAAACGTTACGTTTATGCCAGCATGGGCGTGCGCGAATATTTTCTTTTCGATCCTTTTGCCGAGGCGCTGCGGCCTGCCTTGCGCGGCTTTCGCCTCGATGGCGGTGAATATTTGCCGATGATGGGTTCGCATCTTCACAGCGAAATCCTGGGTTTGGATTTATGTGTTGAAAACGAGCAACTGCGTCTGCGCGATCTGAAGACCGGCGAACGCCTCCTGACGCCGGAAGAAACTGAAGCGGCTCGCCGCGCCGCGGAAGCGAAAGCCGCAACAGCGGAAGCAGAAAACGCTCGTTTGCGCGATGAATTGGCTAAACTCCGCGCGTCAAAAGCTTAACTTTTGCATGTGGCAAACCGAACACACTGTTGTTGAATTTCACGCCGGCGCATAAACATCGTTTCAATAAAAACAGCGCCTCAAAACCCCACGACGGACGGCACAAGGATTGATGCTTGGATCAGCGTTGATTCATTCACCCAAATTTTAGGAGGATTTATGATCAAGCGTTTTACTAAAAAATTTTTGACTGTTGCACTCGGCTTGGCGTTGCTCGGTTTTGTTGCTTGCGATAAAAACCCGGCCGATTCCAAAAGCGTGAAGCCGGAATTGCCGCCGCAAAGCTCAATGGCCGTGGATTTGAACGTGTTTAACAGCGCTAATGAATTATCGCCGGCGCAAACGCATATTGGTTTGAATTTCGTTGCGGCCCGGCTCGCCGTGGGCGCCATCAATCTGGCGGTGTTCACGCACATGAGCGTACCGGTCGCCACTTTCGCCGCGGCGATCTCGCAACAGCCGTCCTTAAAAGATGATGGCAAGTGGCATTGGGTGTATTCGGTCGCGGATAATGCCGGCCACCGATTTCAAGCTGATTTAGCGGGCTGGGTCGATGAGGCGGCGCAAGTGTCGCGCTGGGAGATGCGCCTCAGCACCACCGGGCTTGGCGCGCCGCTGAACAATTTTTTATGGTACACCGGGCAAGCCGCGCTCAAGAATGATGCCGGCAAATGGGATATTTATGATTCCGCCCAACCGAATAGCTCGGTTAAAGTGGTGCACATCGATTGGGATCGCCTGAGCGCAACGAATGCGACGTTGAAATTTACCGTGGTGAAACCGCAGGTTCCGGAAAACGGCGATATGCTGACTTACAAAGCCGAAAATACCAATCGCTCGGTCACATACTTTGATCAATCCGCTAACAGCACGTTGCAAATTTTCTGGGATGACGTCACACACGCCGGTTATCTCATTGCGCCGACTTATAACAACGGCCAAAAATCGTGCTGGGATAGCCAGCTCAATGACATGACTTGTCAATAAAGCGTTCGAAGTTGTGCGAATGACGACTCAAAAGCAAACGGAGCGATTGGTTGAGCACAATCGCTCCGTTTGCTTTTGGCCGCATGCTTTGCCGACGGAATAATTTTGAATCATTTCGTCGGCAAAGCATGCGGCCAAAATTTTTCAATAATGCTAAATCGATTTTTCATGATTACCGCTCGCAATCTCACTATTGATTTTCATACGGCCGAGGGCAAGCGCCGGGTTTTGGATAACATTTCTTTGGAAATTGCGGATGGTGAGTTTGTGGCTTTGATGGGCGCGAACGGCTCGGGCAAAACTTCGTTGGCGCGCTGTTTAAACGGAATTCTCACGCCGACGTCCGGTGAAGTTGTGGTGGATGGATTGAATACGCGCCGCACCGCGGAAGTAAATGAAATTCGCCGGCGGCTCGGCATGGTTTTTCAAAATCCCGACAATCAAATTGTGGCGCCGACGGTGGAGCGCGAGGTGGCATTTGGGCCGGAGAATCTGGGGGTGCCGCGTCCGGAAATGCAGCGCCGGATTGCGCACCTGCTTGAATTGTTTCGGCTGGAAGCCTACCGCGAGCACGCGCCGCCGATGCTTTCCGGCGGTGAAAAGCAGCGCCTGGCGCTCGCCGCCGTGCTGGCGATGCAGCCGGCGCACCTTATTTTTGACGAGCCGACGTCGTTGCTGGATTACGAAAGCCGGTGCCAAGTTTTGGCCTTGATGCAGCAACTCAATGCTGCGCCCAACCCCTTTTCCGCACGGGCGATGACGATTTTGCTGATCACGCAATTTTCGGAAGAAGCGTTGTTTGCCCATCGCTTGCTGGTCATGGAACGCGGCCGGATCGTGCTGGATGGCCCGCCGCAGGACATATTTCTGCGCGTTGAGGAATTGCGCCAACTCGGCCTGCGGCCGCCGGTTGAGTTTGTGGCCTACAATGAATTTAAAAAACTGCACGAAGAAGCACCCCTGCTTGAAAATTTTATTTTGTCCCCGATACTATAAATGAAAAAGGCAACTTCACGCGTTGCCTTTTCAATTTTTGCGGAAATTTTTTTACCGAAACATGGCTTTTATGCTGCCCCATGTTTGGCGCGCACTGGAGATGGTGGGCGAGACGGTGATCACCGGCGAGTATGTGAAACGTCCGTCTTGATCAACAATCTTCAACCGATAATAATACGTTCGGCCCGTGGTTTTGAAGACGGAATTGTCTTCATAAACATATTCGCTGCGATTTTGCGCGTTGCCTTTGGCCTCGAGAGTCGCAATCCTGTTTTTTTCCAGTTCTTGATCCTGGTTGATAATCGCGCGTTGAACTTCGAATGCTTTCAGGTTGTTTTCGCCTTCGGAATTCCATTTGAGCGTGACTTTATTGAGACCCGGTTCGCCGCGAAAACCGGTGACAATCGCGCCGGCGAAAACCGCCGAGAGGCCGAAAATCATTACCCCGCCAATCAGCGGCATCATCCGTATATTTTTCTTGTTACTAAGTATGGTTCTCATAGTGTTAAATCCTGTGCTGCTAAACAATTATAAGTTAAACGTTTCATGGTCAAAGTCAAGTTATTTCTCTGTTAATTAATACGGCTGACCCTCACCGGCGGTTTTAGCTTCGAACAAGATTTTGGCAAAACTTTTCAACCGTGCACGTGTAGCGCGCGGTCACAATGGAATTTCAGTTTTGTTAGCCAAGATCCTTCTTGTGCACTCTTTGCTGTTATTTCTTCTTACTGCTTATTTATGGCTGCAGTAAACTTCAAATGTTGTGCCAGCTTGGAATGAACAAAAAGTTTTATTGATTTGAAAAAAAGGTAGGCGGGAAATAATAAACGAAGTAAAATGACGCCCCAATCGCCACGTATGCCAGTTTTTACGGCAGGAAATAATTCGTGTATCGCCCCAAACGGCTAATGCTGGGATGGGCCGGTTTAACCGTTACGAAGCTCGAACTGGCAAAACATCTTGTCACGTTACAGCTTTCGCTCAATTTCATGACTGCCCTGAGGGCGAGAAAAAAGATTCCCCCCGCTCGTAATGCGATGATGGGCAAGTTCAATGAAATTGCCAAAGGCGAATTGACGCACCGCCCACGCGCTGGTACAAAGATTCGACCAAATCCGAAAATTGGGGCGTCTGGCCGTCTATGAAATTTCAGGCGAAAATGCGACGCCATTTTTAACCACGAACTATTGGGTGGCGCGACGCAGCAACCGTGTTCCTTCGCCTGCTCAGCGCAGATTAAAAGATATACTGTTTGATGTCAAAATTCGGATCGGTCTCGATCAGCTTGCGAATCGCATCATACGGGCGATCCAGAATTTTGAAGCCGTTCAATTCGTAGCCGGAGAACATCAGCTCGCTGCGGATGTACAGAAATGATTCATACCAAGCCACCAGTGCGCGCGAGGAAAGCCGGCGCATTTCTTCCACCAGTTCATCGTACCGCAAATCAACAATGCCTTGCCGCCAGGCGGTGCGATAATCGATCTGGCAGAGAATGTCTTTGATCACTTCTTCTTTGAAATTGTCGCGATCATCAATGGGTGGCGCCTCGGCGCAGCCAAACGATGGGGCGGGTAAAACAGCGGAATGAACAAAGGGCGACGCTTCATGCGCCGTGTTAAAAGAACGGTTCGACCACATACGGCCCTCCTTAGTCGATGAAGTCTCTTCGTTCGATCATCTCGTTCCGTGAGTCGATCGGCGGAAGAATAAGTTTACCTTACCTGGTTAACTATAATGTGTCCTCACTTGCAGTATTGCTAAAACTATGCCGCAGGCAAAGACGCCGCCGCTCGCGCCGGAAAATTTTCCCGGGCACAAACAAGCGGAAGGTTAAAGCGTGAATAAACAAAGAACGAACAGACTTAAATATTTAAAACGTAATATACTGTAAAGAAATTCAAATCTAACCTCGATAACACAAAACGCAAAAAGTTGCTGCGCTGCTGCGACAATTGCCCATTCGCGCTGACAGCGCTCACGATTTTTCAATCGCCGTGCGCAGGGTGATGTTATATTGTTTGAGCATACGGTAAATCGTCATGCGATGCACCCCGGCTTTGCGCGCGACGCGGCTGATGTTTCCGTTATATTTGTTGATCAATTCCACCAAATATTTTTTCTCAAACATTTCCATCCAATGCTGCCGGGCTTCGCGCAAGGTGAGATCGACCGGAATCGCCATGCCGTTGCTCGCCGGCGCTTCCTCCTCGCGAAGGTAATCCGGCAGATCATCAACACCCATCACGCGCCCGCTTGATAAAGAAACCATACGTTCGACCACGTTTTGTAATTCACGAACATTGCCCGGCCATGAATAACGCAGCAAGCATTTCATGGCATCGTCATTAAAACGCATGTTTTGCCGCTCGCCCTCGCGCGTGAATTTGCGCAGGAAAAATTGCGCCAACAACGGGATGTCATCGCGCCGTTCGCGCAACGGCGGCAGATGGATCGGAATCACATTGAGACGATAGTACAAATCATGGCGCAGAACTTTTTCTTTGACCGCTTCCGCCGGATCCCGATTGGTTGCCGAGATCACGCGAATGTTGACATGCAGCAAATCCTTGCCGCCGAGATGGCGAAACTGGCGCTCCTGCAAAACGCGTAACAGCTTCGCTTGCAAGTCCATATTCAATTCGCAAATCTCATCGAGAAAGAAGGTGCCGTCGTTCGCCAGCTCCAGCAAGCCGCGTTTGGTATTGGCCGCGCCGGTAAACGCGCCCTTCTCGTAGCCAAACAGCTCGCTTTCCAACAGATTGCCGGGCAGCGCCACGCAATCGACCGGCACGAACGGCCCTTTGGCCCGCGCGCTGTGCGCATGAATGCTGCGTGCGATCAGCTCTTTACCCGTGCCGCTTTCCCCGTAAATCATGATGTTGGCTTCGGTGCGCGCCACCTTCATCACCTTCTCGAAGATTTCCTTCATCTGCAAATTCGTGCCGACGATGTTGTCGAAGGTGTAGGTATCGCGCAACAGATTGCGCAGCAGCAACGCTTCTTCGTTGGCCTGCTCCACCTGCTCACGCCAGCGCAGTTGCGTTTGATTGGTGACGAGAATGTTGTCGATCACCTTGATCAGTTCCTGTCCGCCGAAGGGTTTGACGATGTACATTTTTAAACCCATCTCGATCAACGCCCGTTTGCGCTCGTGATCGTTGTAAGCCGTCAGCATGACCACCGGCACTTGCCGGACGTGCCGATAGGCTTCCGCCGTCATGAATTCCTGGAACACAGTGAAGCCGTCTTTCTCCGGCATCATAAAGTCGAGCAGGATAAGATCGGCGACGCCCTGTTGCGCCAATTGCAAACCGTGATTGCCGTCAAATGCGGAAAGAAATTCGTAGCCGGCTTTTTCAATATAATGCCGGCATAACTCGTGCATGTTGGGATCGTCATCAATCAACAATACGCGCCGTTTGGCTTTCACCAGACTGAAGGCATGGTGACTCTCGACCGTATTCGTGCTGGGACTCATGGTAGCATGTCCGCTCACCGGTGGCTCCGGGAGGCGCGTATGAACGGTCGCGTGGGAAAAATCTGAACTGCCCGATGGGGTTGCAACAATATCCTCAAGGATGTGCGGCATTCTCTCCACCTCAAAGAGGTTGTAGATTCGATTGCTGAAAGCTCACTTCCGGTGGAAACTATTTTCGATAAGTGTCACAAGGACAAATATAATGCCACTTGGTTGAGACAAGAATCCGGCACGATAACTTCAAGCATTTCAGCGTTCTAAGCGAATCACTGTTGCGGCGATATTTTTTGCAATTTTATAAGAATTTGTTCCAGGATGGAACATCTGTATGTCCGCATGACAGGCGTTTTACGGTAGGAAAAAATTTGGAGAGCGAGGCGCGCAACATGATATAAATGTGTCGCGTTCATGCGGCAAGTGTTACGTTAATGTAGTCGATTTTTTCTGCCGTAGCTTTTTAAAAATTGTCCGTTGCGGCGGAACGGCCTATTCGCCAAAATGCCACAAGAAACAACACGCCAAGCGCCGCGTCCACCAGCGCGAAGCCGAGGACCATGCTGGCAACGCGTTGTTGGGCGAAAAGCCAGATCACCGCAATGCTGTAAGTGGCCTTCTCTAAAAATGCCGGCAATATCATCAAGCGATAACGTGCCGGATCGCTGGACAAAACCAGAAACAAAACCTGCCACGCAATACCGACGCCGATGAAGCCGTAAAAGTGTTCCGGATGTGTGATCGCCGGCGGGTAGTCCAGATTGATCTGCTTCTCCATGAAATACATCGGCGCGAGGACGAGGAGGCCATAAATTCCGGCGAGGCGAAAAACCCATTTGGCAAAAATCAC
>CAZVZZ010000046.1:0-1956 GCA_964631505.1 uncultured Cytophagia bacterium
AAACTGTTTGTGAAATTGCCTCGCAAATTTGAGATCGATACGCCGGTGGGGAAATATAATCCTGACTGGGCCATCGTGAAACAGGAGTCTGAAACCATTTATCTCGTGCGCGAAACCAAAAGTACACGCGACTTTCTCAAACTCCGCACGAGTGAGGCGGACAAAGTGCGCTGCGGGCGGCGTCACTTTGAAGCACTGGGTGTGCCGTTTGCCGTAGCCGTTTCAGCGGATGAGGTTTGAGTGATCTATTTCCATTTCAACAGCCAGCGCGGCACTTCGGCACAATAACGCACGTAAGACTCACCAAACAAACGCCGCAATGCCGGTTCCTCGTAAAATATAATGAAGGCATTAAAGCCAACGAAAACTGCGGCGGCATAGAAATACAGCACGCCGCTGGAAAAGAAAATCGCTTCGCCAAGCAGGATGAGCGTGATGCCGACGTACATCGGATTGCGCGTGAAGCGATACAGTCCGCTATGTACCAATTGCTTGGGCGGATCGATGGGCGCCGGTGTGCCGCGCCCTTTCGCGGCGAAATCATAAGCGCACCAGAGGTAAATGCCGAAACCGATGAGCAACGGCAGCAAGCCGAGAAATCGCCATACGCCGGCTGCTTTTGCGGCATGCCGCGAAGACAACAGCAGATACGGCACGAACACCGTCACCGTGCCGGGCGCGATGAGAGTAAAGAGCAATGTTTTGAGCCAGATCATTTTATGCTCCCTTTAAATGAGCGAAACGAAGTCCGACTGGCGCGCGAGAATCTTTCTAATTTAGCAAGATCGCGGCGCGCAGTCGGACTTCGCTTTCTCCGCTTTTTCTATTTCTAAAACAGCGGCGTCGGAATATTGCCCCAGCGGACATGCGCCGGCGGCTGCTCGATGCCTAAAATTTCTCCGGCGGCTTTGTTGATTTTCACGACAACGAGCGGCTCTCTTCCGACCGTATTTTTAATAATGTCGGCATCGGCAATCGGCGTAGTCGTCAACAATTGCGCTTTGGTAAAGAGCACTTTATACTCGTCGCGGTTGAAGGGCTTGGGCTGATGATGACCCCGCATGCCTCCCGGCGATTTTTCGAGCGGCAGATCGGGCAAAAACCAATTTAAAGGAACGATGTAGTTCAACAGTTTGGCGCCGGCGCCGTATCCGGCCTGCGTCAATTTATTTTGCACCTCGGCGGGCGCGAGCGCCAGTTGCAGGGTCTTTTCCATCTCCGCGGTGCTCATCAACGTTGTCGCAATCGTCGCCGCGTCGTTTGCATAGAAAATCGCGCTGCGGCTTAAGGCGTAGTTGCGCAAGCTCATTCCGGTGCCAATGGCTAGCAGTATAACGACGCCAAACAGCAGAAAATTCGCCGTGAGGCGTTTTATCCCAACTTGCGGCCACGGAATTTTCGGCAGTTTGATCGGAACAAACATTGGCGTGCTCGCCACATACGCTTTGAAGCGCTCGCCAAATTTTTCGGCACATTCTTTTTCCTCGTGCTTCGCGAGCCAATAATAAACGAACAGCATCACGACGTACATCATCAACACGAGAAAACGCGGCCAGATGAGCAGCACGCCGAATCCCATGATCGCGAACGCGGTGTACTGCGGGTTGCGGACAAAGCGATAAAGCCCGCCGGTTACCGCGCCGTGCTTTGCAAATTTCGCGTAGTAGATTTGTCCCGCGCCAAGGAGAAACAAAACCAGCCCCGCTCCAAAAACTTTCCATCCCACGTTGTGCAGCGCGTTGAAAATCCCAGCAGACGATTCCGTGAAATGCGGCAAAAAGAATTGGCTCAACCAGGCCGTCTGCGGCGCGCGGTGGAGAAAATTCAAGCTCGGGCCATACGCGGAATAATAATACAGCGCCAGCGGGCTGATCATGTAAACGATTTCAAACCCGATCACGAGATAGGCCAGCCACGCCACCGACGCGCCGCCTTTTTTCAGTGCAGTTGACATGC
>CAZVZZ010000046.1:2056-15598 GCA_964631505.1 uncultured Cytophagia bacterium
AGATAGGCCAGCCACGCCACCGACGCGCCGCCTTTTTTCAGTGCAGTTGACATGCGCTCATCCTTCCTTGTTATTGACAGCAATATAATAAACGAAAAGATTCATTGCCAGTTTCAAATAAACCCGAATCATTTCCGCCACCGCGGTTTCCCAATTCGGAAGGTGATGCGTAGTTTTGGATGTCAACACCAGATCAAATTCCCGATCTTGAAAAGGCAGGAGCGCGGCATCGTGCGTCAAAAAACGAACGTTGTGCAAATCCGCGCTGCCGGCTTCCGCCAACCGAATTTGCTCCGGATCGACGTCGAGGCCGGTGACTTGCAGACGATATTGTTTCGCAAGATGCTTAGCGACGGCGCCGTTGCCGCAACCGACTTCGAGACAACGCTGCTGCGATTGCAACACGACAAAGTGCAACAGGCTGTCGATATGGCGAACGACGTTTTGACTGTGCGCCGGGTTGTTAACCAGGCGTTTTTCTAAATTTGTCATTTTCATTTTAAACTCCTCGATTGCTCGAAATCCTGTTTGCGCTTAAAAATTTTCTAATTTAGCAATACCGTCGAGCGCAAGGCGAACTTCGTTATTTCATTTTTTTGCCGGCGAAGCCAACAGCCACCACAGCCGATTCGTCCGTTCATCGCGAATTTCTTCGAGTCCCAATTCCATCGTTTCCTGCGGCGCGCGTGTTTGCGTACGAAACGTGCCGAAGACGATATCCCAAATCGGGAAAACCGCCCCGAAGTTGCTGTCGGTTTCCGGCTGCCAGGAGGAATGATGCACGCGGTGCAAATCCGGCGTGACGATGAAATAGCGCAGCACGCGATCAACCGCCCCGGGCAAACGCACGTTGGCATGTGAAAACAACGTTACGATAGCATCGAGCGTTTCATACAGCAGCAAAATCCACAACGACAGGCCGAGGCCGAGCACAATGGGAATGCCGATCATCAGCGCGGCCACAAACTCGAACGGATGAAAACGCACGGTCGTGGAAATATCCATTTCCGTGTCGAGATGATGCACGCGGTGCAGACGCCAGAGCCACGGTACTTTGTGCATCAGATAATGCGTGAAAAATGAAATGAAACCGCGGCCGAGCAGGTTGCCGATAACGAGCGCAACGAGCGGCAAACGAATCTGGTTGAAAAGTCCGAACCCGCCTTCATGCGCCCACACGGCGACGCTGAAGAATGTCACCGGCAGCAGACTCATCACCGCAATATTGAGTGCAGTCAACAGAAAATTGGTGAGCCAGCGTTCTTTGCGGCGCATCGGCCCGAGCCGTTTCGGCTCGAAGACCTCGGCCAGACTAAATATAAAAAGTAGAGCGAAGAACAGCACGAACTGAAGCGTCTCCGCATTTTGGGTGATCCATTGGTCAATCATTTTAATACTCCTTGAAATGTGGTTAATCAATGAGGTCAGCCCGACTTGCGCAGCACGATCCTGCTAAATTAGAAAACCGTCGAGCGCAAGCAGGACGGCATATTTATGAGGAAGCCGCTATTTCCAGTGCGTCTTTAAGCTTGCCGGAGCCTTTACAAACCGGACACGTCAGCCAACCGTTTCCGGCGCAGCGGCTGCACGCCACGCTGGTGCCCATAAAAAAAATTTTGCCATCAATGCAAACCTTGCAATCAACTTTGGTTTTGCCCGCGCAGATCGGGCACGACTCATCATGGGCGAGTTGACGAATTTCAGCCGACGAGAGCGGCAAGCGCGGCTCCGGACGAAATTCGGTTTTGGGCGCGGTATAAATCGCGAGCGCCAGCACCGCCGCACCCAACACGACGCCGAGTAAAGTTTGCCGCCGCTGCCGGTGCGTTTCACGGGCACAACGCGCCGAGCAGTATTTATCGCCGCTCTCAAAAACCTTGTGGCACCGGGGACATTGGCGAATCATAAAACCTCCTGAGAAAGCTTCTGCTAAAAAGTTGCAACGGTTTCGTTTAAAAACGCGGTTCCAACGATAAAGTTGACCGGCCTTATGAGCGCGAATGACGAGCTTGCAAGGTTGGAGGTTTAAATAGGAAGGAAACGGCTGGAGAGTGAACGATTTTACAACAGTGAATCAAAGTCCCACGATCAATTTTTGCCTTGAGATGCTGACGCTGTTTTTCGATACTGCGACGGCGTCATTTTCACGTGTTGTTTGAACGCGGCGTTGAAAGTGGACAAGGAATTGAATCCGGCGTTGAAACCGATTTCTGCAACGTTCAAATTTTTATTGGCGGGATCCGCGAGCAGCTTCTTCGCTTCGGCGATGCGGTAGGAATTGATAAATTCAAAAAAGTTTTGCTGCAATTTTTCATTGATCACTTGCGAGAGATGATGGCTTGGCACGGCGAGCCGCTTTGCCAGCTTTTGCAGCGACAGATCGGTATCAATAAAAGGCTTGTCGGTTTTCATCAACTGCAAAAGCTTTGCGAGATAGGCCTCGGCTTTGTCTGCGGCGAGCGCGGTTTTGGCATATTTCGGCGCCGTCGCGACTTCCTCCTTGGCGGCGAAAATTTCCGGCTGCGTCAATCCTTTTAAGCCCAGATAATAAATCAAGCCGCCGGTGAACAGGCCGATCACATGAATGAACGGCTCGAGATTGTAAACGTAAATGACCGCATAAAAAACCAATATGCCGGCAAAGCCGATGAGCAGGCGGCGAATCCACTTCAGGTTGATTTTTTCGAGCGTGGAAAAAGAGTCTTTGACGGCTCGCGCATGCCTGTTGAGCAAACGAATCGTCAAAATCAGGTAAAGCGCCAAATGCGCGATGCCGAGAAAAATTTCAACATACGCTTGCCACGACAAATGGTGCGCGTGCGAAGCCGTCCACAATTCGGCTTTCGCCGCGGCGCTGCGTAAATAAAATGGGAGCAAATAAAGCGCATAAAGCGCAAAAGGAATAAAGTGCAGTGCCAGGCGTGTCGCGAGAACAAAGTCGCGCGAGGTTAACGCCTGCGTATAAAGGAAAATCAATGGGCCGTAAACGAAAATGAAAGGCGCTTCGATTTTGATCAGGTGGGGAAATTTTAAAACGAATCCGGTATGATAAGCCACAGTAGCGGCCAGCAGAATCGCCAGCGCCGCCAGAAATGTGGCGAGCATGCGGTTGGCGGGGCGATGCCCGTGTTTGGAAAATAACAGCGCCATCGCCAGGAACACGGCCTGGGCCGCGCCTAATAAAAAGCAGACGGCGTAAAAGTCGATGGTGAATTGCATAACCCAAAATCAAGTTTTCCAATATTACGGTAACACTTTTAACTCTCTTAGCAACGCTTTGGTGAGAGCAAGACGTTTCGCCGCGATGGATTGAAAATTTTCACCATCGATATTCAGCGCATAAAAATACACGTTATCGTTCGCCTCAACATAGCCCACCAGCCAACCCAGCATCTTTCCATTTTCACGCGGGCCGGCGCCGGTTTTGCCGCTGAGTTTATATTGTTCGGTTTGTTCGAGCACGATGATCGATTTGACGATATTCGTCGCCCGTTCAGAAACGCCGAGCTTGCCGTCATAAAATTTTTTGAGAAATTCAATCTGCTCGTTTGCCGATATTTTTAGGGAGTTGGCCAGCCAGAATTTGTCGACGCCGCCGGAAATGTCTTCATTACCGTAATCAATTTGCGTGAGATACTTTTGGTAATTCGCCTCGCCAACGCGCCGCGCGATTTCCTGAAAATACCACACCACCGAAAACCGCATCGCCGAGCGCAGATCGTGATCGCGCGCCCAGTTGGCATTCAGCAAATTCTGCCGTGGCGTTTTGACGCTATCCCATTTAATGATAAAATTTTCATCGGCGGCCACGCCGGTTTCCAGCGCGATGAGCGCATTCGGGATTTTGAAAGTCGAACACGGTGACAGGCGCTCGGCGCAGCGCTTGGAATTATGGCGATAATATTGGTCGTGCTTTACATCGTAGAGCACGAACGCGCCGTCGAAGCCTTGAAAGAATTGTGCAAGATTCGGTTGTTGAACGGCGGTGGAAAGAAAACCCAAAATGAAAAACAGAAATAGCATCACGGGGAAACTGCTCTCATTGCGAACGGGTTCAGGGCTTCCGCCCTAATTTATTTGGCAACACTTTCTTCCAATTTCTGCAGCGCATTTTGCGCGGCGTTTTGCTCGGCGCGTTTTTTGGAGTTGCCGACGCCGACGCCGACGGTGCGGTTTTGAATGCGCACTTCGACGGTAAAAATTTTGTCATGATCCGGGCCTTCCTCGGCGCGGATGGCATAAAACGGCACGCCAAGATTGCGGCTCTGCGAATATTCGAGCAAGAGACTTTTGAAATTCTTGTGCTGCTCTTCTTTGAGAATGGGGTCGATCTCTTTCAGCACGATGCCGGTGACAAAGGCGCGGGCGGGCGGAATGCCGCCATCGAGATAAATGGCGCCGATCACCGCCTCAAAGGTGTCGCTAATAATGGAAGGACGCGTGCGGCCGCCGGAGCGCTCTTCGGCCTCGCTCATCAATACGTAACGGCCGAGATCGATCTGGCGGGCGAAACGCGCGAGAATTTTGCGGCTCACCAGCAGCGATTTCATCGCGGTGATGTCGCCTTCTTCTTTGTTGGGGAAAAGATGAAACAATGCGTCGGTGACGACCAGACCCAGCACGGCGTCTCCCAGCAATTCCAGTCGTTCATTGGAATGCACGCGCCGTTCATTGACCTGCGGCAGGTACGAACGGTGCTTGAGGGCTTGCAGCAAAAAATCCAAATTGCGAAAACGATACCCGATTCGCCGTGCAAATTCTTTGGCGCTGGCTTCGGCTTCATCCCGGCCAGAAAGATTTTTCTTGCGGAACAGCCCTTTCAAGAAACTCAACATAGGCGACATGCGCAGCTTGCCCGCGGAAAAAATAAACAGATAACCTGAAAAAAATAAAACGAAATGGCGTCCGTGCACGGGTCAGTTTTCCCTCGAAAAAATCGACGCGCGTAAAATTCAATCGGGAAGGCATTAAGATCGAGGTGAGGAAGCCCCGCCAAAGCTGGAATTTCTCGCTTTGGCGGGGCTCTCTCGCTTCGCTCGAAACAACGATTTTAAATTTGACGCGGTCAATTTTTATGGTGAAAACTTTTTGACCACGAGACAGACATTGTGACCGCCGAAGCCAAACGAATTCGAAATGGCAATGTTCACTTCCCGGCGTACGGAAGTGTTCGGCGTGTAATTCAAAAAACAATCCGGATCGGCCGTGATTTGGTTGATGGTCGGATGAATGGCGTTGTCCCGGCAGGTCAACGCCGTTGCCACCAGTTCCAGCGCGCCGCTGGCGCCAAGCAAATGGCCGATCATCGATTTGGTGGAACTGATATTCAGCGTTTTAGCGTGCTCGCCAAACACCGTGGCAATCGCCTGCGTTTCATTCTTATCATTCGCCGCCGTCGAAGTGCCATGCGCGTTGACATACTGCACTTCTTCCGGCGTGACGCCGGCATTTTTCAACGCCAAGCGTATCGCTCGCACGGCACCTTCGCCGCCCGGCGCCGGTTGCGTGATATGATAGGCATCGGCGCTGTAACCGGCGCCGGCCACCTCCGCATAAATCTTGGCGTTGCGGCGCCTCGCGCTTTCCAATGCTTCGAGCACGAGAATGCCGCCGCCCTCGCCCATGACAAAACCGTCGCGGTCCAAATCAAAAGGCCGGCTCGCCTGTTGCGGCGCGTCATTGCGCGTGGATAAGGCTTTCATCGCATTGAAGCCGCCAACGCCCATCGGCGTGACCGTGGCTTCGGCGCCGCCGCAAATCATCGCCTCAGCTTCGCCGCGCTGCACGTAACGAAACGCCTCGCCGATCGCGTGCGAACTGGAAGCGCAAGCGGAAATGATCGCGTAATTCGGACCTTTAAAGCCGTATTGCATGGAAATATGACCGGGCGCAATATCCGCGATCATCATGGGAATAAAAAAGGGGCTAATACGTCCCGGCCCCTTTTCGAACAGCTTATGGTTTTCGCGCTCAAACGTCTCCATGCCGCCGATGCCGGAACTGACAATGACGCCGATCGCGTCTTTGTCGAGCGCCGCTTCGAGCAAGCGCGCATCTTCAACCGCCAATTTTGCCGCCGCCAGCGCGTAATGCGTAAACGCATCCATGCGCCGCGCTTCCTTTTTGTCGATATACGCTTCCGGATTGAAGTTTTTAACTTCAGCGGCAATCTTGGTGTCAAAATTCGTCGCGTCGAAACGCGTAATCGCGCCCACGCCGGATTGGCCGGCGAGCAAATTTTGCCAAAACTCGTCCACGGTGTGGCCAAGCGGCGAAATTACGCCCATGCCGGTGATGACGACTCGGCGGTCATGCATAGAAACACCTATTCATTGGCATTCCATCCGAATTGGAAATCTTGGCGCCGCTTTCCAATTAGGCGTCGCTCTTTTTCTTTTTCAAATACTCTATCGCCATGCCGACGGTCGTCATTTTCTCGGCGTCTTCGTCGGGAATTTCGAGGTCAAACTCTTCTTCAAAGGCCATCACCAATTCCACGGTGTCCAAAGAATCGGCGCCGAGATCGTCGATAAAACTGGCTTCCGGCGTCACTTCGTTGGCGTCCACACCAAGTTGATCCACGATAATTTGTTTGACTTTTTCTTCTAATGCTGCCATTGCGTTTTCACTCCTCCGTTTGGGTGAGTAGGGTTAAAGTTGATTTCATAATCAATAAGTTTTGCTATTGCCATTCAAATTCGATTGTGCCGTTTCATAATGTGAACGTTCAGTGATGCCCAAGCCGATATGAACTCCTTTGTCAAAAAAATTTTCTCGAAGCTGTGATAAAGCCTCTGAAATTTCTTCTTCCCTTTCATCGGGGACGACGATATCAATCCAGGCATCCAATTCTTCGTAACCGGGGATCATAATATCAAGAATTTCAGCGTCTGGAGCGATATTCTTCGCAAGCGAAGTAAACTCTCTGGTTAGACGTTTTACGCGACGCTTGGCAAACCAACTATAATGGCCAATCATTTGGTTATTATCTCCTCGACTTTAGCAAAAAACTCACGTGTATGCGTCAGCAATCTTTTTGCACGGGTTACACTGGCACCTTGAATTTTATAATGCGCCTTTAGTCGTTCGCTATAGGCATCGGATAGCCATGATGTAAACTGTGGTGGGTAAATATGCCGTTTATGCACAAGCTCTTCGTTAAATTTTTGCCGCAAACCATCATGTGACCATTTCTCTTGCTTAAACCCGGCATGGGTCATGGCTAAAATTGCAATCCAAAACAATGCATAATAACAATTGGCCGCGCCGCCATTATACAAACCCCTCTCCAACGCCAACTCCGCCGTTTGCAAAAACTCCTTCGCCCTTTCCAACATACTTCATTACTCCCGCCAAGGTGTTTATTTCTATCAAAAGTTTCCGTATTACGCCATCACCATGCCGCCGTCGACGTTCAGAACCTGGCCCGTCAGGTAATCAGCGTCGGCCGAGGCGAGAAAGGCCACGACGCCGGCAACCTCTTCCGGCGTGCCCATGCGCTCCAGCGGAATCGATTGCACCATCGCGGTTTTGGCGGCTTCCGGCAGCACCGCAGTCATGTCGGTGGTGATAAATCCCGGCGCGATGGCGTTGATTTGCACGTTGCGGCTCGCCAGCTCGCGCGCAACGGATTTGGTCAAGCCGATGACGCCGGCTTTGGCGGCGCAATAATTCGCCTGCCCTTTGTTGCCCATGAGCGCAACGACGGAGGTGAGGTTGATAATTTTTCCGCTGCGTTGCTTCATCATGATCTTGCTCGCAGCGCGCATGCAATTGAACGTGCCGGTGAGATTGGTCGCGATCACCGCGTTCCAATCCTCGTCGCTCATGCGCATCACCAAATTATCGCGTGTGATGCCGGCGTTATTGACGAGAATATGCAGGCCGCCGAACTGCTCGACCGTTGCCTTCATCAGCGCTTCAACCTGTTTGACGTCGGCAACGTTGGCGGCAAAACCGACCGCCTGCCCGCCGTTTTGGCGAATTTCTGCCGCCGTTTTATCCGCGCCTTCGAGCGTCGTGGCGGTCACCACAACTTTCGCGCCTTCAGTAGCGAGACGCAACGCTATCGCTTTGCCAATGCCGCGCGAACCGCCGGTGACGATGGCAACTTTGTCTTGGAGTTTGGGCATCACACCTTCTTCTCAAATCCGGAGTGGCAAACTTCAGTTTGCCACCGCCATGCTGAAGCATGGCACTCCGAGTTTTTATTGAACTGCTTCCACTTCTGCCACCTTCCCCACCGTCTTCACTACAAAATTCTTATTGATACGCTTCACCAATCCCGCCAGCACATTGCCCGGGCCGATTTCATAAAATTGCGTGGCGCCGTCGGCAATCATGTTTTCGACGCTCTCGACCCAGCGCACCGGGCTGGTGAGCTGTTCGTCCAAACGCTGGCGAATTTCATCGATGTGCTTCGTCGGCTTGGCAGTGACGTTCAGATAAACCGGACAGCCGGCATCATGAAAGAAAGCTTTCTGCAAACTCTCGCGCAAGCCGTCGCGCGCGCCGGCCATGAGCGGCGAGTGAAACGCGCCGCCGACGGCAAGTTGTTTCGCAATCTTCGCGCCTTTGGTCTTGGCCAATGCCATCGCTTGCTGCACACCGGCGATCGAGCCGGAAATGGCGATTTGCCCCGGGGAATTGAAATTGGCCGCGCACACCACGCCCGCACTCGCGGCCTCCTGACAAACCGCTTCGACTTCTGCCGGTTCAAGCCCGACAATCGCGGCCATCGTTCCGGGATTTTCGACGCCGGCACGTTGCATCAATTCGCCGCGGCGGCGAACCAGCAGCAGCGTTTCATCGAAATCCAACACACACGCCGCGTATAACGCCGAGTATTCGCCGAGGCTGTGGCCGGCGACCATATCGGGCGTCAAGCCCTTCTCCGCCAGCAGGCGCGTGATGATGGCGCTGTGAATGAAAATCGCGGGCTGCGTGATATCGGTTTGCGTCAGTTTTTCTTCCGGCCCTTCAAAGCAAATTTGCTGAATATCAAAACCCAGCAACCGGTTAGCGCGGGCGAACAATTCCTGCGCCTGCGGAAATTTCTCGCAGAGATCTTTCGCCATGCCGACGTATTGCGAAGCTTGCCCGGGGAAAATGAAAGCGCGACGTTCGTTCATATTTCAAAAAAATTTTAAATTGTAAATTTTCAATTTAAAATTTTAAATTTTTAAATTCATTGTAGCAGAAAATTTGCGCGACCTTAAAACTGAATCAGCGCCGCGCCCCAGGTAAAACCGCCGCCAAACGCCACGATCAAACAACGGTCGCCCGGCTGCAAGCGCCCATTGCCGAGCGCTTCGTTCATCGCAATCGGAATCGACGCTGCCGAGGTGTTGCCGTATTCCTGAACGTTCACGTAAACTTTTTCCAACGGCATGCCCACGCGTTTGGCCGTCGCATTAATAATGCGCATATTCGCCTGATGCGGGATCAACAATTTAATATCATCGCCGGTCAGGTTGTTTTTTTCCAAAATATGCTCGGCGGCGTCGCCCATCGCCGTGACGGCATATTTGAAAACCTCGCGGCCCTCCATGCGCAAGAACATCATTTTCTCGGCAATGGCCACATCGGGCGGCACTTTGGTGCCGCCGCCCGGCATGTTCAGCAAATGGGTGAGCCGGCCGTCGCTTTTCATGAATGTGTCAATGACGCCGCGTTGCCCATCGCTCGGGCCAAGCACGATCGCGCCGGCGGCGTCGCCAAACAACACGCACGTTGAGCGATCGGTCCAATCCGTGATGCGCGTCAAAATTTCGCCGCCAATCACCAACACGTGTTGCGCTTTGCCGGCGACGATCAAACTATCTGCCAGTGACAGGCCGTAAATAAAACCGGTGCAAGCCGCAGAAATGTCAAACGCGGCCGCATTCGTGGCGCCGAGCATTTCCTGCACGTAACAGGCGGTTGAAGGAAAGGTCACGTCGCCGGTCACGGTGGCAATAATAATTGCGTCCAATTTTTCCGCCGGCAATTGCGCGGCGGTCAGCGCCGCCCGCCCGGCCGCGGCGCAAAGCGCAGAGGTCGTGTCGCTCTCATCCGCGATGAAGCGGCGCTCGATGCCGGTGCGCTCGCGAATCCACTCGTCGGTGGTATCGACCATTTTTTCAAGATCCGCATTGGTCAGCACGCGCTTCGGCACGGCGCGGCCCGTACCCAAAATCATCGTATTAGGCTTCTTGCTCAATGAGTTTGACTCCATTTTGCGTTTGCAGCTCTTGCTCGATTATTTGCGTGACGCCTTCGGAAACCATTTTCACGGCCTCGCGAATCGCGTTGCGAATCGCTTTCGGCGTCGAGCCGCCGTGGCAAATAATGCAAACACCGTTCAGCCCCAACAGCGGCGCACCGCCATATTCTTCATAATCAAAAATTTTGCGCAAGCCGTGAAACGTCGGCTGCAACAAAAACGCACCGATCTGGCGGAAAATTCTTTTGCCGATCTGCCGCTGAATATGGTGCCGAAACACGCCGCCGAGGCTTTCGGCAAACTTCAGAATAACGTTGCCGACAAAACCGTCACAAACAACGACGTCCGCCGTGCCTTTGAGAATATCCCGGCCTTCAACGCTGCCGATAAAATTGACGCCGTTGAGCGCCTCCAACATCGCATACGCCTCGCGCGTCACTTCGGTGCCTTTGGAGCGTTCTTCGCCGTTGCTCAGCAACGCCACCTTCGGAGAAGCGATGCCGCGCACGCGATTCATGAAGATGCTGCCCATCATGCCGAATTGCGTCAACTGTATCGACTTGCAATCGACATTGGCGCCCACGTCGATCAGCATCGTGGCGCCGTACCCGTTCGGAATCAACGAGCCGATGCCCGGACGATTAACCCCGCGCAGGCGCCCGAGTTCCATCAAACACGCGGCCATCGCCGCGCCGGTGTGGCCGGCGCTGACCACCGCATCCACCTGGCTCTCGCGGTGAAGGCGCGCGGCAACGAGCACGGAAGCGTCTTTCTTTTTTTTCAACGCCACCGTCGGCACGTCACACATCTCAATTTTCTCGGAAGCGTGATAAACCGAGTAGCGCAGGTTTTCGCCGCGCGTCAATAACGGATGCCGGCTGATCTCCAGCTCGATCTGGGTTTTGTCACCAACGAAGACAATTTCATAGGCGCCCGCCGCCAATTTTGCCGCTTCAAGACCGCCTTGCACAATCGCTGCCGGTGCATGATCCCCGCCCATGGCGTCTAATGCGATACGCATATCTTCTTCTCGACAAGTTTAAGATGGCTCGCGCGATCATGCAGTTTTCTATTTTTGCATCCGTGGCAACGCTCACGTCCGCGCAAACACTGGTGCCCGAAGCGTGCGGTTATTCGCCTTGCGGCAAAAAGACCGAACGTTCATTATAATAACCGCAATTGGGGCAGGCACGATGCGGCAGTTTCGGTTGGCGGCAATTGGAGCACGGCGTCACGTTGGGGGCGGCGAGCTTCCAGTGCGTCCGGCGTTTATCGCGGCGCGTCCGCGAATGTCTGCGTTTAGGATTTGGCACGACTTGACCTCTTTCTGATGATTATCCCGCCGCGATTTTTTTTGATGGGTTGAATAAAATAAATCACAGCGATTTAGTTAAAAATTAATTTAATTCACAACAGCTTGCGCAACGCTTCCCAGCGAGGATCTGCCAGAGGCGGCGCGCAGCGGCATGTTTCGGTGTTTAAATTGGCGCCACAGCCAGCGCACAGGCCGCGGCAATTTTCCGCACACAACATTTTCATCGGCAACGCGAGCAGAATCGTCTCCCGCATTTCCGCGGTGAGATCGATTTCTTTTGCGTCGGGCGGCAGATAATGAATATCATCCGCTTCGCTCGCCCCAATCATTTCCTTATCGCTCGAAAAAACCACGCGGGCTTCACCGCTCACCGTACGCTCAAATTCATCCGTGCAGCGATCACAAACAAAATGCCCGCCGACCTCCACCCGGTTCTTCAAAAAATAATGCGGTGTGCGCTTCTCTAAATCAATCTGAATTTTGACGTCCTGGTACAAATGCGGCTGATCTGCCACATCCAACTCCGCCAGCTTTTCCACGAAGTTGAGCGTGTGCAGCCCTTCCGTCAGACGTATCAGCGAAATCTTCATCGGCTGCTAACGGCAAAAATAGAGTAGTGAAGAATTTATAAAAGAAAGCGTTATAAGTCAAGATAAAAAAATTTGAACCACCTCGGCGACGGGTGATGGATGAACACCACGGCGGAGTGGCAAACTTTAGTTCGCCGCCCCAAAATTACTTTTTAAGGAATGCGCATCCGTAACAAACCAATGTTACTCCGTTTTTTTATAACGATCGAGCCAATAACCGGATTCCAACAGTTCGGCCAACTGTTCAGCCATCGCCCGAGCGTCATTGCGTGTCGCAAAGCTGCCAACGCGGACGCGATACCATGTGCCGCCCAACTCCGGTAGATCGGCGCTCTGCACGTAAGCCTGAAAACCTTTCGCATTGAAGCGCTGCGCATCACGCTCAGCGCGCCGCCGCGTTTGCCATGAAGAAACTTGTACGGTGTATTTGCCGTCGGCGTCAACCACGACCTGCGGCGGCGGTTGGGTGACCGGCTCTTGCACCGGCAATTCGCGCGGCGTTGCCGAGGAATCTTCGACAATCGGCGCGGGCATCACCGGCGTTTCTGTCTTTTTATCTTTCTTCGACAGCACCAGCCAGCCCAACACCACCGCGACGCCGACAATCAATATTCCCCCGATCCACGCCACGCGCCGATTTTCATTCTCCATGGCCATTCTCCTAACAAATTTATTATTGCGCTTCGATCAGCTCTTTGCTGGAAAAATAAAACGCCACTTCGAGGCGGCCATTTTCCGGCGAGTCCGAGCCATGCACAATGTTATTTTGCTTGCTGGTAGCAAAGTCGCGGCGAATCGTGCCCGGCGCCGCTTCCGCAGGGTCCGTCGCGCCGATAAGCTTGCGAAAATCTGCCACCGCATTTTCTTTTTCCAATGCCAGCGGCACAACCGGCCCGCTCGACATGAAATTCACCAGTTCTTTATAGAAACCGCGCTCTTTATGGACTTCATAAAATTTTCCTGCCACGGCGGGAGTCAATCGCACCAGTTTCATGCCAATGATCCGAAAGCCCGCCGCTTCGATGCGCTCGAGCACTTTGCCCATTTTATTGGCCGCCACACAGTCCGGTTTCAGAATTGCGAGGGTGCGTTCCAAAGTTGAGTCTCCTTGTTAATGAAAAATATTTTAATGAAAACACAAAGAACAATAACGTATTTATTTCCCACGGATGAAAAGCTGCCCACGGATTTTTTGAATATCCGTGGGCAGCTTTTCATCCGTGGGGCGATTTTTTATGCTTTTACGGCTTTGCGTGTCGTCGTTTTACTTTTCGTTTTCACGGCAGACGCTTTCACTGCCACCACTTTCTTTTTCTTGCCCAGCGCCTTCGCCATCATCGCGCCGATTTCAGCGGGACTTTCGCAAACATGCGCGCCCGCTTTGCGCAGCGCTTCCATTTTCTCCGCTGCCGTGCCTTTGCCGCCGGCGATGA
>CAZVZZ010000047.1:0-15185 GCA_964631505.1 uncultured Cytophagia bacterium
CAACCGTCGCGCAGATTGATCTCCTGCACCGCATGCCAACTCCGCCGCACGAGCAGCGATTTGCACTTTGGGCAATAGGTGTTGTTGCCTTCTTTCGTGTGAACGTTACCGACATAAACATATTGCACGCCCAAATCCATTGCCAGCAGCCGCGCGTCTTCGAGAATTTTTTCAGAAGTCGGCGGCAAGTGCATCAATTTGAAATCCGGATGAAAACCGGTGAAGTGCAACGGCACTTCCGCTCCGAGGTGGTCAAGAATCCAACGGCACAGGTCGCGAATTTCTTCCAGCGTGTCGTTGAGCGTTGGAATAATCAAGTTGGTCAGCTCAAACCACGTCGTACCGCGGCGTTTGAGTTCTTTCAAGGTTTCCAAAACCGGCGCGAGATGCGCGAGGCAAGTTTTGCGATAAAAATTTTCGGTGAAGCCTTTGAGATCGACGTTCGCCGCGTCCATGTGATCGAAGAATGCCGGCAGCGCTTCCGGCGTGATGTAACCGGCGGTGACCGCAACCGTTTTGAGGCCATACGCATGCGCGAGCTTGGCAATATCAATCGCATATTCCGCCCAAATTACCGGATCGTTGTAAGTGAACGCGATGCTGGCACAGCCGTGCTGCAGCGCTTCGGCGACGGCGCGCTCGGGCGTAAATTGATAAGCGCGCTCGTGATCGTACCGCGCTTTCGAAATATCCCAGTTCTGGCAAAATTTGCAGCCGAGATTGCAGCCCGCCGTGCCGAGGGAGAGAATGCGCGTGCCGGGCAAGTAGTGCGCGAGCGGCTTTTTCTCAATGGGGTCGATATGAACGGCGTAGGGATTGGCGTACGCCAGCGAATAGAGCGTACCGCCTTCATTCTTGCGGACAAAACAAAAGCCGGTCTGGCCGTCGCCGATTTCACAATAGCGCGGGCAAAGGTGACACCGCACCTTTTGGTTCGCGACGCGAGTATAAAACTGGGCTTCCACCATGGCCAAACCTGTTATCCTTTCTGAAAGAAAAAGTACACAAAAAACGAAAAAAAATCAAGAAATAAAACTCTTGCACGTAAGAATTAAATTTTTATATTTACAACAATTGTTATGACAAAAAAGAAAATTTTCATTTCAGAAGGAGATCGCGATGAGCAATAAAAATGAATGGGCGCTCATTCTCGGCGCGTCGTCGGGTTTCGGCGGCGCGGCGGCGGTGGAGCTTGCCAAAACCGGCTTTAATATTTTCGGCGTCCACCTCGACCGCAAAACGACGATGCCCCTGGTGGAAGAAGTCATACAAAAAATTCAAGCGACCGGACAAAAAGCCGTTTTCTTCAATATCAATGCCGCCGATGAAGAAAAACGCCGCGAGTCTTTGGATAAAATGAAAGCCGAGTTGGGCGATGACGGCACGGTGCGGGTGCTGATGCATTCGCTCGCTTTCGGCAGTTTGAAAGCTTATGTGGCAGCGGACGCCGCGGATGAGGTCGACAAAGCCAGAATGGAAATGACGCTTGATGTGATGGCGAACAGTCTGGTGTTCTGGACGCAAGATTTGATGCGGCGGCAAATGATGCGGCACGGCGGCCGCATTTTTGCGATGACCAGCTCCGGCGGCACGCGGGTATGGCCGCACTACGGCCCCGTTTCAGCAGCGAAAGCGGCGCTCGAATCCCACATTCGCCAACTGGCGCTCGAACTGGCGCCGAAGGGCATTACCGCCAATTCCATTCGCGCCGGCGTGACCGACACACCGGCGTTGCGCAAAATTCCGGGCAATGACAAAATGGTGGCGGTCGCGCAGGAACGCAATCCGAGCGGACGACTCACCACGCCGGAGGATGTCGCCAAATTCATGGCGCTGATGACGGACGCCCGCGCGCAATGGGTGACCGGCAACGTGATCGGCGTCGATGGCGGCGAGGATATTATTGGATAAAAGCATTCCAGGCGCAAGCGAAAACGTTGCAGCAGCTTTCAGGGTCGTGCCGTGATCACGCGTCATTTTCATTTCGAAGAAATTCCCTTCGATGACAAGCGGGCGTATAGTTTTCTCAAAATTCGCCCGACTTCGGATAAATTCGAGCTGATGCAGGCGATGGTGGCGCGGCTGCGCGAGCAATTTCAATCTGCCTTCGCGCCGCGCTATCGCTACGCGGTTTACCGAGTGCTCAACGCCGACGCCGCCCGTTGCCGTGTTGATCTGGAAGGAGAGGTGAGTTTCATCGGAGCGGGCATTCATCGTTTACTTCGCGATTCGCGTTATGCCGCCGTTTTCCTTTTAACCGTCGGCAGCGCAATCGATGCGGCGCTGGCAAAGCTGGCGGCCGAGGATTTTACCGAGGCCTTTTTTCTTGATGGCGTCGCTTCGGCAATGACGCACGGCTTGCTGCAATTGCTCAAACGCGATTTGCAAGACGAGGCCGAGCAACGCCATTGCCGTTTGGCCCAACGCTTTTCGCCGGGTTATGCGCATTGGGATTTGCCGGAACAGGAAAAAGTATTTCGTTTGCTCAAAGCCGAGGAAATCGGCGTGGCGCTTTCCGAGACGTACGTAATGACGCCGCAAAAATCGCTTTCCGGGGTATTTGGCTTCAAAACTAAAACGTAAATAAAAATGATACTGTAACAAGATTCTGCCCCATGACCATTTCGCACCGGCTGCTCTGCATCGGTTTTATTTTGAGTTATTGGGCGTGTTCGCTGCAAGGAGAAAAAAAACCGCGCCCGTTCAACGATCTCCAACCAACGGTTATTTTAATTTCGATCGACGGTTGTCGTTGGGATTTTCTCGACAAATTTTCTCCGCCCACCTTGAAAAAATTAGCGGCGAACGGTGTGCGCGCCCAAGCGCTGATTCCAGTTTTTCCGACCAAAACGTTTCCCAATCATTATACTATTGTTACCGGCCTTTATCCGGCGCATCACGGCATCGTCGCGAACACGATGTATGATCCGGAATTTAAGGCAAAGTTCAGCCTCAGCAAGCGCGAGGCGGTAACCGATGGCCGCTGGTGGGAGGGCGAGCCGCTGTGGGTGACCGCGGTAAAACAAAATCAGCGCAGCGGCACCTTGTTTTGGCCAGGCTCGGAGGCGGAAATTGCCGGTGTGCGCCCGACTTACTGGAAAGTTTATGACGATGATTTTCCCAATTCGGCGCGCGTCGATACGGTGCTGGCGTGGCTGGATTTGCCGGCGGCGCGGCGTCCCACTTTTCTGACGCTGTATTTCAGTGATGTTGATAACGCCGCCCATCGCCACGGCCCCGAATCACCCGAAGCGGAGAAAGCGATTCGACGCGTTGACCAAATGCTCGGCCGCTTGCTCGAAGGTTTGCAGAGACGCGGCATCGTTGATCGCGTCCATGTCATTGTCGTTTCCGATCACGGCATGACGCCCGTCACGCGGGAGCGCGTTATATATCTGGATGATTATCTGGATTTGGATAAAGTCAACGTGGTGGATTGGAATCCGGTGCTGGCCGTGCGGCCGCGCGAAATGAATGAAGAAAAGATCTACCAAAAGCTTGCCGGCGCGCACCCGCATTTGCAGGTTTATCGCAAAAACGAAATTCCGGAGCGCTGGCATTACCGCCAGCATCGCCGCATCGCGCCGATCATCGGTGTGGCGGACGACGGCTGGACCATTGCGCGGCACGGCTTGCGCAACACGGCCGAACGCGTTTACACGACCGGCGAACACGGCTACGACAATCAACTCGCTGTGATGCGCGGAATTTTTATAGCGACTGGCCCGGCGTTTAAATCCGGCTTGGTGGTCGCGCCCTTTCAAAACATTCACCTTTATCATCTCATCTGCGCCATTTTAAAACTGCAACCGGCGCGCAACGACGGTGATTTGGATTCGGTGCGGGCGATGCTGAGGTAAAACGTAAAGATGAAATTAGATGACGTGATCAAACATTGTCGCAGCTTACAGCACACCACGGAGGATGTGAAGTGGGGAAGCGTGCTGGCATTCTCCATCGGCGGCAAAATGTACTGTTGCATTTCGCTGGAGGAAAAATTCGGGGTCTCGTTCAAATGCTCGGCAGGAAATTTTTTAGCGCTGACGGAAATGCCGCATATAATCCCCGCGCCTTATTTGGCAAAACACCAATGGGTTAAAATAACCGCCGGCGCGGCGCTGCCGAAGAAAGCAATGTTGCGGCTGCTGACGGAATCGCAGCATCTCGTGCATGCGGGTTTGCCCAAACGCCTTCGGCAGACCATCGATTTGTAACTCGTTCTCCAGGCGGCAAGCTTAAACTCGCCGCGCCAAAATCCATTCAACTATTTCTTCTTGCAACCCGGCGCTTCGCGTTCAACCCTCACGAAAATAACTTTTCGCCATTGCCGCCGGGGCCGGGGTGCGGATGCGAAAAATCGCTGCCACGAGAATGGTGAGCACGTAGGGCAGCATCAAAAAAAATTGATACGGAATCTCGAGGCCCAATGCCTGAAATTGAAATTGCACGGCCGAGGCCACACCGAACAATAATGCCACCAGCGCTGCGCCAAACGGATGCCGGCCGGAAAAAATAACGATCGCCAGCGCGATAAAGCCGCGTCCGGCGGTCATGCCTTCGATAAAAGTGTTGGCCTGGGCAATGGAAAGATAGGCGCCGGCGAGGCCGCAATAAATGCCGCCGATGAGCACAGCCATGAAACGCAATTTGTTGACCGGCAATCCCGCCGCCTCAGCCGCCGCAGGATTTTCTCCCACCGCCCGCAAATTTAGCCCGAAACGCGTCCGCGTCAACAGAAAATACGTCAATGGAATAAGCACCAAAGTTAGATAGATCAACCCATTTTGCGCAAACAGCGCGCTGCCAACGAGCGGCAATTCCGACAAAAATGGCACCGGCCAAATGGCGAAGGTCGGCGCGGTAATGGTTGCGCCGGTGACGCCGAAAACGCTGCGCAATAAAACCCCGGTGATCCCGAGCGCAAAAATATTCAATCCCGCGCCGGTGATAATCTGATCCGTTTGGACGCCGACACACAGCAGCGCAAAAACCGCAGCGAGCAGCAGTGCGGCCAGCACGGCAACCGCGAGGCCAAGCACGGGCAAGCCGGTGCCGAAGGCAACGTACATCGCAAAAAATGCGGCGACCAGCATGAACGCTTCCAACGCGATATTGATGACGCCGGCTTTTTCCATCACTATCTCGCCGAGCGCCGCCAGCAACAGCGGCGTTGCCAGCGAAATGCCGGCGGTCAACAGCGAAGTGAGAATTTCCATATTAACCGCGTTTCGCAACGAAATGAAAACGATGACGGGAAAAGTTTAGTGTATGAATATTACTTTGCGTCATTATTAAAAAATGTCAAATATTTCATCAGCCGTTCTCGAAACCAGCGGGTTTCATATAAGACAACAAACAGGATCACCATGCCCTGAATGACTTCGGCGAGCACCGGTGAAATGCCGAGGTTGCGCTGCAGCGCGCGGGCGCCGGATTCGAGCGCGCCAAACAAAAAGGCGGCCGGCAAGACGCCCAACGGGTGCAAGCGTCCGAGCATCGCCACCGCGATGCCGGTGTAGCCGTAGCCGGGCGAAATGTTTTCATAAAGCCGGCCGGTGACGCCGGCAACTTCAATGGCGCCGCCCAGCGCCGCCACGCCCCCACTCAACGCCAGAGCGATGGCAATGTGCCGTGAAACATGGATGCCGGCAAATCGCGCGGCGCGAACATTCTGGCCGATGACGCGCAGCCGAAATCCGAAAGGCCGGCGAAATAAAATAACCCAAAGTATGACCGCGAGCAAAATGACGATGATCACGCCATTGTGCAGCCGCAGCCCCGGCCAGAGTTGCGGCAAACGCGCCATTTCCGCGAGACGATCGGATTGCGGATAGGTCTGCGCGGTTTCCTGCAAAGGGCCGTGCAAAGCGTAACTGAGCAACTGCAGCACGATGGCATTCAACATGATCGTGCTGATGACTTCCGACACGCCGCGTTTTTCGCGCAGCCAACTGACGATCATGCCGAGAACGGCGCCGGATAAAAAAACGCCCACGGTCGCACTCAACCAGAAAATCGGCGCAAAAAAATTCGTGGCGCTTACACCGAAAACCGTGAAGGCCAGCGCGCCCGCAATGAATTGTCCTTCGGCGCCAATGTTCCAAATGCCGGCGCGAAAAGCCAACGCCACCGCCAGGCCGGTGCAAACCAGCGGGATGGTTTTCAGCAGCGTTTCGCTCAAATTGTAGATATCGCCAAAGGCGCCCTCCCAGATCGTGCGCAGCACGAGAAGCGGCGACTGGTTGAAAAAGCTGACGAGCAGCGCTGCCGCCAGCGAGGCGCTGCCGAAGGCTAAAATCGAGGGCAGCAGCGACAGCAGAAATTCTTTGATCGTCTCAGTGAATCGTCGCACTCGCCCTCCCGGTCATCCAAAGTCCAACCTGTGTGGCGGAAGTTGCGGCCGTTGCCCAGCCCATCAAACGGCCCGCGTGCATAACGAAGAAACGGTCGCACAACGCATAAATTTCTTCGAGATCGGTCGAGAACAACAAAATCGCGCCGCCGCGGTTTTGTACATTACGCAGACGTGCATGAATGGCGGCGGTGGCGGCAACATCAACGCCCCACGTCGGATTCATCGCCACCAGCACGTCGGGATTGGTGCTGAGCGCGCGCCCGAGCAGAAATTTTTGTTGATTACCGCCGGAAAGCTCGCGCAATTTTTGTTCCGGTCCTTTGCAGACCACGTTAAAATTATCGATGACACTTTGCGCCCGCGCATTAATTTTTGCCTTCGCGAGAAATCCGGCGCGGCGAAATTCTTGATCATCGCTGCGCTCCAGCATATAATTTTCGGCAACGGAAAAATCGGGGACGAACGCCTCGGACGAACGATCCGGTGGAATAAAACCGAGACGCCGGCGATCAAACAGTTGTTTCGTCCAGTGAATCTCTCCAGCTTGCACCGGGCGCAATCCCATGATCGCTTCAGCCAACTCACGCTGGCCGCTGCCGTCAACGCCGGCCACGCCGAGAATTTCACCGGCGGCAAGCTCGAAGGAAATATCATTCACCGCCCAATGCCGGCGCTCGTGGTGAATTTTTAGATGCGCGACTTTCAACAAAATGGAAGGTTTACCCGTTAGGTGGCGCGCACTCGGCGGCGCCGGCGGCATGATTTCGCCGATCATCATTTGCGCCAGATTTTCCGTGGTCGCAGAGCCGGTCTCCAGTGTGGCGACGTTTTTTCCCGCGCGCAAAATGGTGATGCGATTGCTGATCTGCAAAACTTCATCAAGTTTATGCGTGATAAAAATGACGCCTTTGCCTTCGGCCTGCAAGCGGCGAATAGTCGCGAAAAGCGTTTCGACTTCCTGCGGCGCCAGTACGGAAGTGGGTTCATCAAAAATGATGAATTTTGCCTGCCGATACAGCGCTTTGATAATCTCGACGCGTTGTTTCTCACCGACACTCAACTCGCTCACCAGCGTTCCGGCCGCCAAGGTGAATCCATTGGAATCAATGAAAGCCTGAATTTGCCGGCGCAAGGCGGCCGGTGAATAAAAAAATCGCAAGGGGGTTCCCAACACGATATTCTCGGCAATCGTAAGCGAATCAACGAGGGAAAAATGTTGCTGCACAAAACCGAGGCCGTGCTGCATCGCCACGGCCGCCGAATTGATTTTAACCGGATGCTCGTCTAAATAAATGGCGCCGGCGTCGGGACGATAGAGGCCGAACAGAATTTTCATCAGGGTTGATTTGCCCGCACCGTTTTCGCCGAGCAGCGCGTGCACTTCGCCGGCATGCAGCGTGAGATCAACGCCGGCAAGCGCCGAAATCGCACCGAATTTTTTTTGAATACTTTGCAGCCGAATATGGCTGACGCGTGCAGGCATAGGCAAGTGAGTTAAAGCCAATTTCAAACCAACGAAAAAATTTAGACTTTGCTGGGAACCTGCACGGTTCCGGCGATAATCTGTTGGCGAATTTCCTCAATTCGCGTTAAAACTTCCGGCGGAATTTGCGCTTGCAGTTGCGGATTGAGCACAAATGAAACCACGCCGTCCGGCATGCCGAGGCGATAAATTTTTCCTTCGAACTTGCCGTCGCGCACCAGCAGCGCCATTTCAACGAAAGCCGCAGGAATGTTGCTCACGCAGCTCGCGATCACGTGTTGCGGATCGACGTCGTTTTGATTTTTATTGGTGCCGAACACGAAAACGTTGCGTTCCGCCGCCGCTTGAAACACGCCCGCCGCCGCGGCATCAGCGTTGTGAATTAAAAAATCACAGCCTTGATCGATCAACGCCAACGCGGCCTGCCTGGCGGCGCCGACATCTTCCCAATTGCCGACAAAACTCCGCGTCACTTTAATGTCGGGTTTGATCGCTTGCGCCCCGGCGGCAAAAGCTTCGAAGGTGCTGGCCACCGGCGGAATTTCCATGCCGCCGACCATGCCGAGTTTGCCGGATTTGCTCATCAGCGCGGCCAGCGCGCCGGCGAGATAAGTGGCGTGCTCCAATTCAAAAACCATCGGCGCCACGTTCGGGCGCACGGTGTTACCGGAAGTAGTGATGAAAACGGTTTTCGGAAAATCCGGGGCCACGGCTGCCGCCGCATCTTGAAATTCAAAGCCGTGCCCAAAGACGAGCTGATAATCTTTGCGGGCAAAATCGCGAAACGCTTCTTCAAATTCCGCCGGCGTTTTGGTTTCAATCTGCGTGATCTGCGCGTTCAGCTCTTTTTCAATTTTTTGCAGGCCTTCATAAGCGGCGGCGTTCCAGCCGGCGTCGCTCACCGGACCCGGGCTTAACAGCGCGACACGAAATTGATGGGTTGCCGTTTTTTCTTTGGCGCAGGAAACGGCGAATAACAGCATGAGGGAAAAAATAAACCGCGTGCAGAACAGTTTCATAAATTCTCCAAAAAGAAATGAATTAAACGAGAACGATGGCGACGCTACCGGCGAGCAACACAAGGCCGAGCGCCAATCCCATCTGCCGGCCAAACATTTTTGCGCCCAATAGAAATGCGATGGCGCCTTTCATGAACGTATTGGCCAGCGCCGCCAAAACAATGGCGTTGGCAGCGGTTGTGGGATCGAGCGATTCCCGCGCCAACCGCGCCACCGTTAACGTAATGGCGTCGACGTCCGTCAAGCCCGCCAGCACGGCAGTAAAATAAAGCGCGCGCGTGCCGATAAAATCTAAAGCCGCTTTCGCGATGAACAAAATGAGCACAAAGAGCAGCGCGAATTTTAAGGCCGGCGTAATCGAAAATGGATTGGTGAATTGGACTTCCGTTGTTTGCTGGCGACTGCGTTCCATGCGCCAGAGCCAACCCGCAGCGGCTAAACCAGCCGCCATCATGCTCAATAAAGGAAATATGACCTGCGGCAATAAGGCCGAATTGACGGCGCTGATCTCAAGCAACAAACGCGGAAACATGGTTGTCGAGGCGATGACGGCGCCGAGCGCCAATAACCGCGCCAACTCGAGGTTTTGTTTGCTGCGTTGCGCGAAGCTTGCCGCGAGCGCGGTGCTGGAAACCAATCCGCCGAGCAAACCGATCAAGGGAATGCTCCGCTGCGGGCCGACGATTTTAACCAACACATAACCGGTAAAACTAATTCCCGCCACCAAAATCACCATCAACCAGATTTCGGCCGGATTGAAAACATCGAGCGGACCGAGAGTTCGATTCGGCAGGAACGGCAGAATGACGATGGAAATGATCGCAAATTTCAGCGTGGCATAAATATCTTCGTAACTGATTTTGCCGGTGAGCGTTTTAAAGCTCGGCTTCAAAGCCAGCAGCGTCACCAACGCAATCGTTGTCACGCTGGCGAAAAACAATTCGCCGGCGGCGATGATGACGCCGATCAAAAACGTCAACAGCGCGGAGACTTCGGTGGTGGTGCCGAAATGGCCGGCGGTGCGCACGCTGAGAAAATATGAAATCACAATCAGCGCGCCGACGATCAACAACGCGCCGAACAAAATAAACGGCGAAATTTTCGCCGCGAGATCGCCGGAAATCGTGCCCAGCAACGCCAACAGGGCGAAGGTACGATTGCCGGCAAACAACGGCTCGCCTTCGCGGCGTTGGGAAAATTCGCGTTCGATGCCAACCAACAAGCCCAGCGCGATGGCCAGGCCGAGGCGTTTCAGCAGTTCGAGTTCCACATGTTCAAAATAATAGAAATGCCGCAGAAAAACAAACTTTTTGACATCGCGAGATAATCTTGTTATATTGTTCTTTTCTGACTTGAGGCAAAGTTATGTTGGCATCCGGCTACGCCCGTCGGGATGCTCCGCAGCGTCCGGGCGATGGCCTGAACGCTTGCGGCAAATTAAAACTGAAAGGAGTCTAACATGGAAATTTACATTATCCGGCACGGCATTGCGATGGAAAGCGATGAGTGGACAGGCAGCGATGCCAAACGCCCGCTCACCGAGAAAGGCCGGAAGAAAACGGAACAAATCGCGCAAGGGCTGGCGGCGATGGAAATCGATTTCACGCACATTTTTTCCAGCCCGCTGGTGCGGGCGCAACAAACCGCGGCAATTTTGCAAAAAATTTTGAAGATCGATCATCTCGATGAAACGGATTTGCTGGTGCCCTCCGGCGACCCGGCGGCGATCATTCCGTTTCTCAATAAATTGCCGGATAACGCGGAGGTGGCGCTGGTCGGGCACGAGCCGAATGTTTCGGAACTCTTGAGCTATTTGCTCAGCGGACAGCAGAAAAGTTTTTCCGCGTTCAAAAAAGGCGGCGTGGCGATGCTGGATGGTATGGTGCCGTTACGCGCGGGTCAACTCACCTTGCGGTGGTTCATGGAGCCGAATCATTTGGTAGCGATTGGCGAAGCGGAATAAAAAACGTAAGGTCAAAAAATTCACGCAAACTCAAACTGCAAAAACGGAGTGCACGGAAAACATGAAACTGAAAATTCGCCTCGGCAGTGGCGCATTTTATCGCGCTTTGGATTTCGTCGAAAAAATCGGCAATCTGCTCCCACATCCCGCCAGCCTGTTTGCGCTTTTCGCCGTTACCATTATCATTATCTCAGCGATTGCTGCCGCACTTGATCTTGCGGTGATTCATCCCGGCACCAAGGAAACGATCAAAGCCGTCAGCCTGCTCAATGGTGATGGCTTGCGGCGGATTCTGACAGACATGGTGCGCAACTTCACGAATTTCGCGCCGCTCGGCACGGTGTTGGTGGCGTTGCTCGGCATCGGCGTGGCGGAAGGCTCGGGATTGATCGGCGCCGGCATCCGGTTGATCGTGCTCAAAGCGCCGCCGCGCTTGCTCACCGCGGTGCTGGTTTTTGCCGGGGTCATGTCGAATGCCGGTTCGGAAATTGGTTACGTGTTGCTGGTGCCGCTCGGCGCCGTGATTTTTCTTGCGGTCGGAAGACATCCGCTGGCCGGATTGGCCGCCGCTTTTGCAGGCGTTTCCGGCGGCTACAGCGCGAATCTTTTGCTCGGCACGGTTGACCCGCTGTTGGCCGGCCTCTCGCAGGAAGCCGCGCGCGTGATCGATCCGAATTATCTCGTCAATCCGGCATGCAATTATTATTTCATGTTCGTCTCGACATTCGTTCTTATCGCCGCCGGCACGTGGGTTTCCGAAAAAATTGTGGAGCCGCGTTTGGGAAAATATACCGGCGATGAAAAAGCGCTGGATCTGCAGCCGCTTTCCGACGCGGAAAAACGCGGCTTGAAATTCGCGTTGGTGGCGGCGCTCGTGGTCACGGGACTGATTTTGTGGAGCGTGGTGCCGGCCGACGGCGTGTTGCGTGATCCGAAAATCGGCGATTTGCTGCACTCGCCGTTTTTGTCGGGAATTGTGGCGCTGCTATTTCTTTCGGCGGCGATTATCGGGGTGGCGTATGGCTTTGGGGCGCGCACCATTCGCCGCGATGCGGACGTGGCCAATGCGATGGGCAAAGCCATGAGCACGCTCGGCTCGTATATCGCATTGGTGTTCTTTGCGGCGCAATTCGTGGCGTATTTCAATTGGACGAATCTCGGTTTGATCGTCGCGGTCAACGGCGCCGAGTTTTTACAGGCGATCGGCTTTCAAGGTATTCCACTGCTGTTGAGTTTTGTATTCGTCACCACCAGCCTGAACATGTTCATGGGCAGCGCCTCGGCAAAATGGGCGGTGATGGCGCCGGTGTTCGTGCCGATGTTCATGCTGCTCGGCTATACGCCGGAGCTGACGCAAGCCGCGTATCGTGTTGGCGATTCCTGCACGAATATCATTTCGCCGATGATGTCGTATTTCGCGCTCATTGTGGCGTTCGTGCAGCGCTACAACAAGCAAGCCGGCATGGGCACGGTGATCGCCACCATGCTGCCGTTTACCATTGCGTTTCTGATCGTGTGGTCGCTGTTACTGGTGATTTGGCTGCTGCTGGGCTTGCCGATGGGCCCGGGCGCGGGGTTGTATTTGGGGAGGTGAGATTAAAAATGGGGGGAGTAAAATTCAAGCGCCGAACATCGCACCGGTTGTCATACGAAGTGCTGCGCTTCTATTTTAAAACGGTCAGGGCTTGATCAACCCAAACAACTCAGCGATAAATTTCAGGGCGTTCTGATTGACAAAGATCGTCGTGAAAAGGAGTATAAGAAACATGATAGTGAATTTGCGATCAAGAGTCACGATCTCCGTTTTAATAAGGCCCTTCAATTCTATGATCTCGGCCTTCGTGGCGAGTTCCTTTGTCAATTCATCCTTTAGCTCAAATTTCTTTTGAACAATTGCAGCATCGGCTTTTTGCTCGATTCTTTGCAGGGCCTCGTCGGTTTTTTTATCGACGGTTTGCACGGCGCCGTCCAATGCCTTAACGATCTCCCTGGCTTCCGTTTTGCCAAATCGTTCTTCAAGGCGCGCGTAAACATCTGGAGCTAATAAAAGTGCCATATCAGGTTCTCATAATTAGACGGTGCTTTTTTTGAACGTAATATAAGCAATCGGGCATCAAATTGCAAGAGGCAAATTTTCGCAGGCTTCAATGCGTCTGAATGCTGTCAGCGAGATTATGTTTCCGCAAAAGGTAGGGAAAATTTCTTGGATCAATTTGAAGGATATCCGCCGCGCGCTTCTTGATCCAGTTGGCGCGGATGAGTGTGTCGAGGATAATTTGTTTTTCGAGCAGATTCAACATTTCGCGCAGACCGGGCGCCGCGGCGGTTGCAGAAGTTGTTTGCGGCGAGAGATTCCTCGGCAGACTATCGACGGCAACTACGGCATCTTTTTCAACGAGCACGGCGTGTTCTACGGCGTTCTCCAACTCGCGAACGTTACCGGGCCAATCGTGCTGCATCATGGCAGCGATGGTATTCGTGGAAAAGGCCTGAATTTTCTTGCCAATGGCGAGGTTATATTTTTGCAAGAAGTGATGCGCCAGCAAAGCAATGTCTTCCTTGCGCTCGCGCAACGCCGGCAAGTAAATGGAAAAAACGTTGAGCCGATAATACAAGTCTTCGCGAAATTTTCCTTCACTCACGGCTTTATGCAAATCAGCGTTGGTCGCGGCGATGACGCGGACATTCACCGACGCGGTGGTCGAACTGCCGACCGGCTCGAATTCATGTTCTTGTAAAACTCGCAGCAACTTGGCCTGTCCAGCGAGCGGCATGCTGCCGATCTCATCCAACAAAATCGTGCCGCCATCGGCCTGCTTGAAACGTCCGCAGCGGTTTTGAATCGCTCCGGTGAATGCGCCTTTGACGTGGCCGAACAGTTCGCTTTCCAAAAGCGTTTCCGTCAGCGCGGCGCAGTTGACTTTGACGAACGAGCCTTTGTTCCGAAGACTGTGCGCATGAATGGCGTTGGCGACGATCTCTTTGCCGGTGCCGCTTTCGCCTTGGAGCAAAACCGTGACGTCGCTTTTCGCCACCGCGCCAATGCGCCGGCAAACGTCGCGAATTTTTTCGCTCTGGCCGATGATGGTGGGGAAGTCGAGTTCCCCTTCTTTTGAATGACTATAAGACTCGACCAAGCCATTGACCTCGCGCGGTGCTCGGCTCAAGTCGTGGACAATTCCGAACAGAATGGTTTCGCCCTCGCATTCGACCAAGCTGGCGCTGATCCCGATAGCAATTAACACGCCGCTTTTCATTAACAAATGTAAATCGTTGCAACGGGCTTCGCCCAAGGCCATTCTACTAACGACGGTTGCGAGTTGCCGTTCACCCCAGTTTCGCAGCAAGCGTTGAATGGGCATCCCAAGCAACTCTTCGCGCCGATAACCGGTGCAGTCCAACATTCGTGCATTGGCTTCGATGACGGTGGAAGTCGTGAGGTCGACAACAAAAACCGCCTCATGCGCCGTGTTAAAAAACTCCTGATAGAGTTTGGGTGAGGTGTTCATAGCTGCCCCTTCGGAATAATCGTGCGTCGAGAATTAAACCCTGCAACTCGCTGTGAGCCACATTGGTTTTGATGGTTTTATTTCGAATCTTTTAATAATTTCAGCAGACTCTCGAAGGCATGCTCCTTGATGATATAGTCTGAGGAGTCAGCGGATAATATAACTAAATCTTGAGCGTTAATCAAGAGAAATATTTTTGCTTGCGGCTGCCGCCGTTGCGCTATGCCCGCCAGCCGTTGTGCGCGTGAAAATGGTCGGGCCATGCCGATAAAGATATGCCCATAAGGTTGGCAACGAAATTTATCTAGGGCTTCGCGCGCCGTGGCGACGATTTCCACATGCGCGTAACCAGCGGCGAGCAGAAAGTTTCGCAATGCTTCGCAAAAGGGTTGGTCGCGATCGCAAATAAGGATTTCGGTCGTGAGAATCGAGGTCGATACTGAACTCATTGATGATAAGGCAATACATTCAAGTCAGCGCAAGCAAAAGGGCTCTTACTTTTTCTGGCTCATTTTGTTCAAGCGACACCCAGGCGGGCAACATACTCTCTTTGATCCACTTCCAGCGATCATTGAAATCACCGATATCACCGCCTAGCACATAATCAGTAAACTTAATCCCGTGCCCGGGGATTGGTGAGGGCACGTCATTGGAGATCAATGGCCAGATATCGCGGCTGCGATCATATACCTGAACTTGAAGCACCATCTCCTGTTCGTACTTCAGAAGCTCGCTGTTTCCTCACCAGATCAAAGCGGAATTGCCACTCTTATGGCCAGTATCAATCTGTTGCCAAGCATTTAATGCGAATTAAGAGTTGAAACACCATCCATATTTCCTTATGTTGTAGTAATCG
>CAZVZZ010000048.1:0-6165 GCA_964631505.1 uncultured Cytophagia bacterium
TGATCCGGCGCTTTTGGGGCGAGTCGTATTATCAGGAAATGCAACGCTGGAACGGGAATGGAAGGCATTAAAGCTGTTGTCGATATAAGAAATATGTAACAGTTCAGGTAACCGTCCGGACGCTGCGTGATTCGAGTAAGCTCGTTGTAAAGAATGCCGTCATTCTCGCACAAAAGCGTCCGGACGGTGAACAGTTGCAGAAATATTAACCCATAACCCAAAACTTATTTTACAACCTTATGGCTCGAGCGCCATACTGTAAACGAGAGGAGCTCTAATCCAATGACGGAAGCATTGACCATGACCCGGCCTATCGGGTCGGCGGAAGAAATCGCGCAGATCCAACGGCACGAGGTGCTTTACGACGAAGAGATGCACAAAGCCGAGATCATCGCGCCAATACACTGGCAAAAGTTTGAACAGATCGAAGAGCCGCTGCACGCTTATGTTTATCTCGTGAAAAGCCTCGGCAATCTGCGCGGCAAGCGCGTGCTCGATGCCGGCTGCGGCACGGGCCGTTTCGCCGTGATTCTCGCCAAGCGCGGCGCGCAAGTGGAAGCGTTCGATATTTCTCCGCGCGGCATTAAAACCGCGAACGAATACGCGCGCTTGAACCACGTTGCCGGCCAAACGAATTTTCGCGCCTTGTCGTTTTACGATATGGATTATCCGCCGCACGCTTTCGATTATATCGTCGGCTGCGATATTCTGCACCATCTGGACGATAAGAGCCGCGTCGTTGATCTGCTGCACCGCGCCATCAAGCCCGGCGGCAAACTCGTTTTCATGGAGCCGTTTCGCACGGCCAATTGGATCGAAAGACTGCGCTTGCGCGTGCCGGTGCCGCTCGACGATGAAGAACCCGAGAACTGGAAGAAGAAAATCACTCATGCCGATCTGAACGTTTTCCGTTCGCGCTTTGAAGTGAAGGTCACGCCGTTTCATCTCTTCTCGCGGTTGGACCGCGTTTTTAAATCCGAAGCCGCGCGCCGGCGCTTGGGCAAGCTCGATGTGCACCTGTTCAAGGCGTTGCCGTTTCTCAACGCTTATGCGCGCACCATCGTCATTGAACTGATTCCGCGGCAAGCGGCGTGAGAAAGGAAGATGAGCTTATGTCACTGGCTGAAAAACTTTTGCTGGCGATCTCGCATGAACCCGGAAAACAAAACGGCCGCCTCTCGTGCCCCGAAGAGACCGTCGACAGCGCGCTGGAATTGTTGCGGCGCGCCTTCAACAATTTTGAGCGCGAGATTGCGGGCAAACGCGTTCTCGATTTTGGCTGCGGCTACGGCCAACAAACCGTGGCCATGGCCAAATCCGGCGCAAAATACGTCGTGGGTTTGGACATCAATCAAAAATTTTTGCAGCGTGGCCGCGAACTTGCCGTGCAACACGGCCTGCACGGCCGTGTGGAATTTGCCGACAAGCTCGACGCGCGTTGGCTTGGCAGCTTCGATGTCGTTGTTTCACAAAACAGCATGGAGCATTTTGTCGAGCCGGAGAGAATTTTGGAAATCATGAAAGCCGCGCTGAATCCGGCCGGCAAGCTGCTCGTCACCTTTGGCCCGCCGTGGTATGCGCCTTACGGCAGCCACATGCAATTCATGACGAAAGTGCCGTGGATCAATCTCCTGTTTGCGGAAGCGACGGTGATGAACGTGCGCAATCGTTTTCGCCGCGACGGCGCCACGAAGTATGAAGACGTCGAGGGCGGGCTGGCGAAAATGAGTGTGGCGAAATTCGAGCGCCTCGTTTCGCAATGCGGCATGAAAATTCATCACAAGAAATACGAATGCATCAAAGGCTTGGACTTTCTGGGCCGGCTCCCCGCGCTCAGAGAGCTGTTTATCAATCACGTTAATTGTGCGCTGGTCGCATGTTGAAAACTGTGTAGGTGTTGAGGTTAAAAATATGAAACCTTTTGTCACGGTCATTGTTCCGGAGCGCAACGAAGAGAAATTCATTTCGCGTTGCCTGGAATCGATTCTGCATCAGGATTACGGGAATCAAAATTTTGAAGTCATCGTCGTGGACGGTCTCTCCACGGATAAGACGGGTGAGATTATTCGCGGCTTGCAGCGCGCGCACGGCAATTTGCACCTGCTCGACAATCCGCGGCGCATCGTGCCGACCGCGCTCAATCTCGGCCTGCAGCGCGCCAAAGGCGAAATCATCATTCGCGTCGACGGCCACGCCACCATCGCGCCGGATTATATCACCCGCTGCGTGGAGATGCTGGAAGCCACGAAAGCGGATTGCGTCGGCGGTCCGATCAACAGCATCAGCGAAGACGCCGGCGGCCGCGCCATCGCGCTGGCGATGTCCTCCAAATTCGGCGTCGGCAACTCGCGCTTCCGCGTCGCCGACGGCTACCAAGGTTACGTCGATACGCTCGCCTTCGGCGCTTATAAACGCAGCGTCTTCGAGCGCATCGGTTTCTTCGATGAAGAGCTGGTGCGCTGCCAGGACGACGAATTCAATTACCGCCTGATCAAAAACGGCGGCAAAATTTTTATGACGCCGAAAATTTCCTCGTGCTATTTTCCGCGCACGAATTTGAAAAAACTTTGGCGGCAATATTATGAATACGGCATGTGGAAAATCCGCGTCCTGCAAAAGCATTCCTCCGTCATGCAGCCGCGGCAGTTCGTTCCGCCGTTGTTTGTTTTGGCGCTTTCGTTGTTGGCGGTATTTTCCATATTTGCTTTTCCGGTTCGCGTGGCCCTGGCCGGCATGCTGGCATTATACGCGGTCACGGCGTCGAGCTGCGCGTTGTCGTTGTGGGCGAGCAATGAAAATTGCGCCTTTCCGGTTTTGCTGACGGCGTTCCCGATTCTGCACATTAGCTACGGTTCGGGCTTTTTAGTCGGCCTGCTCAAGTTCCGCAAAAAATGGCGGCAAGCCGAAACCTTCGTTCCCGCGCCGTTGTGGCAACGGGAGCCTGCGGGTTACACGGTCTAAATGCGCTCTGGAGTGCAACACATCAACAGATGGAAATATTTTACGAGTGAATCATGAAACCATTTGTCACGGTTATCGTTCCGGTGCGCAACGAAGAAAAATTCATCGCGCGCTGCCTGGATTCGATTATGGAGCAGGATTACGGCCGGCGTTCTTTCGAGGTGATCATCGTCGACGGCGCCTCCACGGACCGGACCAAAGAGCTTATTCAGGTTTTCCAGAAGAAATACGACAATTTGATTTTGCTCAGCAATGCGCGCCGGTTCATTCCGGTTTCGCTCAATCTGGCATTGCAGCGCGCCAAAGGCGAAATCATCGTTCGCGTTGACGGCCATGCCACCATCGCGCCGGATTACCTTACGAAATGTGTGGAAGTGCTGGCCTACACGCAGGCGGATTGCGCCGGCGGCGCGATCATGAGCACGCACGACACGGAAAGCGGCAGCGCCATCGCGCTGGCGATGTCGTCGCGTTTCGGCGTCGGCAATGCGCGTTTTCGCCTGTCCGGCTATGAAGGTTACGTCGACACGCTGGCCTTCGGCGCTTATAAAAGAAGCGTCTTTGACCGCATCGGCATTTTCGATGAAGAATTCATTCGTTGCGAAGATGATGAATTTAATTACCGGCTGATAAAAAAGGGCGGCAAAATATATTTATCGCCGCAAATCAAGGCGCGTTATTTTCCGCGCACGGATTTGAAACGGCTCTGGCAACAATATTTCAATTACGGGCTGTGGAAAATTCGCGTTTTGCAGCGGCATGCTGCGGTGATGCAGCTCCGGCAATTCATTCCGCCGCTGTTTGTTTTCACGCTTTTGTTTCTCACTGGCGCCGGCTTTTTTTCGCCGCTGGCGCGCTTGCTGCTGGCCGCCGTGAACTCGTTGTACGCGCTTTCCGCGCTCACCTGCGCGACCAAGCTGTGGCGCACCGCGCCGCATTGCTCGTTCCCGATTTTGCTCGCCGCCTTCCCGGTGTTGCACATCAGTTACGGCGTCGGTTTCCTGTACGGTTTCTTCAAGTTTAGAAATAAATGGCGCGAAGCGGCAAACAAGCCCGTATTGCCTTTTCATCCGCGGGCGGAATATTCCGTCGCCAGTTTGCCGTCGAAATAAAAAGAGAATTTTTCATCGTTGCGGATTTTGAGCATGGCCAAAAAAGTTTTACAGTTGCGCAGCAGCGTCGGTTTTTTCGGCGCCGAAAACGTCATCATGGAAGTTGCCAAAGCCATCGTCGGCTCGCCGTATGAGCCGATCATCGGCGTGTTGGAAAACAGCCACAATCCTCACACCGAGCTGGCCGCCGTTGCCCAAAAAAACGGCGTGGCCAGTGCAGTTTTTCCCTGTGACGGCCGTTTCTCCATGCAAACCACGGCGGCGGTGCGGCAGTACATGGTCGAAAACGATATTGACATCATTCACGCACACGGCTATAAAGCCGATTTCTACGCGCTGTTGGCGACGCTCAATTCGGGCTGCAAGCGCGTCGCCACCATTCATCCGTGGCTCATTGAAAGCAATCGCGCCAGCAGCGCCAAATTTTACATGGCATTTGACAAGGCGTTGCTGCGCTCCTTTCACGGCATCGTCGCGATCTCCGACGAAATGCGCGCGCAAGTCGTGCGCGACGGCATGAAGCCGGCCCGCGTGGTGACCATTGAAAACGGCATTGATCAGCAACGTTTTGCGAAGGTTCAAAATATTCCGCAAGCGCGAAAAGATTTCGGTATTCCACCTGGCGCGCGGGTGATCGGCGCGGTTGGCCGTTTGTCTGAAGAAAAAGGTCACGCCGTTTTTTTGGCAGCGGCAAAATTGCTGATTGCCGAATTTCCCAATCTCTGCTTCCTGCTCGTTGGCGACGGCCCGGAGCGCGAGAAGCTCACGCAACAAGTGGCCCAAATGGGATTGCAAAAAAACGTGATTTTCGCCGGCGTCTGCTCGGACATTCCCAAAGCGCTCAGCGTGATGGATATTTTTGTGCTGCCGTCGCTCACCGAAGGCTTACCGATGGCGCTGCTCGAAGCAATGGCGGCGAAGAAAACCATCGTCGCCACCGCGGTGGGCTCGATTCCGCGCGTGATTCAAAATCAAGAAAATGGCTTGATTGTGCCACCCAATCAAGCACCGGCTTTATCGGAAGCATTGGCAGCTTTATTAAAGAATGAAACCAACGCCCGGCGTTTTGCGGACAACGCTTTTAAAGATGTGCAAGCGTTCTCCGCGGAAACGATGGGCAAGAAATACGTCGAACTTTATGATCAGCTTGTTGAGCCCAAATCCAATGGCGTCATCCACTAAGGAGCTTTTGACGCTACGTGCCGGAGCAATTAAGTCTGCGGCAGAATGGAGCATTCCGGTTTTGATGTACCACGAAGTCGCGAAGCCGGAGCGCGTCGAGCAAATTGCGCTCAAAACCCAGCGCACGTTCATTGTGACGATCGAGCAATTCGAAACGCAAATGGAATGGCTGGTCGACAACGGTTTCAGCGCGATCTCGCTGAATGAGTTGTTGGCGCTTCAATCCGGCATGCGCGCCCTGCGGCCCGGCGAGAAGCCGGTGGTGATTACGTTTGATGACGGCTTTAGCGGAAATTATTTTCATGCCTTTCCGATTTTGCAGCGGCTGAATTTGACCGCCACGATCTTCGTCGTCGTCAACCGCGTCGGCGAACCGTTGTATCTGACGTGGGAACAGATGGAAACCATGGCGGGCAATGGCATTGACATCCAATCGCACACGATGACGCATTCGCTGCTCGGGCAGGCTTCGACCGGCCAACTGATCTATGAGCTGCGCGAATCGAAACGTGAAATCGAAAAAGCGCTGGAAACGCCGGTGCGCTTTATCTCGCTGCCGCACGGCAGTTGCCACAAAGAATTTGCGAAAGTTGCCCGGGATTATGGTTACTGCGGCGGTTGCACTTCGGAGATCGCGTATGCCAACGCGCACAGTCCAGCCTTCGCGCTGCCGCGCATTTGCGTGAACAGCCAGTACAATCTCGCGACCTTCATGAGCATCGCGCAATCCAGTCCGGAGTTCATCAACCGTGACGCCGCTTCGCGCAAAATCAAGCGTGCGGTTAAAAGTTTTGTCGGCGAGAAAAATTACAACCGCGCCTATCATTTGATTTACGGCGTGCAGGAGACCTAACGATGAATATTTTATTTCTCTCCACCGAAAATCCTTATCCGCCGGATCACGGCCATC
>CAZVZZ010000048.1:6265-15150 GCA_964631505.1 uncultured Cytophagia bacterium
ATGAATATTTTATTTCTCTCCACCGAAAATCCTTATCCGCCGGATCACGGCCATCATTTGCGGACGTACAGCGTTCTCAAACATCTGGCCGAACAACATAAAATTTTCTTTCTCGGCTTCTGGCAATCCGCCGAAGAGCTGAAACACCAGGCTCATCTCGAATCGCTTTGCGCCCGTGTCGATCTGCTTCCGATTCCCGGCCGTGCGCAACGCGTGAATTACGGCCTCGGCCTGTTCGCCAATTTATTTTCCGTGCAACCGTTTACCGTGCAGCGCTATTTTCGCCGCGAGGCCGTGCAGCGCATCCGCCAAATCCTGCAGGAAAACCGCATCGATCTCGTGCACTTTGATTTGCTGCATCTCGCGCCGTATCTCGAGTGCATCGGCGATACGCCGAGCGTGCTGGTGAATCACAACGTTGAATCCTTGCGCCTCGAGCGTTTGGCCCAGGTGCAAAAGAGTTTTGCGGCGCGAACGTATCTCAATTTGCAACAGCGCAAGATGCGCCGCCTCGAACGGGAGGTGTGTCGCCGGTTTACGCAGCTCATCACCGTCTCAGAAACCGACGCGGAAATTTTGCGCGAGACTTGCCAGTTGGACAATAACATCGAAGAAATTCCCAACGGCGTCGACGCGGAATTTTTTGGCGTCAGCGATGACCAGCCGGAGCCGGATTCGCTGGTGTGGACCGGCGGCATGGGCAGCCCGTATAATCGCGATGCGGTGGATTATTTTCTCGAAGAGATTTTTCCAAAAATTTACGTCCAGCGGCCGCAGATCAAAGTCACGATCGTCGGCGATTCGCCCTCGCCGACGTTACAGCAATATCAAAGACGGTATCCGCAAAATATTTTCATTGCCGGGTACGTCGATGACGTGCGCCCGTACATGCAGCGCGCGAGCATTTTCATCGCGCCGATGCGCTGCGGCAGCGGCACGAAAATCAAAGTGATCAACGCCATGGCGATGGGCAAGGCCATCGTTTCATCCTCGGTTGGCGCCGAAGGCATCAAAGTGGAATCCGGCAAGGATCTTATTATTTCCGACGCGCCGCAGGAATTTGCCGCGCACGTTTTGCAATTGCTCAAAAACCCGGCGCGCCTCCGCCAAATGGGCGCCAACGCCCGTCAAGTCGTGGAACGCCTGTATGACTGGCGCGTGATTTATAAAAAGATGGATGCACTGTATGAAAAAGTGGCGAGCGGCAAACGCGCGGTGAAGTCGGCTGAGGTGAAAGAGCAAGCCGTGTTTAAAAATGCACCGGCGCAATTTCAGGCGGCGGTGGTTGGCGCGTGATGAGTGTGGCGCAACATTTATGTTGCGCGGGCTGTGAACATGCAAAATACATGAAATATGAGTTTTGTAAGATCGCAGCGCGCAACATAAATGTTGCGCCACGGTATACATGTTGCGATAATTTGTATAACCTATGCATGAGATTCTCGTAAAAAGTCACCGTCCGGACGCTTTTGTGCGAGAATATTTAAAACTTACAGGCTCCAGCGTCCGGACGGTTTTAGTTTTTGCAAGGTACACATGCATGATTTTAAATTAAACGTCGAGAACGACTTGAAGCGTGCGTGGCTCGTTGCGGTTGGGATGATGACGCTTCTGTTATTGTTACTGGCATTGGGCTTGTCGCCGGTTTTTGCCGGACGTCACTATGTGGCGACGAACGGCAACGACGCCAACGACGGCGCGGCGCGGTCGCCGTGGGCGACGATCAGCAACGCCATGCGCAAAGTCCAGCCCGGCGACACGATTTTTGTGCGCGGCGGCACTTACGCCGAAGGCGAAATCTGGATTCAGCGGAATTACGGCATGGGCGGCAAGAACGGCAAGTACGTCACGATTGCCGCTTATCCCGGCGAGCAGCCGGTTTTCACCAACGGCAGCCGCGGTATGATCGTCGACGCGAGTTACGTTCGCGTCATCGGCCTCGAGTTTCAAAACGGCAAGTCGATGTACAATGTCGATTGGTCCGGCCCCACGGATCACGTGGAATTCATTGGCAATCGCTTCAGCGGCGTTTTCGGTTATGAGGCGATCGGCATCACCGGCGATCATAATTTGGTGGAAGGCAATGTCATCAATCTTTCCGGCAACACCACCGGCACGCTCGGCCACGGCATTTATGCCACGCGCGGCCAATATACCGTTATTCGCGGCAACGTGATTTCCGGCGCCACCGGATTCGGCATTCATCTTTACGATGAGTGGCGCTCCGGCGATGCGCCCGGCTCGATCCGGCAGATTAAAAATTTCATCATCGAAAATAATTTTGTTTCGGCTTCGCGGCAGCGCTCCGGCATCATCGTCGGCGCGGGCGCGGACGGCGGCCCGGCGCAGATTGACAGCGTGATCGTGCGCTACAACGTCGTTTTCAATAATCCGATGTACGGCATTCTGATCGGCGGCTGGAGCGAGGTGAAAAACATTCAAATTTATCACAATACGGTTTATGGCAACGGCAGCAACGGCATTCAAATTTTGTATCGACAGGCGAAAAACCTCACGATCAAAAATAACATTATTGCCGTTAAAAACGGCGCGCGCCACCTCGACAATGCGCCCAATGCGCCCGGCGTCGTGGTCGAGCGCAATTTGTATCACCCCGCAGCGATCAGCCTCAACAATGCGCGGGACAGCAAGCCGCTGGCCGGTGATCCGTTGTTCGTTGATCCGGCGAAAAATGATTTCCGCTTGCTGAAAGACAGTCCGGCCATCGACGCCGGCGTGAATTTGGGAATGCCGTTCAAAGGCGCGGCGCCCGATCTCGGCGCCTTCGAATCTGATGAAACCGGCGCCGCGGCGATTCCGGCGGCCTTTGAGCTGCGGCAGAATTATCCGAATCCTTACGGCCGGCCGCCGTTTAATACGGGAACTGAAATCAGCTTCGGACTGCCGGTTGAGGCGGTGGTGGAGCTGGCGATCTTCAATGTTGCCGGCCAGCGCGTGAAAATTTTGGTGCAGGGCCAGCAAGCCGCCGGTTGGAAAACCGTTGTGTGGAACGCGAAGGATGAAGCGGAGTTGCCGGTGACGAGCGGCGTTTATTTTTACCGGCTGCGGACAAACGGTTTTTCTGCAACGCGGAGCATGTTGTATTTGAAGTGACGGTCCGAGGTCTGAAGTCCGAAATCCGATGTCGGAACTGATCTCGAACTATTGCGTGGATAGTAAGGAGATGTTCGATGTTCAAACGTTTTGCAGTTTTTGTGCTGGCGGCGACGCTGGCAACGGCTGGGCGGAGCGATACGATTGAAGAGCAGATTCGCGCCGGCAAAACTTCGACGGCGGCGTTGGTGGTGCCATCGCATCCGCGGCTGTGGATGAAAGGCCAGTGGGATTGGGATCATAAAAATTTCGGCAGCTTTGCGTGGCGCATTGCGCACGGCGCGGCGCTGCAACCGCTCGATTTGAACAACGATCAGTCCAAATATGAATTTGCGTATAGCACGAGCGAGCATCACGGCGGCGCTTATTCGGCGGATGAAATGTTCGGTCATCGCGGCTGGGGTGATTATGGCCGGCGCATTTTAGAGCCGATCATCGCCGGCAAAGCCGTGGCCAATCGCGCGGCGTGGAATTTTCCCGATGATTTGCCCGGCAGTTCCAACCCGGACGATTACAGCCCGGACCACACGAGCGACGAGTATTACCATGATGCGCGGGAAAAATTGCTGGCACTGGTCAAGTCTGCGACCGGAGCGGATAATTCGCGTTACATCGTCATCTACGGCGCGGTGGCGTATGACTGGCTCATGGGCGAAACGCTGCAAAGCGGCGCGCCCGCGCTCCCGGCGAGCAGCGCCGCTGAGCTGCAGCAGGGAATATTGCGGCATGCGAATTATTTAAAAAATCAAATTACCGGTAAAGAACGGTTTTTTATTTCGAGTGAAATTCACAATTATATGTATGTGATGGCCGGTCTCGCGCTGTACGAGCCGTCACGAGTTGGCGATGCTGCTTATGCTTCAATGAATACGCAGGCGAAAGCGCTGCTCGATGATTTGGATCGCCACTGGGTCGGAAAAATTTTGCCGGCACTGAACGAGCAAGGCGGAGACGGCGGCTGGCACGGCGGCATGTCGCGTATCACGGCGGTTCACATCATCGCCGGCGCGCCCGACAACCGCGACAATAACGTGCTCGTCAATATTGCGCCGCTGCTGTTTGCGCATTACACCGCGACGAATGCGCTGATCGAAAATTCGCTGTTCAGCACCGGTGTGATGAAATATGCAATCGAGTTTCAGAATCACATGATCCGCCCGAACGGCGATCAGTATTACGAGATTGGCGGCGCCACCGGCGAATGGGATCGCGCGCCGTGGATTTTTCCGCGGCGGTTTTATTCGCGCCGGCGTTTTTCCAGCGATCCGGAGCAGCAGCGCTTGGGCGAGCTGGGGGCCTGGCTGGGCGTGGCCAAGCGGCAATATTTTCACAGCGGCCCGGCCGGTTCGTGGGACACGATCGACCAACTGCTGTTCGAAGACAAGTGGCCGAATCCGCGGCCGCCGTGGAATATCGGTTTCGCGCGCACGCGCCATTTTCAAAAACTCGGCTGGGTGTTCATGCGCTCGGCGTTTTCCAGCCCGGATGATCTCGCGGCGCTGTTCATCTGCCAGCGGTATCACTGGAGCCACCTCGATCCTTACGCGCAAAATTCTTTTACGCTGGAGCGCAAGGGCAAGTTGATTGAAGGATTTGACAATACCATTAAAATCGACAACCAGGGCCAACGGTTGATCAGTCAAGACGTGTTTCCCACGCTCGCGCTTGGTGTTCAGGCCTACGGCCCTGGTACTATTTTCGACGTCGGTCCCGGCATTCTCAAATTCGAAAGCAACGATAAATACGATTACATGATGGGCGATGCGACGAATGCCTATGACAACAACAAGCTGGAAAAGTTCACGCGGCAAATCGTCTATTTGAAACCAAACAAGTTTGTTATTTTTGATCGTGTGGTGACAAAAGCGGCGAATACGAAAAAGAGCTGGGTCATCGATCCGGCGGCGGCGCCGCAATCGTACGACCAGGGTGTGACACTGATCAATAACGGCAGCGGCGCACTGTGGATCAAAAGATTGTTGCCGCAACAAGCCACGGAGACGATGAACGCCGACCGCCTCGAAGTCGTTCCGAGTCAGCCCGCCAACGAGCATTTTTTCATGCACGTGATGCAGACCGCGGAGGCGGGCCAATCGCGAACTTCACCCAATGTGAAAGCCGATAACGCGCAGCTCTTTAGATACGGCAGTTGGATCGGCGTCCGCATCGGCGCGGATTCGGTACACTTCAATGCCAGTGGCGGCTTGAAGGTGACGGCCGGCGCCGATTCGCTGGATGAGAATGACGATAACATGGATGAAGGCGGCGTTCTCGGCGCGGCGCCGCTGGAATTTGAGCTACAGCAAAATGCCCCCAATCCGTTTTATGCCAAATCGAAAACCGACATAAATTATGATTTATTTAAAGACTCACACGTTGAGTTGGAGATTTTCACGGTGTTAGGACGGCGGGTGGCGGTGCTGGTGAATGCAAAAGAGAAAGCTGGATTTTACAAGGTTTCCTGGAACGGCCGCGATGCCGCCGGCCGTAGCGTGCCGGCGGGCCTGTACTTTTATCGATTGGCAACAGACCGAAATTACCAAATTAAGAAAATGTTGTTGCTTCGATAGTATCGTCGAAAAATTTTGCAAACGGTGATTTTTTTTCTTGCTTTCGCGCTCTTTTTTTCATATATTGGTGATGTCTGAAACGCTGAAGTTTTTGGCATCAGGAAGTGACAACCTTGGCGTGCAGGTAGTTAGGCTTGTAAGTCGAAGGCGTGATATCAAAGTTTGGTGATCAAATTTTGCTATGACGCCTTTTTTATTGGTGGCAAGCACGTGACTGGGACGCCGGGTTGCGGCGTATTGGAAATGGTCAATTGAACATTTCCAAGGCGCCGCAAGTAAAAATTTTTAAAGCAGTAAAGCCCATGATGTAAGGTGTGGGCGCCTTGACGGGCAAGTTAAATTGATCGAGATTTAGACTTGTAAGTAGAAGGCGCGGCATTGACACGCTCAGGTTCGGGAGTCGTGTCTGATGCCGCGCCTTCTGTTTTTTAGGGACAATGTTGCGGTAAAATTATTGAATCAAAGGAGTGAATTATGAATGCAATTATGCAGCGTATGTTTGACTTGATCGTCGCCAGCGTGTTGTTGATGATTAGCCTGCCGATTTTGTTGCTGGTGGCCGTGTTGGTAAAGCTCTCCTCACCCGGCCCGGTTTTCTTCCGTCAGACGCGTCTTGGGCGCGGCGGCAAGACGTTTCAGATTTTTAAGTTTCGTTCGATGATTGCCGTGCAAAACGGCGGGCCCAGCGTGACGGTTGCCGGTGATCGCCGCATCACCCCGATCGGCAGGATTTTGCGCCGCACCAAGCTCGACGAGCTGCCGCAGTTGCTCAACGTCGTTATCGGCGATATGAGTCTTGTCGGTCCGCGTCCGGAGGTGCCGGCTTACCAGCACGTTTATCAAAACGGCTTTGAAAAGGTTTTGAGCGCGCGCCCCGGCATTACCGATCCGGTGTCGTTGCAGTTGGCTGATGAAGAAAATTTTTTGAAGCAATTTCCCAATCCGTTGCAGGCGTACGAGCAGATTGTGCTGCCGCGCAAGCTGACGCTGAGCCTGGAATACTTGCAGCATCGCAGCATCGTGAATGACGTGCAGATCATTTTCTTAACCGTGCTGGCCGCTGCCGGCTTGCGCCGCCGCCACCCCGCGGCATTTGGTGATCTCGCGAAACTGCGGCCGGCGATCTGATCTGGAATGTCGCGGCTTGAATGATGGTGATTTGTATTGTAGTTAAAAAATTGCGAATTTGTTCTTTCGTGGTATTTAAAATTTAATGTTGTCATGTGCATTGGGCTGCGTAACCGCAGTAACCTTGGCGTGCCAGTTATACCCGTAGGGTTACACCCGGAGGGTGTTTGGACTTGCAAGTCGAAGGCGTGATCTCAGGTTTTGCTTGGCAAGAATTGAGATGACGCCTTTTTTTTGCCGATGACCACTGCCCGGTTGTGCAAATCTGCCCAATGTGGATGTAGGCGCCTTGGCGTGCAGGTTACACCTGTAGGGCGACGCCCGTAGGGAGTTAGGCCTGTAAGTCGAAGGCGTAGCATCCTCGCGTTTGCGAGAGAGCGGCTACGCCTCGGCGCGGAGACCAAGTGAAACCAATTACTGAAACCTTAGGAGCTTTGGAGTTATGAAGGACATGATCCCTTTTCACCGTCCGCTGATTGACGAGAGTGAAATCACCGCGGTGACCGAATGTCTGCGTTCCGGTTGGCTGACCACCGGACAGCGGGCCATGGAGTTTGAAAAAAAGTTTGCCGAATACATCGGCGCGCCGCATGCAGTGGCGTGCAACTCTTGCACCGCCGGCATGCACCTCGCGCTGGCCGCGCTGGGCATCGGCCCCGGCGATGAAGTGATTACCACGCCGTACACGTTTGTCGCGACCTGCGAAGCGATTCAATATCTCGGCGGCCGGCCGGTGTTTGTCGATATCGATCCGAAAACGTTGAACATGAATCCGGATTTGCTGAAAGCGGCGCTGACCGAACGCACCCGCGCGATTGTGCCGGTGCACTTTGCCGGGCATCCGGTGGAGATGGCGGCGGTGATGGCGTTGGCGCGCGCGCACAATTTGAAAGTGATGGAAGACGCCGCGCACGCAACGGAGTCGGAAATTTTCGCGCCGAAAAACGGCGCCGCGCACCCCGCGCTCGGCGTCGGCAAAATCGGCACGATCAGCGATGCGACGTGCTTCAGTTTTTATGCAACGAAAAATTTAACCACCGCGGAAGGCGGTATGATCACCTGCAGCGATCCCGATTTGGCCGCGCACATGCGCCGCCTGTGTTTGCACGGCCTCAGCCGTGATGCCTGGAAGCGCTACACCTCCGCGGGCTCGTGGTACTATGAAGTTTTGGAGCAGGGTTATAAATACAATTTGACCGACCTGGCGGCGGCGGTCGGCCTGGCGCAACTGGCGAAGCTGGACAAGATGTGGCAGCGTCGCGCGGAAATTGCCGCGCGCTTCAATGCGGCTTTCGGCAATATGCCGGAGCTGGAAATTCCGACGGCGCGCGCCAACGTGCGACATGGTTGGCATTTGTACGTGTTGCGTTTGAATCTGGAGAAGCTGGCGATCAACCGCAGCCATTTTTTTGATGCGATGCGCGAGCAGGGCGTCAATTGCTCCGTGCATTTTATTCCGTTGCACTTGATGCCGTATTATCACAAAACCTACGGCCTCTGCCCGGGCGATTTTCCGGAAGCCGAGCGCCAGTTTGAGCGCGTGATTTCGTTGCCGTTGTATCCGGCCATGACCGATCACGAAGTGGAGCGCGTGATTGCCGCCGTGAAACAGGTGGTGGCGCAAAACCTTCGTCAACCGCAAACGACTTCAACGTCCAAGGGATCACATTATGAAACCCGAACAGCAGCGTTTGTTTGATGTTATCGCCGCGAGTTTGTTGTTGCTCGCCAGCGCGCCGGTTTTACTATTGATCACGGTGCTGGTGAAAATCTCTTCGCCCGGCCCGGTGTTTTATCGCCGGCGGTTTTTCAGTCGCGGCGGCCAAACGTTGCGGATTTGGCAATTTCGCGCGACGGTCGCCGTACAAAACGGCGGCCATTTTATGGCCGTTGCCGGGGAGCGCCGGCTCACGCCCATCGGCAGATTTTTGCGGCGCTCCGGCCTTGAAGCGTGGCCGCAATTATTCAACGTGCTCAACGGTGATCTGAGCCTCGCCGGGCCGCGGCCCCAATCGTTGGATAACGATGAGTAAGCGCGCCGGTTTCCCGCATTGCGGCATTGCGAGCACATGA
>CAZVZZ010000049.1:0-15098 GCA_964631505.1 uncultured Cytophagia bacterium
GCAGTTGGTTGTACTTGCAGATGCGGTCGGTGCGCGAGGCGCTGCCGGTTTTGATCTGGCCGGCGTTGGTGGCCACCGCGATGTCGGCAATCGTCGTGTCTTCGGTTTCGCCGGAGCGGTGCGAGATCACCGCGGTGTAGCCGGCGCGATGCGCCATGTCGATGGCCGCCAGCGTTTCGGTGAGCGAGCCGATCTGATTCACTTTCACGAGAATCGAATTGCCGACGCCTTTTTTGATGCCTTGTTGCAAGCGTTTCGTATTCGTCACAAACAAATCGTCGCCGACAAGCTGCAACGCGTGGCCATGCAACTCCGTGAATTTTTTCCAGCCGTCCCAATCATCTTCGGCCAAACCGTCTTCAATCGAGATGATCGGATACTTGCTCTTCAGATTCGCGTAATACGCGATCATTTCCTCCGAGCTTAAGCTGCGGCTCTCGGATTTCAAATCGTACTTTTTTGTTTGCTTGTTGTAAAACTCGCTTGAAGCCGGATCAAGCGCGATCATTACCTCATCGCCGGCTTTATAGCCCGCGGCTTCGATGGCTTGCATGATCACTTGCAGCGCTTCTTCATTCGATTTCAAATCCGGCGCGAAACCGCCTTCGTCGCCGACCGCAGTGTTGTAATTCTTTTTCTTCAACACGCCTTTCAAATTATGAAAAATTTCCGCGCCCATGCGCAGGCCCTCGGCAAACGATTTCGCACCGACCGGCATCACCATAAATTCCTGCAAATCGACATTGTTGTCCGCGTGCGCGCCGCCGTTGATGATGTTCATCATCGGCACCGGCAGCGTGCGGGCGCTGACGCCGCCCAAGTATTGGAACAACGGCAGATGGCTCGCCTGCGCCGCGGCTTTGCACGTCGCCAGCGATACCGCGAGAATCGCATTCGCGCCGAGCTTGCTTTTGGTGTCGGTGCCGTCCATTGCAAGCATGGTTTGATCGATCGCGACCTGCTCGCGCGCTTCCATCCCGACGATTTCCGGCGCAATAATTTCATTTACATTTTTAACCGCATTCAACACGCCTTTGCCGAGGTAACGCTTCGCATCTTTATCGCGCAACTCCAGCGCTTCATGTTCACCGGTCGAAGCGCCGCTCGGCACCGCCGCGCGCCCGACAATATTGTTTTCCAGCACCACGTCGACTTCCACCGTGGGGTTGCCGCGCGAATCAAGAATTTCGCGGGCGTGAATTTCAATAATAGATGGCATAAATTCTCCTCTTTGAAGTATGGCGTACGGCGCAAAACGCATGGCAGCTACGCTATTACCGTCAACCAAAATGGTTCAGTTGTTAAAATCGGTTTTGAAAAAGCCGCTCTGCGTCCTGCACGATGCGCTAGGCGACTTCCACCTTAATCAAATTCGTCGTGCTCTGCGCGCTCGGCGGCAGGCCGGCGGTGATGAGCACCGTGTCGCCGGCGGCAACGAAGCCGTGCTGCAGCGCCTCGGTTTTGCAGCGCGCGATCAACGCGTCCGAATCACTCACGTCTTCATGCAACGCAATCGGATGCACACCCCAAACCAGCGACAACGCGCGATAGGTTTCGGCGCGGTGACACACGGCCACAATCGGCACGCGCGGACGATAACGCGCCACCATCCTTGCGGTGGCGCCGGAACGCGTCGGCGTCAGAATCGCGGCCACGTTCAAATCCTGTGCGATACTAACCGCCGCATGACTCACTGCGGCGGCGACAGTAATCTTGCCGCGATGAATCTCCGTTTGCAGCCAATCGCGCGGTTTTAGCTCGCTCTCCGTCGTTTGCAAAATTTTATTCATCACTTGCACGGCTTCAATCGGATGTTTTCCGGCGGCGGTTTCTTCGGAGAGCATCACCGCATCGGTGCCGTCAAAAACAGCGTTCGCCACGTCGTTCGCTTCGGCCCGCGTCGGCCGCGGCTCTTCCACCATCGATTTGAGCATCTGCGTCGCGGTGATCACCGGTTTGCCGGCGCGATTGCATTTTTTGATCAAACTTTTTTGCACCAGCGGCACGCGCTCCAGAGGCGTCTCCACCGCGAGATCGCCGCGCGCGATCATGATGCCATCCGCGGCGGCGACGAGCGCGTCGATATTTTGCAGCGCTTCGTGTTTTTCAATTTTCGCAATGATCGGCGCGAAACGGTTTTTCGCAGCCATCATTTCCCTTACAAGCTGAAGATCTTGCGGCTGGCGCACAAATGAAAGTGCGACGTAATCCACGCCCGCCTCCAAGCCAAATTCCAAATCCGCCTTATCCTTTTCCGTCAGCGCCGGAATCGGCAGCGAGGTCTGCGGCAGATTGATGCCTTTTTTCGAGCTGAGCATGCCGCCGTCGATCACGCGGCAGATGAGATCGGTTGCATTTTTATCGGTGACCAGCAATTGCAGCGTGCCGTCGGCGAGCAAAATCGTCTCGCCGATCTGCACGTGCAGCGGCAGCTCGCGATACGTCACCGAAACTTCGCGGCTATCGCCGGGCACATCGCGATTGGTCAAAACCAACGTGTCGCCGGATTTCAACTCGACCGGTGCGGCCATCAAACCGGTGCGGAGTTTCGGACCGCTAAGGTCTTGTAAAATGGCAAGTGGAAGCTTTTTTTGCGCCGCCAACTCGCGGAGCCGGCGAATGCGGCCCTGATGCTCGTCGTGGGTACCGTGCGAAAAATTCAAGCGCGCGACGTTCATCCCGGCATCCAGCAATGCCGCCAACATTTCCGGCGCATCGGAAGCCGGGCCGATGGTGCAAACGATTTTCGTGCGGCGCAGGGTGGGCATGAGATTGGAAATTTTTATTCTTCGCTTGAAACAGGAATGCCTTCAAAAACTTTGTTCATCGGCAATTCAAATCCCGGCAAAAGTTCGGGGGCTTTCAAAACGTCGCGCACGCGAAGCGTGCTCGATGCGGTAAAAACCCATGCCTCCCGTTTTTTAGGAAAGACCAGCCAAACCATTTGGGCGCCCCGATCAAGGTATTCGTCTACTTTGCCGAGCATGTCTTCGGACTTCTCATCCGGAGAAATAATTTCGACGGCCAGGTCGGGGGCTATCAATGGAAAGCGAAACCAATCTTTGGGCATGCGTTCTTGCTTGACAAAAGCGACGTCAGGAATACGCGACTGATCGGAACGATCCGGCCAAAGTCGGAAGTTGGTTTCAGTCATGGCGTAGCCGATGGGGTTCTGCCGCAGGTAAAACTTGAGTTCGCCGGCAATATTGGTTTGTATCATTCCATGTACTGGGTTGGCCATTTTGTAAACCACCTTTCCATTATAAAGTTCAGCCGGATAAGGAAGCGCCATTCTTTCCAGTTCCTCAACAGTCACATCGGTGCGTTGTTCGAGGGCAATGGCTTTATCGCCGGCGTCCCAATGGACCTCTCGTGGCGGCGTTACAGGCGTTAAAGTTTCAATCACCTCGGCCATACAAATCTCCTGCACAGGTTTGAATAACTATAACAAGAATAGACAATCAAAGATAAATGAAAATCCGCCGAAAAGCAAAGGTTTTTCAGTTTTTCGTTTTTATCCATTTATCTTTTTGTCTTACGGCCAATACCGCGGATCCTGACTCCACGCCTGTTCCACCGGCTTCAGGCGGTCTTTGTAGGTTTTGATATTGAAATTGAACCGAAACGCGAGACTTAGAAAACTCGCCACGCATTCGTATTCATGCTCGATCTGCGCCGCCGCGAGAATGCGGTCGATCATGGCGTCCACCCGCTGCTGCAAAATCGCAAACACGTAATTCTGAATCGAGGCTTCGTCCAGTTGCAATTTCAAGCGATCCGCAACATCGACCAGCGTGGAAATTTCCTTGCAGGTTTTGTCGCCGCCGTCGTGGAACAATTGCTGCAAGCGCGCCTCAATCATCTCCTGAAAAAGCTGGGTGGCGCGCGTGTTCTCGAGCTGCAAGCCGAGCCGCTGCGCGGCGCGCGCGATTTCCAAGCACTGTTTGTACGCCTCCGGCTCGGTGACTCCGGCTTTAGCTGAAGCCGCTTCCAATGACAGGTCGGGGCGCAGCTTCTCCACTTCGGTGCGGAGCTGCTGGCTGAGCGTGTAACGCGCCGGCACCGCAAGCTCGACCGGCAGCGCGGCGCCGAGGCCGCGCAACGCCTGCATCAAGCTGCGATGCTGCTCATAAAACTGCGCATAAAACGTCCCAACCGCGGAAAGCCGGTCGCCGAGCAAAATATTGATCACCTGCTGCCGCTCCTCGGCGAGCATGTCGCGCATGTCGAACGTCTCGCCGCCCCAGCGTTTCAACAATTCATCGATAATTTCGTTTTCCAGACGATGAAACTCGGACAGCAGCATCTCGCGGGTTTCGGCGTAATTCCACGAACCGTCATCGCGCCGCACAAAAGATTTCACGCCTTCGCCAGTGCCGCTATTCACCAGCGCAAACGCATACGCGCGTTTCTCGGTGGTAATGCCGGAAGTGATTTCCGCGCGGCCGATGGTCAGCGTCGTGTCTTCGAGTTTTTTCTCCGCCAAGTCCGTGCGGTTGAGCGTGTAATGATAAAGCTTTTCCTGCGCCGGCGCGCCCGCAAACAGCGTGCGAATGGCATGCGTATTCACCAACCGCAGAAACGACACCACCGCCGGTTTCACCAATTTTTTATAAACCCCTTCGCCGGTTTTATAATCCTGATGATTGCTGCGCGCCTTTTTCAAATCGGCGAGAAATTTCGGCTCCGGCGAATAGCCGCCGCTGATGTACTCCGCCAAATGTATCGCGCGCGCCGCATATTGAATGACCTGCACGGTTTCGAGACCGGAAATTTCCGTAAAAAACCACGCGCAGCTCGTGTACATTAATTGGGTTTGCCGCTGCATTTCCATCAGATGAATCACCTGCAGCCGCTCCGCTTCCGACAGCGGCCGCTTCTGATGTTTGCCGAGAAACTCGGCGAAGCTCTCGGGGGTGCGGCGCAGAATCACGCCGATGTAATCGTTGCGCGCCGCCCAAACGTCCTTGAGCAGCGGTTCGCCTTTTTCCTGCGTCATCGCCGCCAACTCATCGCGCAAATTATCCAGGGCTTGCCGCAACGGACCGCGCCATTCTTGATCCCATTCCGGCGGGCCGTCGCCGCGGCAGCCGCAGTTGCGATACCAGCGGCCAACGCCGTGCGCACAACTCCACGCCGTGCCTTCGCCGCCCGGCCCCGCTTTGATTTCCACTTCCCACGCCGGCGGATTCTCCGCGAGAAATTCGGCGTAATTGGTAACGCGAATATTCCGCGCCGGCGCTTCAACATGCAACATGTACGCGAGGCCCATTTCACTGTGCCGCTCATGATGGCCGTAGGTTTCGCCGTCGGTCGCAATCGAAACCAGCTCCGGCCGGCCGTCACCGTTGTGGCCAAGGTAATGATCGAGCCGTTGCGCAAAGTTTTTGGCGTCCCGCAACAAATGCTCAAATCCGACGCCACGCGCAATGCCGCCGTCGTAGAAAAAGATATCGATATAACGGTCGAGCCGCGGTTGGCCCTCGGCGTCCTTATCAAACCAGCGATACGCCTGCCGCGTATTGATCTCGCCGTTTTCCATATTGTTCCATTCGCCGGCTTGCAAGGTGGTGAGCATTTTTTCTTTTTTGTCCTTCATGTCGCTTTTCACCTCGGCCAGCGCAAAACGGCGCACGCGCTGGGCCTGATGCGGCGACAGAATCACGAATTTCAAGCCGTGATCGATCAGCACGCGCAAAGTCGCGTCATTCACCGCGGTTTCCGGCAGCCACATCGCTTCCGGCTCGCGCTGGAAGCGATAACGAAAATCCGCGAGGCCCCAGCGCACCTGCGTGATTTTATCGCGCTCGTTGCACAACGGCAAAATCGCGTGGTTGTAGGCCTGGGCGATGGCGTTGCCGTGGCCGCTGCAGCGCGCGCGGCTTTTTTGATCGGCTTCGAGAATGCGGCGATAGGTGAGCGCGCTGTGATTTTCGAGCCAGCTCAACAGCGTCGGCCCGAAGTTGAAGCTCAGATGCTCGTAATTATTGACGATGTTGACAATGCGATTGGTCTGATCCAAAATCCGCGCAAAGGCATTGGTGCGGTAACACTCGGCGTTGATACGCTCGTTCCAATCGTGATACGATCCGGCGCTCTCCTGGCGCTGAATCGATTCCGTCCAGGCGTTCTCGCGCGGCGGCTGATAAAAGTGACCGTGAATCACCAGACATTTTTGCATGCGACCGTCCTTCAAAAATAAATTCCGCTTATGACACAAAACGCATAGGCCGGAGGCGCTATGCGCTTATGATGGTTCCAAAAATTTTATGCGCCTTGACAGCGCTTTACCACAATACAAAATTTTCCCCAAAAGTGCAAGCCCCGAAACCGCCAACCGGCAAAATTATTAAATAAACGCAACGATTAGCGTATTAAAACGGTATCCGGATTTATCGAATCGTCCGGATTCAAGCCCTCGAAGTTTGATCCGGTAAATTCGCTAAATCCGGATACCAAGGCTTTTGTGTTTTATTAAAAAATAAAAAATTCCCGCTCGCAAAAATTGCAAGAGCCGGTATATGCCGGTATAGCATGAGATGGTTTTAATCAAACAATGAACGCAAAAAACTTACCGTGTCACAAAGGTTGATCATTATGTGCAGACAGGCACGCTCCATTCTCCGGTTCGTCTCGTTATTAGGGTTATGGCTATTCACCTCGCAAGCGGCGTGGTCGCAGGGTTTGTTTCCTGTTGGCGGGCGCGGCCTGTCGAGCCTCAACGCCGCCTGGGTGCAGGATCGCGGCCAGCTTGCCATAAAACTGAACGGTGCGAGTTTCTATAAAACCGCGCCGAAAAGAACCGTCACCAGCAAAACGCCGCAATTCATCACGTTTTGGGATGTGCAAAGCGCATTGACCGCGCATTATTCGGTAAGCCGCCGTTTGGAATTGACGCTCGCGCAAACCATCTATCAAGACACGCATCACGACGGCAAAGGCGGCAATTTTCCGGACGATCTTTATCTCATGGCTAAATTCGGCTCGTTTGGCGGCCTGCGCAGCAAAGTGAAACTCGGCCTGATGACCGGCGCGCGCATTCCGCTGGCGCAACAGCATAACGTGATTCTCGAGCCGTACAGCGCCGGCAGTTTGGAGTTCGGCCTGCTCGGCCTGTTCTCGTACAGCTCGGATGTGTTGATTCCGGAGAACGCGTTCAACCTGCATCTCAATCTCGGCATTTGGCAGCACAACGACACCGGCAAGTATCTCATCGGCACGGCGGCGGACACCTTCGCGGTGTTGCGCGGCAGCCGCGCGTTGATGTGGGGCGCGGGCGTCGCGATTCCTTCGCACGAGTTTGATTTCACCGTCGAAATGTTTGGCCGCAATTTCATGGTCCGTCCGCCGGTCACCGCGTACAGCCGTGAAGATTTTGCTTATTTCTCGCCGGGCGTGAAATATCACGCCGCGTATTGGGCCGCGCTGAGCGTCAACGTGGATTTTCGCATCTCTGCGGAGAAAGACGCAACGCAATACATTCCGCGCTTGAACAACCAGATCAATCCCGATCTGCCGAGCCATCCGAATTGGCGCCTGCGCTTCGGCGCGCGCCTCGCGCTGAACAAACCCGCGCCGCCACCGGGCCAGCGGCCGCTGTTCGTCAGCTCCAACGGCCGTTTGACCACCGCGCAAAAAACGCTGGATAAACAGCTCAGCGAAGAACGCAAGAAAACTGAATCCGCCGAAGAAGAGCTGTCCAAAATCCGTGACGACCGCAAGCGCATGGAAGCCATGCTCGCCCGCCTGCGCGGCCTGCTGGTGTACGGCAAAAACGACTCGACGTCAACCGCAAATGACGCCGCAAAGAATTTAGAGCCGAAACCGGAGGAGAAAAAGCCGGAGGAGAATCAGCAGCAGTAAGAATGAAATGTCATCAGCTATCGAAGATCGCGGTGGCAATCGCCGCAAGAATGCTGAACACAGCGATGATGGTCCACTGCTGCGAATCAAAAACCGATTTGAGAAAAGCGATAGAATCGGGCGGCATGTTGATTGGCCCCTTATTCACTTAACGGATTTGATCTCATCCCAATCCGCCATTGTTTGAATTTTCGTCGAGCCCACGACGGCGACCGACTTGGGATTGATGATATAAAGATTTAAATTTTGGTGTTTGGGATCGGCGGCGGAGTAAGATAAAATCGCATCACAGAGGTTACGTAATTGGGTTCCAATTTTTTGCGTCAATGTCCAGTCGTCGCCAATCAAATCCGCACGCGAGCATCCTAAAAACTTGCGATTAGCGACATCGGTCAAGTCGACGACTTTTCGCAAATCCACTTCGATCTGATGGAGCATTCTCGGTAAAAGCGACACGGGAGTGACTTTGAATGTTTCTGCCGATTTAATAAACTCGGCTTTCGCTCCCTGCACCGTGAGTGAAGTGTAAAGCATCGGGAAGGAAATGGGCGGATTGAATCGCCCACCCCGCGCGGCGTTGAGAAGCATATCCAGAGGCGGCTGCACGATTGCCGTATGCCGATACACCATGCCGTGAAATTCGGCAATGTGCAGCTTAAGCAAACGAGCCCTCCATCAAGCTGAAAGTAAGCTCCTGCAGCCGGTCATAATCCCCGTCGATGACGGCCTGATAAGGCGATTTTCGCAGAAATTGATTGGCCTGAAAAAACCAATCATTGAAAACCGCCGGATTAATCAATTTGCGCAAATCTTCGACGATTCGAATGATTCTCGCCAACTGCTGCACCACCAGCGGACTCGGCGTCGAGCGTTGATGCAGCCAGTTTTGCACGGTTCGCTCGGAAGAATACGTCAACGCCGCAATCTGGCCGTCGGAAAAACCCAGTTCCCGCAGGCGTTGAATGAGTTGAATATAATGGTTCTGCATGTTTGGCGCTCCGAAACTTTCCATCCTTTAATTTAGCAAAACCGCGCTTAAAATCAAGCCGCAACATTCATGAACGCGGGAAACAGCCGCCTAAATCATGCGATTTTTATTTACTCCAGGCTCGCCACGCGAATATACATCTGCTTCTTCAGCGCCGCCACCCACGTTTGAAATTCTTTTTCACCCTTCGCGCTCAGCGCCATTTCGTGAATTTGCTGCCAGTCGTCGGCCAGGGTGAATTGGCGCGGCTCGCGGCGCTCTTCGAGGCGCACGAGGTGAAAGCCGTACTGCGTTTTCAGCGGCGGCGAGATTTCACCCGGCTTTAAAGTTTTCGCGGCTTCGCGGAACGCGGGCACTTGCAATTGATCGGCCTCGAACCAGCCGAGATCGCCGCCTTTTTCGGCGGTGGTTTGATCGGTGGAATATTTTTTCGCCGCGTCCTCGAAGCTGATTTTGCCGGCGAGAATGTCGTCGCGCAAGCTGCTGCCGAACGCCGCGGTTGCTTTTTCATCATTCGCCGTGGTCGCCAGCCGGATCAGAATGTGCCGCGCATTCACCTTCTCACCGCGGCGCTCGATAAGCTGCAAGATGTGAAAGCCGAACTGCGTGCGCACGACGCCGGAGATTTCGTTCGGCTGCAACGCAAACGCGGTTTCTTCAAACTCCTTCACAAAATCGCCGCGCTGAATCATGCCCAGCTCGCCGCCTTTCGCCGCCGAGCCCGGATCTTCGGAATACAGCCGCGCCAGTTTGGCAAAATCTTCGCCGCTGCGCACGCGCTTGAGCAACGTGTCGATCTTCGCCTGCGCCACTTTTACCGCCGCCTCGCCGGCGGTGACATTCAACAAAATATGCCGCAAATGCACCGCCGCTTTCACGCCCGGCAAACTGTCTTTCATGGCCGTATAAAAATCTTCCACCTCGCGCCGCGAGATTTTGATTTCACGAAATTTTTTCTGCTGCAGCGTGCGCACGAGCAAGCCTTCTTCGATATTGTCGCGCAACGTGCGCTTCACTTTGCGCAGCGGCTGGCCGAAATACTCCTCCACTTTTTCTTCGGAGCCTAATTGCTCGACCATGCCTTTGAGGCGCTCGTCCAACACTTGATCGACCTGCCGCGGCTCGACGGTCACGCTGTCTTCCTTCGCTTTCGTGAGCAACACCTTTTGCGCGATCAAGCTTTCGAGCGCGCCGTTGCGCAGCTCGTTGAATTTTTCCGGCTGCCGGCGCGGGTCAATATTGAGCTGCACCGCCATCGAATAAGCGTATTGCAGCAATTCGGATTGCAGAATAATCTGATCGTCCACCACCGCAACGACGCGATCTAAAACTTCCTGCGCGTAAACCTTGTTCGATGGCGTGGCAAGATTTAAAAACGTTAAAAGCGCAGCCATTGAATAGAACCGCTTATGATATCTTTTCATGCTTTCCTCATTGAAAAACTGCGTTAAACCACTATTGGCCGAAAGGCAAAAAATCTTTGAACGCGGATTACACGGATGACGCTGATTTTCACGGATAACAATCTGCGACAATCCGTGTGATCCGCGTCATCCGTGTTCAAAGCTTTTGTTTTTTGGTTGTGTTTTGTTCATGTTAGTTTTTATTCCTGTTGCACACCGGCGGCGAGCGAATCAAGCGGAATTTGATCCAGCAACTGAAAATTTCGTTCGGCGCTGATGGTATTCTTCAGCTCCGCCAGCAGTTGGCGGTAGCGTTCCTGCCGCTTTTCGGATTGCAGTTTCACGGTAATTTCCTCGCGCGCCTGCGCCAGCGGCTTGGGCGAGCCGGCGGAAAATTTTTCGATCATTTTAAAAACATGATAGCCGTCGTCCAATTGAATCGGCCGCGACACGGCGCCCGGCGTGATCGTAAACACCGAGTTGACCACGGCGTCCGGCGTTTCATCGTCGGTTAAATACAGATCGATAACCGCACTGTCGCTGCCCGCAAACCGGCGTGCGGCCTTGACGAAATCGCCGCCCTGCCGCAGCGCCGTCGTGAGCGAGTCCGCCGTTTTTTTATTGCCCACTTTGAGATGCTGCACGTGAACCTCGTCGACGCTGCGTGTGAACGCCGGGCGATTGTCATTATAATATTTTTCGATCTCCGCGTCGGTCACAGCAAATGTTTTGTTGAGTTCCTGATCGAGCAGCGCATTGATCGCCAGCTCCCGTTCCAGCCGGCGCAACTCGCGCTTGACCGTTTCGCTTTGATCGAGCCGCCGCTTCTTCGCTTCTTGAAACAATATTTGCGCATCGATCCAGCGCACCACGTAATCTTCCAATTCATTTCTGGAGAAGCGCTGCCGGGCCGGCCCGGCGACATCATTGACGATATCGGCAACCGTCAAGGCTTCCGTGCCCACGCGCGCGACCGCAGGCTCGGCTTGCGGTTCGGGCTTCCCGCAGGAGGCAAAAAGGATAAAAAGAAGAAAAAGCAAAAAAGATGGGGGCAGTCGGTTTTTCATTTTTTTCTGTTTATCTGTTTTGATTTTATAATAAACTGCGCAAAAACTTCAAAGTCAACGGCAAAGCTTGTTGCTGTTTGGGAATCGGCAGCCGGATTCCGAGACCCGGCCATTGCACGAACTCGAACGGTACGGTCGCGCGTTGCATCATTGAACCGAGCCACTGTTTCGTCGGTTCCCCCTTTGCCGGACGGCCATTCTCGCTGAAGATGCCCAAACTCTGGCGCGGCGCAATTTGCAGGCTCTTCAAACCCAGCGCCGTACCGATGATTTTCAAACTCGCCATGCCGAGCAAATTTTCCGCGGCTTCCGGCAAACGGCCGAAACGATCGGCAAGCTCTTCCTGTACCGATTGAATATCGGCAAGTTTTTTCGCTTCCGCCAAGCGGCGATAAATCGCGACGCGCTCCGCGGGCATCGCCACGTAATCATCCGGCAAATACGCATCGCCGTCCAATTCGACCCGGCACTCTTCTTTTTTCTCGCCAACCGCGGCAAGCGCTTCCTGCGGCATTTCTTCAAAACGCGCTTCTTGCACGGCTTCTTCGAGAATTTTGCAATACAGATCGAAACCGAGCGACTCGATGAAACCGCTCTGCTCCGCGCCAAGCATGTTGCCGGCGCCACGAATTTCCAGATCGCGCATCGCAATTTGAAAGCCGCTGCCGAGATCGGTAAATTGCTCGATGGTCTCGAGGCGTTTGATCGCGTCGGTGGTGAGGTTGCGAATCGGCGGAATCACCAAGTAGCAATAAGCCTTGTGATGGCTGCGTCCGACGCGGCCGCGCAATTGATAAAGCTGCGCCAGGCCGAAGCGATCGGCGCGGTTGATGATCATCGTGTTCACGTTCGGCATATCGAGGCCGGATTCGATGATCATCGTCGCGACCAGCACGTGAAACTTGCGCTCCATAAATTCGAGAATCGTTTTCTCCAATTCATGCTCGTTCATTTGCCCGTGCCCGACGCCGATGTTCACCTCCGGCACCACGCGCTGCAGCAGATCGGCCATGCGATAAATCGAGCTGACGCGATTGTGCACGAAAAAAACCTGGCCGCCGCGATGCACCTCGCGCAAAATCACCTGCCGGATCAAATCGCGGTCGAACTGCGAAATCTCCGTGTGTACCGGCAAACGATCTTTCGGCGGCGTGTTGATTGTGGACATGTCGCGCACGCCGAGCAGCGACATGTGCAGCGTCCGCGGAATCGGCGTCGCCGAGAGCGTCAACACGTCGACGTTGACGCGCAATTCTTTGAGACGCTCTTTGTGCTTCACGCCGAAACGCTGCTCCTCGTCCACCACCATCAAACCGAGATCTTTGAACGCCACGTCTTTCGAGAGCAAACGATGCGTGCCGATCACGACGTCCACCTCCCCGGATTTGAGCTTCTCAACGGTTTGCTTCTGTTGCGCCGCGGAGCGAAAACGCGAGAGCACTTCCACTTTCACCGGATAACGCCGCAGCCGTTCGCTGAAGGTGTTGAAATGCTGCTGCGCCAAAATCGTCGTCGGCACCAGCACCGCCACCTGCTTGCTGCTTTGCACCGCCTTGAACGCGGCGCGAATCGCCACTTCGGTTTTGCCGTAGCCGACGTCGCCGCAGACGAGACGATCCATCGGATTCTCGCCCTCCATGTCACGTTTGACTTCTTCGACGGCGCGCGCTTGATCGGGTGTGTCTTCGTAGATGAACGACGCCTCCAGCTCTTTCTGCCAATAGGTGTCGGGCGGAAACGCGATGCCCTTTTGCGCTTTGCGCGCGGCGTACAGCTTGATCAAATCTTTGGCGATGTCCTTGATGCGCTTCTTCGTGCGGTTCTTCATGCGCTCCCAATCCGGCGCCCCGAGTTTGTGAATGCGCGGCGCGCCGGTTTCCTGCGAGCTGTATTTTTGCACGCGATCCATTTTTTCGAGCGGCACGAACAGCTTGTCCTGCTCCTGATATTGAATCACCAGGCACTCGCGCTCGAAATCGCCGGTCCTGATTTTTTGCAAACCCTGATAAACGCCGATGCCGTGATCGACGTGGACGACGTAATCGCCGCGCAGCAAAGTTTTAAGCTGGCGAAACGTCAGCCCTTCTTTGAAGCGCTGCCGGCGCTGGCGCACGCGGCGTACACGCCCGTAAAATTCGTGGTCGGTGTAAACCGCGAGTTCGATCTGCGGCAATTGAAAACCGCCGTGCAAGCCCGCGGTGATGACGTGCAATTCGGAGAAATTGAACTCGCGTTCTTCAAATAAATCCTGCAAGCGCTCGCGATGCGCCGGCGATTCGCAGAGAAAATAAAGCGCGGCCGGTGCATGTTGCGTGGAAAATTTTTCCATGTCCGCCCGCAGCGCCATGATGTCGCCGTGAAACGACGATTGTGGTTGCGCCGCGCAATCAATCACGGGGCCGTCCGCCGCCGTGTGCATCGCCGGAAAAAGAAGACGGTTAAAATTTCGAAACCGCCGCAGAAATTCCTCGAACGCCTCGTCGTTGCTCACCGTCATGCCTTCGGCCGGCATCCATGCTTCGTCGTCGGTGCGGCCGGAATCGTCCTCGCGCGACGACAAGGCCCCGGCCATTTGCTCGGTTTGAAAAAAACACGCGACGGTTTCCGGCGGCAGATAATCCAGCAACGACGCCGTGGATTTTTGCTCGCCTTCGGGCTGGATGTTTTGCGGATAAACCGTCAGCCCCGGCAATTCGCCCTGCGAGCGCTGCGTCGCCGGATCAAACTCGCGGATCGACTCGATCGTGTCGCCCCAAAATTCGACGCGTACCGGCAGCTCGCGCGCAAACGGATAAATATCGATGATGCCGCCGCGCACGCTGATCTCGCCCGGCCGCTCGATCATCGGCTGCCGCTCGAAATTCATCGCCGTCAATTGCTCGATCACCGTGGCAAACGGCAGCTCCTCGCCTTTTTTGAATAGCAGCTTTTGTTGCCGCATCATCTGCGGCGAGCGCAAGATCACTTGCAGTGCGTGCGCATTGGCGACAATAATCGGCGGCAACGTTTGGTTGGTATCCAACAAGCGTTCGATGGCTTCGAGTTGCTGTGAAGTGGCCTGCACGTCGTGATGGCCCCAGGGTAAAACTTTCGGCGGCGGGAAAAGCGTGACCGCGCCTTCCGGCAACAGCTCCTGCAATTCGTCTTTGAAACGCTCGGCTTGATCGATAAAAGGAAACAGGCAAAGAAAGGGTTTGTTGATTCGCTCAAACAACAACGCCAACAGCGCCGCCGGCAACGACCCCGGTGCATTGTGAATCACGGTCTCTTGCTCGCGCGTTGCCGCTTGCAGAATTTTTTGAAAAAACGGTGCGGAGTGTAATTGTTTTTTTATAATGTCCAACGACATGAATGCAATCGTCCTGATGAAATACGGCGCCGCGGATTGAATCCCGAAAATGGGACGGCGATAAGGCTTTTATCCGGGGCTTCTTCAATCCGGGGGAAATTTTTATGGTTTAAACGTTTTTAACTTTCGCAAACCAGCCCGAATATTTGGTTACAAATAAAATTAGGCGTTGCGACGCTAAAAGTCAATCTAATTTTCCACAACGCGAACAAGCCGCAATCAAACAGGGTCAAAAAATTGTCCACCGGATGAATGAGGTTCTCGTAAAAAGTCACCGTCCGGACGCTCTTGTGCGAGAATATTTGAAACTCACAGGCTCAGCGTCCGGACGGTTTCTGGTTTTTATGAACTACACATGAATCTCCCCGCCGACTGAAGAAGCCCGCGGAGGAAGCGTTTGATCAGCGGGTTTCTTCAATTCGCGGGGA
>CAZVZZ010000050.1:0-14986 GCA_964631505.1 uncultured Cytophagia bacterium
AATCCACTTTCCTTGGTGACGCCGCAGTACGTCCACCCGTCACTGAGGGATTACGAAAATTCCGATTTTTCGCTTGACAATCTGTTATTTTTTTTATATACTGAGACCAGTTGTGTGTAAGCGACTTTGCAGCAGGGTTGTGACAGTTGGGTCACCAAAGTTGTGGTGTAAATGGAGGCGTTGGAAATAATTGACTCGTCCCGTAGCGTCAGGCGGGACCATAACGTTTCAGAAAGAAGGAGGCAAAATTCATGAGGGAAAAAATGAAGTCCTATTTCGCCAAAGGCCTGGTGTTCTGCATGTTGGCTTCCCTCTCCTTGGTAGCGTGCACGAAGCATCCCAGTAAAGAACAATTGCAAGCTCTTGAGGAGGCGAGACGGGCCGCGGCAGCCGCCGAGGCGCAAGTGGAACAAAAACGCACCGAGCGTGATGCGTTGTTGAAGCAACTGCAGGAGAAAAAAGCCGCGCTGCAAAAAGCGCAGGCCGAGAAGGCTGCTGTTTCGGCACGGATGGGCAACAATTAATTCGTGCGTTACCTGAATGATCACGCCTCCGCTAAAAACCGCCCCATGCAAACACGGCGGTGCCGGAGGAAAACGAACTTAACCACTCCATTCGTGGAGGGAAAGACATGAAAATTTCCACTAAGATTTTTCTTGCCTTGGTTATCGGCCTGCTCAGCCTATCTTTGGTCGCCCCCGCCGTAGCGCAGGAAAAAAAGATGACCATGGAAGAGTACAACACCGAATTGGCGGCCGCGCAAAAACGTGAAGCCGACGCCAAAGCGGAAAGCGCGAAGCTCGATGCAGAAATGGCGCAACTGCGTCAAGAACTCGCCAGCACCGAGCAGCAGACCACCCAAACCTGGGACGAGATCTACACGATGCTGGGCACCGATCGCGCCGGCGTTGAAGCGTATCGCAATCAACTGAACCAGCTTGAAGCCGACATCGATGGTTTGATGGCGCTCTCGCCGGAAGAGTTGTTCAAACGCCGCGCCGAGCTTGATCAGTTGCAAGCGCGTCTGGATGAGATGAAAAAAAGCAACATTTACAAGCTCACCGAGATGCAGGATCGGATCGCGACGCTCGAAGGCAAGATGACGCAATTGCGGTCGCGCATGCCCAAAGCCGTTTACGATCAATACACCGTCGTGAAGGGCGATTATCTCTGGAGAATCTCGAAGAAGCCGGACATTTACGGCGATCCGTATCAATGGATGCGGATTTATTCGTACAACCGCGAGATGATCAAAAATCCGGATTTGATTTATCCGAACTGGAACTTGAAAATCCAGCGGGAAGTCGGACCGGATGAATATCTGGTGAAAAAAGGCGACTCGCTGCGCAAGATTTCCCAGTCGATGGGCGATGCCATGAGTTGGACAAAAATTTACGAAGCCAACAAAGACATCATCGGCGACGACAAGAGCCGGCTCTATCCCTACACCGTGTTGAGGATGCCGAAATAACCTCACACTTGCCATGTGAATTTATGCCCCGCGCTTCCTCAAACGTTTTTGGAGGGCGGGGCTTTTTTCTTTTTTTAAGCGAGCGCCGGAACACTGCCGGGAAAATCTTTAGGGCAGAATAGTTTTGCGGCAGGATGATTTAGAATTATTTTTTACGAGGTACACTTTTTATTAATGAGGTCAAATTTTTGGCACAACCAACGTATTTGGAACAGGCACAAGAGGAAGGAGGCGCCGTGCAGGAGCGGCGCATTTCGTTGCGTGGCGTGGACTCGTTGCAATTGCTGGGGCAGGGTGATCAGCATCTAAAGGAAATTTTGAAAAATTTTGGGACGCGGATCACCGTGCGCGGCCATGAAATTATTTTGCAGGGACAAGAAGCAGAGCTGCGCCAGCTCGAGCGGCTTTTTACCGAGCTGATTCTCGTCTTGAATCGCAACGATGAATTGCGCCATGCCGACGTGGAGACGTTGATCAACGTGGTGAAACGCGGCAACGGCAACAAAGCGCCGGCGCCGGAAAGCCCGGGGGTGCCCAATTCCCGCCCGGTGATCGTTTACACCAAAAGCGCTGCGATCAAGCCGAAAACCGACGGCCAGTTGGCGTTTTATAATGCCGCTTTAAAAAACGATATCGTCTTTGCCATCGGCCCGGCGGGAACCGGCAAAACTTATTTGGCGGTGGCGATTGCGGTGGCGCATCTGCGCGACCGGCAGATGGATCGCATCGTGCTGGCGCGGCCCGCGGTGGAAGCCGGGGAAAGTCTCGGTTTTTTGCCTGGAGATTTGAAGGAGAAAATCGATCCGTATCTGCGGCCGTTGTACGACGCGCTGCACGACATGATCCCGGTGGAAAAATTGCGGCGCTATCTTGAAACGCAAGTGATCGAGATCGTGCCGTTGGCCTACATGCGCGGCCGCACGCTCAACAACGCCTTCGTGATTCTTGACGAAGCGCAGAACACCACGCCGGGCCAGATGAAAATGTTTCTCACGCGCTTGGGCGTCAATTCCAAAGCCATCGTCACCGGCGACATCACGCAAACTGATTTGCCGAGCACGGCGCAATCGGGGCTGGTGCAGGTGCGCGAAATTTTGCAAGGCGTGGACGGTATCGAGTTCGTTTATCTCACCGATCACGACGTGGTGCGCCACAAATTGGTGCGCGATATTATCAAAGCGTACGATCACTACAGTCCGTGACTTTATGGATGCGCTAAGGCGGTGGCTTGACGGCGTGTCGAATTCGCCGGCCGTCAAGCGACTCGTCAAAATTTTTCACCGCAAAAATATCTCGGCGCGGTCGCGCACGTTGGATTTCTGGCAACGGCACCGGGCGCCGTTCTTCATTGCGGTCGTGTTTGTGTCGGTGGGCATATTCTTTTTCCCCACCGGTAAATCCTACCAGTTTGCCGATCTGCGCGAGGGCGAAATTTACGAGGGGGAACAAATTATCGCGCCATTCACTTTTTCCATCGATAAAACCCCGGAGGAATACGAGCGCGACAAGCGCACCGCTCGCGCCAGCGTGCCGCCGTTTTTTGTCTGGGCCGATAGCGTGGAAACGCGGCAATTGCAGGCGCTCACGATTTTTCTTGCCGGCCTCGAGCAAAATATCGAAGCCTTGGCACCGGACTCGCTGAAGCTGCGCCGCCTGCGTGAGTTTCTGGCCGCGCAGCCGCAATTGGTGTTGTCGGAGGAGGGGCTGCGGTTTTTATTGAACGGCTTTGTTCGCGGCCCGCGATTTTTTAACTTTCAGAGCTATGCCGTGCAACTGCAACGGATTGCGCGCGATCTTTTCGCCGTCGGCATTTTGAGCCTCGAGCGCAGCGCGCTCCCCGCTTACGTGCAGAAAATTTCAATTCGCGTGGGCGCCACCGAAACGGTGGAAGGACTTGAAACATTTGCCGGCCCCGAAGCCGCCAAAGCCGTCGCGTTGCAAAAGCTGCGCGAAATCCCCAATCTCGGCGATACTGCGATCAATATCGGCTATCAGATTCTCGCCCACTTTTTGCGGCCCAATCTTTTTTATGAAGAACGGGAAACCCAGCAACGCGTGAACGAGGCCGAGGCCAAAGTGCCCCGCGCCCGCGGCACCGTTCTCGCCCGCGAGCGCATCATCGAAAGTTATGACAAAGTCACGCCGGAACATTTGCAAAAAGTCCGCTCGATGTTGGCCGAAATGGCGCGGCGGCGGGTTTCCGACGGCGGTTTGCGTTGGGTACTGCCGATTTTAGGGCGCGCCACGATTTTGGCGATCAGCATCGGCATCATCGGCATGTTTCTCTTCATTTCCCGGCCGCAGATTTATCAGGATCCGCAGCGGGTTTTGCTCATCGCCATTATTTTGTTGTTGGTTGTTTTTATTTCGTATTTGATCCATCGCATCGGGCTTTCGGAATACTTGATTCCACTGGCGATTGCGCCGATGCTGCTGACGCTGTTTTTCGATGCCCCCACGGCTTTCATCGGCACCGTGTCGCTTGGCATCATGCTCGGCGGTATGCGCGGCTATGAGTTCAACACCATTTTCACCACCATCATCGTCGGCCTATTCGCCATTCTCGCCGTGCGCCGCGTGCGCTCGCGCATCTGGATTTTCAAAGCTATCATGCTGCTCGCCGCCGGTTACGTCATCGTGATCACCGCCACCGGGTTGTTGCGCTTCACGCCACTGTCGCAATTGTTGTTGAATCTGCGCGACGGCATTTTGTTGAACGCGCTGCTGTGTCCGATTTTTACCTACGGCTTGATGGTCATCTTCGAGTATCTGTTCGATCTCACCACCGATGCGACGTTGCTCGAGCTGTCGGCGTTGAATCGACCGCTGCTGCGCGACCTGGCGCTGCAAGCGCCAGGCACTTATCATCACAGCATCGTGGTGGGAACGCTGTCCGAAGCTGCCGCGGAAGCCATTGGCGCGAATTCGTTGCTGGCGCGCGTCGGTTCCTATTATCACGACATCGGCAAAGCGGAAATGGCGGAATATTTTGTGGAGAACCAGCGCGGCGGCAAAAACCCGCATGAGAAATTGACGCCGAACATGAGCTTGTTGGTGATTCTCAATCACGTGAAACGCGGCGTGGAAATCGCCGAGGAAAATGACATTCCGCGCGAAGTGCGGGATTTCATTCCCGAGCATCACGGCACCAACGTCGTCTCGTATTTTTATAAAAAAGCGCTGGAAAAAAGCGGCGAAGAGGAGGAGGTGCACGAATCCGATTTTCGCTATCCCGGCCCGAAACCGCAAAGCAAAGAAACCGGCATTGTGATGTTGGCGGACGCGGTTGAAGCGGCGTGCCGCGCACTTCGGGACCCGTCCATCAGCCGGCTGCGCAGCATGGTCAACGGCATCGTGGAAGAACGTTTTAAAAAAGGCGAGCTGGCCGAGTGCCCGCTGACTTTGCGGGATTTGAATTTAATCAAAGAAAGTTTTATCCGCACGCTGACAGGTATTTTTCATGGCCGCACCCAGTATTCGGAAGATCAAAAAAGCGGCGGCGATAATCACAAAAACGGTGAAGCCGCGCCGTCTGCCAGCCGCGCCCGTTCGCCGCGACCGCCTTACCGCGCGGCGAAAACTGCCGACGCCGGGCACAATGCCGCGCCGCTTGCCGCGGCTCCAACTGCAGTGGCCGCGCCGCCAAACCCTGCTCACGAAAAATGAGCAACAGCATTTGTTCGACGTTTTAAATCTTGTGTGGGGCCAACGCGCCTCGGCGTCGCTGCATCTCGACGTGAATTTTGTTGATCTCGCCGCCATCAGCCGGCTGCATTATGATTTTTTGCGGGACGCCTCGCCCACCGATATCATCACGTTCGATCTTGGCGTGACGCCGGAAGGCTGGCGCATGGCGACGTTGGCGATCTGCGTGCCGGTGGCGCAGGATTATGCCAAAGCTTACGGCGTGAGCTTGCGCGTCGAATTGCAACGGCTGGTGATTCACGGCGTGCTGCATCTGCTGGGCTATGACGATCTCACACCAACGGCAAAAAAGCAAATGCGCCGCGAGGAGAACAAGCTTTTGCGCCGGTGCATTTCTTCTGAATTCTTCTAAATTTCGGACTTGACTCTCACCGGGGATTTTCTTATATTTTTTATCACGCAATGAACACTGCCGGGATGGTGAAACTGGTAGACGCGCTGGACTCAAAATCCAGTGGGCTCACGCCCTTGCGGGTTCGAGTCCCGCTCCCGGCACGAAATAAAAAAGCTCCGATAAAAAGGAGCTTTTTTATTTTCAAGCGAATCCTACTGCGCTAAAATTGAGACCTGCTCCCGGCGCTCGGGCCGTTTCATCGGGCCGCCATTTTCTTCGAGCCGATGGACAAAACGGCTGCGGGCCGCCATTTCCGTTCCGGCAAAAACGCATTCGCAGGCAAAGCAAAATTCATCGCCGGCGTTGATTTCGTGTCCGCAGTGCGAACAATACCAGACTTCTTCCAGTAACGGCATACATTTCCTTTTTTAAGATAAAATTTTACGCCTGCGGCTTCGCGGCGAAACGATAGTAGCGCGCGCCGCCGCGGACCGTCATCATCAGATCGCCGTTTTGCACCAAACGGTCGGCGATATGCTCAAGCTCTTTGAGATTGCCGCTAATCTGCGCTTTTTGGACAATTCCCAGCAGGTGCAATTCTTCCGCCGGATGCGCGCGAAAATACGCTTTGATGCGCGCTGCCGCGTCCGTGGAGGTCACGGGTTGGTTGCTCATCTCAACCTCCTTCTCCACCTCGGTTGGTCGTTGTGATTGAGGGTTGCTTACAATTTGCATCGCGGCCGCCACCACTTCGGCCAAATCTTTGGTTTCGTCCACCGCGGCGTTCAACATCATTTTGCATTCCGGGCAGGCGGTGACCAGCAATTTGACGCCGGAAGCGGCGATCTCCGCTTTGCGTTCCTGATCGACGCGGCGGCTGACTTTTTGTTCCCGCACAAAACCGGCGCTGCCGCCGCCACAGCACAGCGCGCGGTCGCGATGGCGCGGCAGCTCGCGAAGCTGGTAGCCGGCTTCGGCCAGCACGGCGCGCGGGGCTTCAAAAATTTCTTCATAGCGCCCGAGATAACAAGGATCGTGATATGTCAACGTTTTATCGGCGCCGTTCGCGGCGTTGAGGCGGATCGCGCCGCGCGCAATCAAGCCGGTGAGAAATTCGGAATGATGCGTCACCTGCGGCGTAAATTGATTGTCCAACGTCGGGTATTCCCGCCGCATCGAATGGAGGCAATGCGGACAGGACGTCAGAATTTTCTTCACGCCCTGCTCGCGCAACGTCTCCACATTTTGCCGCGCCAAAGTTTGAAATTGCATCTCTTCGCCTTGACGCCGGGAATGATGGCCGCAGCAGGCTTCGTCTGCCAATACGCCAAAACTGACTTGCGCATTTTTCAGCACCCGAACCATCGCCGTTACCGCGTTGCGGGCGTCCTGGTTGTAGCTCCAAACGCAACCGAGCCACAGCAGCCATTCGGTTTTATCTTTGGTAAAAAGGGGGATTTGCAAATCATCAATCAATTTCCGGCGCACGTCGGTCGCCGCGGAAAACGGATTGCCGTAACGTTCGATGGTTTGCAGAAAATCCGTGGCCACCATGCCCGTGCCGATGGCCAATGCTTGCGCGCGTTTCGCGCCGATCAGCAATTGCAGATGCTCGATGCCGACCGGGCAAATATTTTCACACGCGCCACAGCTCGTGCATTGGCCGAGCGCTGTTTCGGAAATAATGTTGCCGATAACGGCAGTGTCGGCGCCATTCGCCGCCAGCGTTTTGCGCCCGTCAAGAATGAAGCCGCGCGGATCAAGCTCCTGGCCGCAGATATTTGCCGGGCAATTGTCGGTGCAGCGCCGGCATTCCACGCAGCTCAGAAAATCCATGCGCATTTTCCACGGCACCGCGGCCAGTTTTTCCAAACCGAGCGTCACCTCCACGTCCGTTGCCGCGAGCGCTTCCATGTCGAGATTGAGCGGCAAGTAATCGCCGAGCTGATGGGTGCGGAAAAAAATATTGATCGGCGCCATCACGATATGAAAATGCTTGCTGCGTAAAATCAGATGAGGAAAGACGAGGATGATGCCGGCATGAAGCCACCAGTTGGCTTTTTCCCAAAGCGGCTGCGCCTGAATGCCGTTGAGGTAGGTCAGCATCAGCAGGAGAATGAGCAACGCCACAAAGCCGGAGCTGTAAGATTTGGGATCCGGAGAAATTTTCACCAACACAAAACGGCGAAACGCCAGGCCGATGATCGCAAGACTCACCAACACCGCAAAGATGGTAAGCAGGTTTTTATAAACCGGCATGGCCGCTCCCAAAATCGGCTCGAGAAATGGAAGGCCGAACCCTTCGAGAAAATGGTCGATGGTTTCAAAGCCAAAAAGCACAAAGCCGAAAAACACCGCGGTGTGCATGATGCCGACAAGCGGCCGGCCGCTGATCACACGCGATTGCAGCAGAACTTCTTTCACGACTCGCCGCCAGCGTTCACCAAGCCGATCCGTGCGAACCCGGTCCGGTTTGCCGGTTTTGATTAACGCAATTTTTTTGGCGAGTTCCTTGGCAAAAATCGTGACCGTCCCTACAATGAGGAGAGCCAACAAAATTTTTTCCCAAATTGCAAAGCTCATTTTCCAGCCTCCGTGAAGGTAAGTCGCAAGACCAGCGTCGAATTTGCAATAGTCCAGCGCAAACCTCATGCCGCTAACTCGTGTACTTGTTGTCTGTTTATCAAGAACTTAACTCGCGGCAATACAGCGATTTTTACCCCCGCTTCTTAAAAATAAGATTTGGGAGATGAACTTTTTGCAATTTTGGGAAGCGTTATATGGCGTGATCTTTTCGAGGCAGAAGAATTGTGGTTATCAATGAGAAGAATTCAGCAGCCAGACTCACACCGTCTCGTATTGGCGTACGATTCTTTTCTTGACTTTGGCGTTATTATGATGTAAATTTGTTTTGAAATTTAGTGTTGCAGAATTTGCCGCAGTATGGTTGGGGGAAACTTTCACCAACTGCCGTCAGTATGATGAAATAGTTGCCGCACTGAAGCAAAAGGTTACAAACCAAGGAAGGGAGATTATGAAGAAAGCTTTGCTGTTTCTGCTATTTTTGTTACCGGTTGTTGCGGTTGGACAGGGCCTGGACGTGCAGCCCCGCCGGGTGATCGATGTGCCGTCCGCCTGGACGTTGCCGCGCGCCGGCTTTGACCTCACCATGCGAGCCTTCGGCAATGGCGGAGCGTTCTTGAGTTTAAGCGTTGGCGTCTCGAATCAGTTTATGTTTGGCGCCTCTTATGGTGGCACCCAGATTCTCGGGGAAGATTCATTGCAATGGAATCGCTCACCGGGCATCATGGTGCGTTACAATATTATTCCGGAAAGCTACGCGCTGCCGTCGGTCAGCATCGGCTTTGAGTCGCAGGGGTACGGCCGCTTCATCAAAAAAGTTCCGGAAAGGACCCTGAAAAACCGCGCTGGGTTTGACTCGTTGACGATTTATAAAGAAGTCAATCGCTACGCCAATAAATCGCTGGGATTTTATGCGGTGGCGAGCAAAACCTACGCGTTTTTTCATCATCTGGATTTTCACGGCGGGGTTAATTATACGCTGGAGCGGGATGACGGCGATAGCGACATCAATTTATTCACCGGCGGGTCGCTGGCCTTCAATGAAGATTTCGAGTTGCTCGGCGAGTATGATTTTGCGCTCAATGACACGCCGAACAAAGTCGGGCTGGGCGAAGGCACCGGTTATTTGAACGCCGGCTTGCGATTGAAAATTCGCCGGGTGGTTTACATTGAATTGTATTTGAAAAATATTCTCAAAAATCGGCGCGGCGCCAACAACATGAACCGCGAATTTCAAATCACGTACTTTCAGTTTATTTAGGGCGTTGCATTTTACCGCAGGGAAGCCGATAAGCTGCGATGCCAAACTGCGTTAAAGGAATCTGTATGCAATCTCCACGAAATTTATTGCTGGCTTTTGCCGCCGTTGCATTGATCGGAACCAGTCTTGGCTGTTACACCATGCTGAAACATCCGCGCGTGCAAACCGATGATCGCACCGCTTCCGCGCATGAGAACGGGATGGTTGGTTTTGCAGATGACTGTTCCGGTTGCCACAACCCCGGCAGTTTGCGCGCCCACCACGCGGTGGTGCCGCCGCCGCGCCGTGTTGTTTCGCAGACTTGGGTTGATTATTACGACACGCCCTGGTGGATACCATATTACACCCCGGTTGGTCCCGGCGGTGCCAACGCCGCGACAGAAGAGCAAAAAAAGCGGCCGTTTGATAAGCGCCATTTAAGCCGGCCGGATGAATCCGCGCCGGCGTCGGTTAATTCCCCGGCGCCAGCGCCCGGTCCCGGCACCGTGGCAAAGCCCGCGGATTCCGGCACCAGCCAACCTGCCTCGCAAACGCAGGACACCAACAAACGCGAAGAAAAACGTTCGGGCGACGGTCAGGGCGGCGAACGCCGGACGCGCAAACCTCAATAAAAAATTGGAGCGACGGATCAATGGATTATTGGATCCCGGCAATCCCCCAATCCATTGATATGGAACTCGTAAAAAGTAGAAACCGTCCGGACGCTGAGTTTGTTAGTTTTAAACATTCTCGTATTAAAGCGTCCGGACGGTGACTTTTTACGAGAATATCATTGATTCAACAATCCATTCGAAGTTACGGGAGCGACGCGATGCCCAAAAGTCTGCGAATTGTTTTCGGGGTGATGGTTATTTTAGCGGTGATTTTCGGCGCGGTCGCAGTTTTGGGAACACGGCTGGTAAAAAAATCGTTGCCGCCAACCGGCGGCGAAAAAGCGCTCGCCGCGCTTGCGCAGCCCGTGACCGTGCAGCGCGATGAATACGGCGTGCCGCATGTTTTTGCGCAAAATGAAAGTGACCTTTGGCGCGCCGCCGGTTACGTTGCCGCGCAAGATCGGCTGTGGCAAATGGATTTTGCGCGCCGTGCCGCGCGCGGCACACTCTCGGAAATCTTCGGCGCGGCCATGCTGCCGCAAGATAAATTTCTGCGAACCTGGGGTTTTTATCGCCTCGCCCAACGCCTCACCGGCAATCTTTCCCTCGAATCCCGCCGCATGCTCGAAGCCTACGCCGAGGGCGTCAACGCGTTCATCGAAGACAATAAATCGCGCCTGCCGGTCGAATTCAGCATTTTGCAATACAAGCCGGAGCCTTGGAAAATCGAAGACAGTATCGGCCTCATTCGCTTGCTGGCGTTCAATTTATGTTACGTGTGGTTTTTCGAGCCGGCCCTGGGCAAGGTTGTGGAGCAATACGGCTTGCCGATGGCTATGGAAATTTTTCCCGCTGTGCTGGAAAATTCGCCGGCCATTGTCCCGGCAATGCCGACGCGCCTCGGCGCGCGCCTCGATGATTTTTTCCAGCTCGCCTTTGCCACGCGCGCGAAGCTCGGCATGCCGCCCGGCGTGCACGGCAGCAACAGTTGGGCGGTGAGCGGCAAGCGCACCGTCAGCGGCAAACCGCTGCTCGCGAATGATCCGCATCTCGGCCTCGAGCTGCCCGCGATTTGGTACGAAATGCATCTCGTGGCCGGCGCGGAGCTGGAGGTTGCCGGCGTGACGCTGCCCGGGGTGCCGGGCGTGGTGCTCGGGCATAATCGGAATATCGCGTGGGGCTTCACGCACGGCATGGTCGATGATCTCGATTTTTATTTTGAAAAAATCAATCCCGTGCAGGCGAATGAATATTGGCACAACGGCGCTTGGCAGCAGATGGAGATGATCGAAGAATATATTCCGATCAAAGGCCGCCTGCCGGAACGCTTTGTCATTCGCGCGACCGCGCGCGGCCCGGTGGTGAATGGGATTCATGACGCCGCGCAATCTGATTCACTGGCCGTGAGTTTCCGCTGGACGGGATTTGAAATGACTGATGAACTGCGCGCCGTGCAGTTGTTGAACCGCGCCAAAACCTGGGAGGATTTTCTCCAGGCCATGCGGCATTTCAAAGTTCCCAATCAAAATGTGATTTACGCCGACGTCGCCGGCAACCTCGGTTATTACTCCTGCGGCCTGGTGCCGATTCGCCGCGACGGCAAAGGCTGGCTGCCCTATGCCGGCTGGGAAAATACCGGCGATTGGATCGGCATGGTTCCGTTCGAGCAGATGCCGTCGGTTTACAACCCGCCGCAAAATTTTGTGGCGACGGCCAATAATCTGGTCATCAATAAAAATTTTCCGCACTACATTTCCAATGCGTGGGAACCGACGAGCCGCATCGAGCGCATCACCGAATTGCTGCAACAAAACGACCGGGTGACGGTTGAATATTTTCAGCAAATGCAAAACGACGTCGTTTCCATACTTGCGCGACGGGTGCTGCCGTTGCTGCTCAAAATGCTCGACACCGCCGTCACCCCGGACAGTACCAACACCTCGCCGCCGCAATTGAGTCAGCAGGAAAAAGACGCGCGCCAATTGCTGAGCACGTGGGACGGCAGCGAAAGCGCCGACAGCGTTCCCGCGGCGTTGTTTCAAGTCTGGACGCAGGAATTTTTGCTCGCGACAATCAAAGATGAAATGGGAGATACATTATTCAATGCGTATGCGGCGTGGTCTTCGCTGGCGATTCGCGCGCTGGAATATCTCGCGCAACATCCGGAATCGCCGTGGTTCGATAACCGGTTGACGCCCGAAATTGAAACCGCGCCGCAAATCGCGCTCGCCGCTTACCGCCAAATGCTGCAGGTGCTGCACGCCAAACAGGGAGAGATGATGATCGATTGGCAGTGGGGAAAAATTCATCAGCTTTTGCTGGCGCATCCGCTGGGAAAACACGAAACGCTCCAACAAGTTTTTAATGCCGGGCCATATCCGCTCGGTGGTTCTGCCGATACGATTAACAAAGGCGAATACCGTTTAACCGCCCCGTATGCCGTGATGGTCGGCCCCTCGGTGCGGCGCATCGTCGATCTCGCCAACCCCGAATCGTTTTACTCCATCATTCCGGGCGGGCAGTCCGGCCAAGTTTTTAGTCCACATCATCACGATCAGGTGCGATTATGGCTGCAGGGAAAATACCGGCAGGTTTCCATGCGCCGTGCAGCGGAAGTGGCGAGTAATGAGTATACGCTTGTGCTCAAACCGAAACGATAATCGGATGAAAGCGCGCGTTGCGTTTACTATTTCGTCCGCTCAACGTACAGGTAGAGGGCAAGCTTGCGAAAAGTGCGATAATTCACCCGGGATGAATCAAGATTCTAAACACCTCATCGAAAAAAACAACCATCATTCATGGCGGCAGTTATGAAACCAATCATGGATCTCGTGCTCGGCGAGCATTTCACCGGATTTTTCGTGGTGCGCCGGAAGGAAATCAAGAAAAAGAAAAATGGCGATCCATATCTCACGCTGGATTTGGCCGACGCCAGCGGCCATCTCGACGCGGTGTGGTGGGAATTTCAGCCGGATTTATTCGGCAAAACCGAAGCCGACAGCGTCGAAGTCGGCGACGTCGTCAAAGTCGCCGGACACGTTGAAGAGTATCAGGGGGTGCGGCAAATTCGCGTGGAAAAAATTCGCCGCGTCAAACCGGAAGATCAAGTCGATCTCGCCAAACTGATTCCCGTGGTTGAGGGCGATCGCCAGGTGTTGTGGCAGAATTTTCGCAAAATGATCGACAGCGTTGTCAACCCCTATTTACTTTCGCTGCTACGCCGTGTATTTGACGACGAAACGTTTGCGAAAAAATTTATCGATGCTCCCGGCGGCAAGCTTTGGCACCACAATTATCTCGGCGGTTTGATGGAGCATACTTTGAATATTGCCACCATTTGTGATCGGGTGGCAAAAATTTATCCGGCGGTTGATCGCGATTTGCTTGTCGCTGCCGCGCTGGTTCACGATATCGGCAAAGTGGACTCGTACACCATCGGCCCCAATTTCGATTTTACCGACGCCGGGCGCTTGCTCGGCCACATTGTTATCGGTAGCCAAATGGTGGCGGCGAAAATCAGCGAGTTCCCGGAATTTCCCGGCGAGTTGGCCATGAAGTTACAGCATCTCATTTTAAGCCACCAGGGAAAATTGGAGCAGGCTTCGCCCGTCGAGCCGATGACCCGCGAAGGGTTTATTCTCTATTACGCCGACGAGATTGATTCAAAGCTCAACGCCATCGAGCGCATCAACAAAGACGAGCGCCCGCGCGGCGCCAAATGGAGCAAGTTTGTGAACTTGCTCGGCAGGTATTTGTATTTGGGAGAACCGCAGAAATAGAATCGTCGTGCAAAACTTGCCGCCGGCCGGGTAAATTAAGCTCACGGTAATGGAACGGCGGGCGGAAAAAATCCGTGCGCGTTCAATTCCGTGAGCGATAATCTTTTTGCGTTGGCGGGTTCGGGTTGTGTTTCTGTAGAAATAAAAGTAGTTTTTAGTGCGGCTTTCCTCACCGTTCCATATACGTATAGCCTTCAAACCCGCTGCGATACGTCTCCAAAATATGGCGCGCTTCTTCCAGCGAGCAATTTCCCGCGCGCACGGCTTGTTCGACGCTTTGGCGAAATTCGCTGATGAGATCGTCTTTGCTCTGCTGCACATAAGCCAGCACTTCGGAAACGGAATCGCCGTATTCCACATGCTCGATTTTATATACGTTGCGCTCGCCGTCCAGCGCGATTTGCACCACGTTGTTGTCGCCGAATAAATTGTGCAGATCGCCTAAAATCTCCTGATAGGCGCCCACCAAAAAAATGCCGATTAAATACTCCTCCTGCTCTTTCCAGGGATGCAAGCCGAGCACGTCTTTGATGTTCCGTAGATCGACGAAACGATCGATGCAGCCGTCGGAATCGCAAGTGATGTCGGCTAAAATCGCGGAGCGCGTCGGTTTTTCATTCAGCCGGTGAATCGGCATGATGGGAAAAATTTGATCGATGGCCCAATTGTCCGGCAATGACTGAAACAGCGAGAAATTGCAAAAATAAATATCGGCCAGCGATTTCTCCAGGCCTTCCAGCTCGTCCGGCACGTAATTGCCTTCGCGCGCGAGGCGAAAGATTTTGTCATTGGCGGCCCAATAGATGGCCTCGGCATAAGCGCGCCATTGCAAATTGACGTAGCCCAAATTAAACATGTTCAGCAGTTGTTCGCGCGAGTGTTGGATGTCGTGATAAACTTCCTGATAATTTTTGCGCGTCAAGCTTTGATACGACTCCCACAGCTCTTTGACCAGCGGCGGCGTGTTGTCGGCGGCCGGCGCTTTCGGTTCCACAAGCTGAAACTCGGTGATGCCCAACACGTTCACGATCAAAATGCTGTGATGCGCCGTAATGGCGCGGCCGGATTCGCTCACAATGATCGGATGCTCGACGTTCGCTTCGTCGCAGGTGCTCATGATTTGATACACGACGTCATTGGCATATTCCTGCATCGAATAGTTGGCGGAGGCCGCGAAATTGGTGCGCGAACCGTCATAATCGATGGCGAGGCCGCCGCCGACGTCGAAATACGTCAGCGCCGCGCCCATTTTTTTCAGTT
>CAZVZZ010000051.1:0-8219 GCA_964631505.1 uncultured Cytophagia bacterium
GCCGTGGTCGGAATGCCCAGCAAGGTTTCCGTTGATAAGGCCGTGGGTTTGCCGTTAACGATTTTAGCGTAGTGTTCGGAAAGGGCCTTGGCTTCGGGAACAAACGCGGTGGGCGCGGTGCCGGTGGCGAGTGAAGATTTCATGCCGAAGAAGCCGCGCGAAAATCGCAGCGTGCTGTCGATCGTTTGCATGAAGAGCAAAATCTGCGTGCGCTTCGACCAGTCATCGACGAAATATGTTTTGAAATTTTGCGCCGGATGTTTGAAGACATCGGCCAAAATTTTTCCAAATCGAATGATCGCATTTTTCCCGTGCGCCAACGGCGACATGAAAAGGCGCCAGAAACCGGAGCCGGCGGAATAACGCACCGGCTCAAAGTGGCTATGCTCGTCAGTGTGCAGAATCGAGCCGATGGCAATGCCTTCCGAAAAAATTTTTTCTTTATCAAACGTCGTCACGCCGATCAGGCTTTCGGAGTTGGTGCGAATGCCGGTGCCGACTTTTTCGGAGAGATAAGGAAGGGACGATTGTTTCAATTTCAGGAGTAAACTCACCGTCCCCAATACGCCGCCGGCAAACACGACGCCGCGGCAAGTCAATTCACCGCCCGGTTTATAAAAAGAAGTCGAGGCGCGCCATTTGAGGCGATAACCCGTCGCGCCGTTTGAGCGGCCAATGGGCATGACGTCGTAAACTTCGGATTCTGCCTGTATTTTCGCGCCGTGCTGTTGCGCCAAATACAGATAATTTTTGTCGAGCGTGTTTTTGGAATTGTGGCGGCAGCCGAGCATGCAACCGCCGCAATAAATGCAGCCGGTGCGCGCCGGGCCGCTGCCGTCGAAATACGGGTCTTGCACGGTCACGCCCGGCTCGCCAAAATAAACCGCCACATTGGTTTGGTTGAAATCTTTTTCTTTGCCAAGCTCCCGCGCCAATCGTTGCAGCGCCAGATCGCCGATTTCCAAACGCGGATTCGGCGCGGCGCCGAGCATGCGCAGGGCGAGCTGATAAAACGGCTGCAATTCTTTTTCCCAATCCGCCAGATGCGCCCAGGTTGCCGCCTTAAAAAATTTTGCCTTCGGCACGGGCAGCGTGTTCGCATAAACCAGCGAGCCGCCGCCCACGCCGACGCCGGATAAAACCGCGACGTGACGAAAATAGGTCAGTTTGAATAAGCCGAAAAAACGGAGCGCCGGCAGCCACAGCCACTTTTTTAAATGCCAGTTGGTTTTCGGAAAATCTTTCGCCGTCAGCCACTTGCCTTTTTCGATGACCAAAACTTGATAGCCCTTTTCCGCCAGCCGCAGCGCCGAAACCGAACCGCCGAAGCCGGAACCGATGATAATGTAATCGTAATCGAATTGGTTTTGCGGGTGCATAAAATGATCGCCTCGTTAAAAAATTTTCCAACGGCGGCCAATATTGGCAAAGCGTCCGCAGCGAAATTCTTGGCTTATGCATTGGTCTTGAGTTCATCCAGCAAAGCCAGAATTTCCGCGTTGCGCGGGATGTCGCTCATGCCGTGCCCGTAATGGGCATAACGCACGCAGCCTTGTTTATCAATAATAACCTGCGCGGGCATGCGGCCAAGCTTGAATAAGTTGACTTCTTGGCCGTACAATTTGAGCACGCGATGTTCCGGATCCGGCAGGCCGATAAACGGCAGTTGGTGCTTGGCCCAATAATCCGCAAAGAGTTTTTTTGACTCCGGCCCGACGACGACAATCTCGGTTTCGCGCTCGACAAAGTTCTGGTGATCCTGGCGCAACTGCGCCATGTGCTGGGCACAAAACGGTCAAAGAAAACCGCGATTGAAAACCAGCACGACGTTTTTCCGGCCGCGAAAACCGGCAAGCTGCACCGGTTCATCTTTGAAATTGTTCAACGTGAAATCCGGCGCCGGCATATTGAGTTGGACTTTGGGCATTTTGATTATTTGGATTAAAGCAATATGGGTAACTCGTAAAAAGTAGAAACCGTCCGGACGCTCAGCCTGATAGTTTTAAATATTCTCGCATGAAAGCGTCCAGACGGTGACTTTTCCGAGAATCTCAAATATTGGATTGGTGGATTATTGGAATCCATAAATCCAATACCCCACCAATCCATCACGCCAAGCTTTATCTATTTCTCCCATACTGTTCGTGGCTCGACACCCAATCCGACGACGAAATCGCCGCGGCCAGCGAGAGCTCGCCGGCCAACACGGTGCCCGCAATAATTTCCGCCAATTTATTGACCTTGCCTTTGCCGTTGCAACCCAACAACTCAAGGCACTCACGCTGCGTCGCCAGCCCCGTTCCGCCGCCGTGCGTCGCAACAATTAATGATGGAATCGTGATCGAAAGATACAAATCGCGCTCGGGCGTCAGCTCGGTGTAAATAATTCCCGCGGATGATTCCGCCACGTTCGCCACATCCTGGCCGGTGGCAATGAACATCGCAGTGATCGCATTCGCCGAGTGCAAGCCGTTGTTGTTCGCGCCGGAGAGAATCGCGCCGATATTCGCGATGCCGTTGTGATAGGTCAAGCTCTCCGGCTCGACGCGCATGCGCTGAATGAGCACGTCGCGCTTGATCGTCGCCTCGGCGGTGACGCGCTTGCCGCGCGTGCGCATGATGTTGATCTGCGAGGCTTTTTTGTCGGTGGCAAAATTGGATTCGAGATAAAAATGGGTAATGCCTTTATAATGGTCGATGATCCAACTGCACGCCGCAAACGTGGCGCGCCCCACCATGTTTTGCCCGGCGGCGTCGCCGGTTTTGAAATTGAACCGCAAAAAAACAAACTTGCTGGCCAAATACGGATCGATGTATTGCAGCTTCGCCACGCTCGAGGTGGCTTCCGCCTCTTCGCGAATTTTGTCGAGATTCGAATCGACCCATTTTACGAACTCGCGCGCGGCGCGGGCATCGGCAAAAACAAATACCGGCGCGCGCTGCATGGCATCGCCGACCACGCTGCATTTGACGCCGCCGCTGAGATTGAGCAGCTTGATGCCGCGATTGTACGACGCCACCAACGTCCCTTCCGAAGTTGCGAGTGGAATCAAAAATTGGCCGTTGGCATGTTCACCGTTAATTTGGAGCGGGCCGGCAAAACCGAGCGGCACTTGCGCGACGCCGGTAAAATGCTCGCAATTCCCTTTAACCATCTGCGGATCAAAAGAAAACTTGGTCACGTGCTCCAATTTTGCACCGGTCATGTGCTCGACGAATTTTTGGCGTTTATGGATGATATCAGGCGAATAATCATCCTCAAGATGGCGCGGAATGCGAACGAGATGCACGTGCGCTCCGGAGATCGCATCGTCAACTTTCAGCGTCAGCTTGCCGAACTGTTTGGTTTCAAATTCGATTTCGAGACGATGCTTGCCTTCGGCCAGCGACTCAACTTGCGCGATCACGTCGAGGGTTTTACGCAAGGGAAAATCCACTGGCGTTTTCGGCGAGATCCGGTCCGGTGCGATCATTTGGCCGTTGCCGAGGTCGAACTGCAACGCATTGTTCGGAGCGGCCACGCCGTCGATCTTGAGGCCGTGCACGGCGATCAACGTCGCGTCGCTGAGACGATTCTTCAGTGAAAATTTAACGCCGTCCTCGACGTTTTGCAAACTGCCAAAAGTGTAAAGCTGCTTGAGCACGAGGCTGGGGATGAGCATAATGGCCGTTTCTCCTAAAAATATAATTGCTCCACATAGATCACGGCGTGGAGCGACACGCCGTATGAATTGTTGCCACGTTTAACTTACAATCACATGGTGCGTGACCGCAAGTTTCTGTTTTCATCTTGCAAACTTGCATATTCTATTTTTCCTGCTCTCCTTCCAGCCCCAAACATGCTGCACAGCGCCGCGGCCGGCAATATAATTTCTGCAAATGAATCAAGCCCTGCTGCGTCAGCGCCGAAGCGGCCACCGAGCGGCTCACCGCAAATTGTTGCGCGAGTTGTTGGCGCATGGCCCGGGTGATTTGATTTTCCTGCAAGCGCGGAAAGCTGCCGTAAACCTCCTGCACCAAAGTTTGCAAATGCGCATCACCGGCCTGCCGGCCGTAGTGCCAAAGCGCCGGCAACACGATATTGATCAGCACATCCAACGCTCGGTCCCGGCCGATAAGGTCGCCGTAATTGGTTGCCGGGGTTAAAACCCGCGTTTCGCTGTTTGCATTGGGCGCAGACGGATCGGGAAGAAAATCCGCATGGGTTCGCCAAAACTCGGTCGCCGGACAAATAAAATAATTCAGCAGCTCGGCGATGATGGCGGACGGGCGTTTTTTAACCGAAACTTTTGCCGCCGCGAGAAAAAGGCCGGAGAGATGTTCCAACAAACCGTCGCGATAAAATTTCAACAGCAACGCGGCCAAGCCGGCCAGGCGGCGCGGCGGAAAATTGGGCGGGCGCAAGCGAAAGAATTGCCACGCTTCGCGGCGCAGCGGCCGGATTTGCAGCGCATGTTGTAGAGACACCCACAATTGCACGCGCGGCGCGAGATAGGCCGAAATGTTGGCATCCGGAATTTTTTTCGGCGCCGGCAGCGCGGCGAAAAAACCAGCGGCGCCAAAGAGCAAGGCTTCCAATAAAACTGCCGGCGGCGTTGCGCGACCGGCGCGTAATTCGCTGAACAACAGCTCAATCGGCAACAACTCGGTCAGGCGGCGAAACGGCTCCTGATTCTTATCGTAGCCCATCGCCTCGGCGAGGCCGCGATACACGGCTTGATCCCACGAGCTGTTGGTCACCTGCTCGGCAAACGCCTCGGCTTTCGCGCGCAGCCGCAACAAGCCGACCTGCCGAACCGTCGCGTGAATTTTTTCGGCGGTGGTACGGCTGAGCGGACAATCAAGCCCTGTCCGCGAATTTTGATCGATTGGATGAACCGGAAAAATTTTTTCACGCGGCAACAGGAGCTGTGGAATCATGAGGCCGTTTTCCTTGCGGAGCATAACCGGCGCGGCCGCGGCGGCCACGGCAAGATGGAGAATAACCTCATTGTATTTGGGATCGAGATGATGCCGGTGATTAAACCAATCGTTGGCGTCGAGGTGCAGCTCGACATCACCCTGCACAATCTGATCGCCGAGGCGAATCGTCGCGCGGCGAAAATCCGGCCCGGCGTCGCGATTGTATTCACCCGGATCGATCACTTCCACCGCTTGCGCCTCGGTGGTTCGCAACAGCGCAGGCGGAATTTGGCGCTGCCGCCAAAGCTGATGCAACGTCTGCTCAGAAAAAGTTGGATGCGTATCCATGTTACCCCTCCAGCCGGTTATTGCCAGCCAAACGATTGTTTAACCACCGCACAGCGTTCAATCATCGGGGCCTTGCTGAACCGCAGTAGCTGCGCGCCAGTCGAGAGCCTTCAACAACAACTCCAAATTTTAATTCTCTGCTTTTTTGAGATAACCATTGGAAACCGGCGCCGTCCCGGATGGCGTTGCCGCGCTGCCGGTTTCAACCAACGGCACGATTATGCCGGCGCTTGAAATAATATTTTTTCCATCATTCAAATGCCGGGACAATGAATTCAGCGAATCCAGCACGGCGGTCGCTGCCTCGCCTTGCAAAAGTTGCGGCTGAAATTCGACTTCATCATTATAAACATTGATGGGCAGGCAGCGCGCGTACAAAACGCCGCTGGCATCGACCACACATTTTAAAATAATGCTGGTGCGCGAGCTGGGGCTGTAACTGCCGAACGCGAAATTTCCCAGCGAATACGCGATCAACCCCGGCGCCGCGCCAGCGCGCGGCCGATACCACTCGATTCCCTGCAAAACATGCGGATGATGTCCAAGCACGAGGTCCGCGCCGTGATCAATGGCGATATGCGCCATTTCAATTTGATACGGCTTCGGCTTCACCATTTTCTCCGCGCCCCAGTGAAACGACACCACCATGAGGTCAACCCGCGGCGCCAGCGCTTCCAGCGCGGCAATATAACGCGCGCGAAATGGAAACGCGGTGCCCGGCTTATTTTTGCCGGCATAATACTCTTCCGGATGCGTCAGCGAAAACCCGAGAAAACCGAAGCGCAGCTTTTCGCCGCCGCGAAACACGCGCTCGAGCAGCACCGGCTTGAAAGCTGCGTCGAGGTCTTCACCCGCGCCGACATAATTGAGCGCCAAGCTATCGAGCGTTGCGATTGTGTCAAAGAGGCCTTCGGGGCCGAAATCTAAAATGTGATTGTTGGCGAGATGAAAAATATCAAAACCGCTCTCCTTTAAACCGCGCGCGTGTCGCGGCGGCACGCGAAACGTGTATTCTTTTTCCTGCACTTGCTCGCCGCGGTCGGTAAACGGCGCTTCGAGGTTGGCAATGGCAAGATCTGCGGCTTGCAAAACATTTTGGGTGGCGGCAAAGGGATAGCTCGAACCGCCGCTATCCATCAGCGGCACCACCCATGAGCCAAGCATGACATCGCCAACCGCGATCAACGAAATTCCAAAATGCGTGGGAGTAGCGAGTTTGGAGGCGCCCGGCAACGGCATAAGATGATCGCGTTGCAAGGTCAACAACGCTTCCGCCGGCGGCACCGGCGCAACCGACGATTTGGGGGCGGCGCACCCCGCATAAAAAACGGCGCCGCTTAAAAGCGAAACAGCCATTAAGGATTTGCACCAGGAGAGCAACGCCGTGGCGTCGCGCCGGATTTTTTTTATCAAGAAAATTTCAGCCATGACCTTGAAAGCCTGGTAAGTGTTTCAGCAATGTAATGAAAATCGGCGGAAAATGCAAGCGCCGTTTATTTCTTCATCAGCTTTTCAATTTCACCGATGGTTCGCGGCGCTCCCGACGACATGAGTTTATAGCCGGATGCCGTCACGAGAATATCGTCTTCAATTCGCACGCCGATATTCCAATATTTGCGATCAATCCCCGGCGTGTTTGCCGGAATATAAATTCCCGGTTCGATGGTAAATACCATGTTCGGTTGCAGCACGTCGTAGGAGCCGGGATCGTGCGTATCAATGCCGAGGCTGTGACTGGTGGTGTGAATAAAAAACTGGCCATAGCCGGCGTCATCAATCACCTTCTTCGCCGCGGCGTGCACTTGCGAGAATTTCGCGCCGGGCTTGACGACTTGCATCGCCGCTTCCTGCGCGCGCAAAACGATTTCATAAATTTCGCGCTGCGCCGGGGAAAATTTGCCGTTCACCGGAATCGTGCGCGTCACGTCCGCGGCATAATTCTGTAAATCCGCGCCGACGTCCATCACCACGACGTCGCCGTCCTGCATCTGGCGGCGATTCTCCCAATAATGCGGGCTTGTTGAATTGGGCCCCGACCCGACAATGCTGGGAAACGAAACATCTTCCGCGCCGCGCGTCTTGAAGCCGTATTCGATAAGGGCTTCCAATTCATACTCAAACATACCCGGTCTGGCTTTAGCCATGGCTTCGCGCAAACTGGCGCAAGTTAAATCGATCACGCGTTGCATGACCGCCAGCTCTTCCGGCGCTTTGATCACGCGCATCGCCGTGATCAGCATCGCCGCTTTTTTAATTTTAAGCTGCGGATATTTTTGCTTCAACGCTTTTTGGCTGTCGCGCTCGATCCAAAACCGTTGATTCGAAATCGGCTCTTCAAGAAATGCCGGATTGTAGTTGGGTAGGTAAGCCAGTTTGGCTTTTTGTAAAGCTTGGTCCAAACATTCCGCCAACTGCGTTGATGGCAAGGCTTCCTGAAAGCTCAGCTCGCTTTTCGCTTCGTCCAGGCCGTGACGTTTGCCGAGCCAACGTTCGGCGAGCGGGTTGCGTTCCGGCAGAAAAATAATTTCGCGCGCAATTTTGCCGGCGACTTCGACGCCAGCCGGCGCCAGCAGCAGCGCGGCATTCGGTTTGTCAATGCCGGTCAAATACAGAAAATCACTGTCCGGATTATACTCGTATTCGGAATCCCACTCGCGCATCCGCTGCGGCGCGGCAAATAAAACCATCACGCTGCTATCGCCGAGCGTTTGCGTGAGTTTCTCGCGGCGTTGTTGAAAAAGAGACGGCGGGAGATCGACGACGCTCGCTTGAGTTTGCGCCGAAACCACGAAGCACGGAAAAAAGATCCAAAAAACGGCGGCGTTGAAAAATTTTTTGAACATGCGGCAATTCTCTAAATTATTCTGTTCAAAACAAACAGGCCACCTGCGTGCATCGGAACGACAGGTGGCCTGATTTTTTTGCGTTTTACTCTGCGACTTTGGACATTCGACCCTGCGGGCGTAGCC
>CAZVZZ010000051.1:8319-14821 GCA_964631505.1 uncultured Cytophagia bacterium
GATTTTTTTGCGTTTTACTCTGCGACTTTGGACATTCGACCCTGCGGGCGTAGCCCTACGGGCGTGGCCTCGGGTCTCGAACCTTATTTCACCAGCACCAGCGAAGTTTTGGTCGCCGTTGTCTGCGGAATGGTCATGTTCTGCGGCCCGGTGACGGCGATCGTCATTTCCATGTCGGAGTCGGAAGTCATCCCGACCAACAAGCCTTCCTTCGGGGCAAAATAAGCCACACCCGAGGTCGGGCCTTCGCCTTCGAAGAAAAGCTTCGCGCCCATTTGGGTGCCTTCGCCTTTAATCGAAGCTTTTCCTTTCGTCATGATCCGCACGCACTTGTAGCCCAGCGTATCAACCTCGCTGCCCACCGTATAAGTGATTGCCGTCGTTAAAAACAATTTACCGCCGGCCTGACTCAGGGTGTCGGTTTTATCGGTCGTCCACGATTCGCCGGTTTTCATTTCTTTGCCGGAAAGCTCGATGAGGTTGAATGTATTTTGCCGGCCGCCACTCATTTGCGCCATCACGCCGGAAAGCTTGACGCTATCCAAAATCACGGAAGACAGCTTTTTGCCGGCCGCATTCATCGTCAAACGCGTGCGTTTTCCGATCACTCCCGCGGGGTTGGTATAAGTCGAATCCAAGCCCATCATGGCATTTTTGACTTTGGTTTGCATGGAGTCGATGGCGTAAACAAAAGTAACGTCGCCAGCTTTGTTGACGTCTTCGACGTCAAGATGCATCACGGTCGCGCTATGAATGGACGACGACATTTCGCGGCCCATCATTTCCATCGACTGTTCCGTCGAAGTTTTGGCCTTGTATTTCAAGCGCTGGCCTTTTTTCATGGTGAAGGCCATTTTATAAACACTGCCGGCGCCGGCGAGAACCATGCTCGCCAACAGCGTGCAGGCAATGGCACCATTTAAAAACTTCCGCATAGACATACTTTCTCCAAAAGTTAGTGATTGGTTAAAACTCAAACCCGGTCGAGGTTTTCGGCTCGACGAGGCGGTAGCGCGCGTCGGTGTTGGCCACGCGCCAGGCCACGCGAAACGCCAGGGTGGCGATGCGCGCAATTTTGTTTTCGTTGATTTTTTCGGGATGATCGCCGACCTGATGATAATCGCCGTGCAAGCCCGTAAAATAGAACAAAAACGGAATTTTCTTGCGCGCGAAATTATACTGATCGCTGCGATTGTGAAATTGCTCGATCGAATAATCGAGCTTGAAGCCCACGCTTTGATTTTCTTCTTCGTTGATTTTAATCAAATCCGGGCTGCGCGTCACGCTGCCGACCGAAACCGTGTCCGGAGAATTGCGGCCGACCATGTCGAGGTTCAACATCGCAACCGTATTTTCCAAAGACCACAGCGGCTGCTCCACATAGGCGCGCGAGCCGAACAAGCCTTTTTCCTCGCCGGCAAACGTCATCACCAACACGCTGCGTTTCGGTTTTTTCTTCGCCGCGCTAAAAGCCTTGGCAATTGCCAGCACCGCACTCGTGCCGGAGGCATTGTCGTCCGCGCCGTTAAAAATATAATCCTCGCCCTCGCCATGCTGCTTTTTGTAACCGACGTGATCATAATGCGCGCCAATGACCACCAGCTCATTTTTCAATTGCGCGTCGCTGCCTTCGATGAGGCCGACGACGTTGCGGGTCGGTTGCAGCGCCGCTTCGGTGGTGGTTTGCAATTTCACCTGCACATTGGCCAGCGCCCGCGATTGGGGCCGGCGCGTGCGGTCGATTTCCTGCTGCCAGCTTTTCAGCGTATCGACGCTGCCAAAAATTTGTTGAATCACCGTTTCACCAACCTGCACCACGGGAATCTTTTCTTTTTCAGCCAGGGCCAACGTGAGCGGCAGCGCATCGTCCGGAATGCCGTCAAAGAGCGAGGGCCACGGAAAGCCGCGCGGCGCCAAGCTGCGATGATTCACCGGATCGGTGACGATCAACAAACCCGCGGCGCCGTGATCGATGGCGTTCTGCACTTTGGTCGAGGTTTGGGAATGCGTGGTTTCCTTCTCGCCGCTAAACGGACTGGCCGGATCTTTTTCGCCCGGCTCGTGACGCAGCACCAGCACGATCTTTCCTTTCACGTCGAGGCCGGCGTAATCATCATAGTCGTACTCTGGCGCGGTGACGCCGTATCCGGCAAACACCAGCGGCGCTGCCATCGCTTTGCTCGCCGTCATGTCAAACGGCATGAAATCTTGTTTAATGGTGTATGTCACTTCGCGATCACCCGTTGTCACCGCCAGCGCATTCTCTTTGCCCAAGCGAATGATGCTGAGGTTGAAACTGTTGAAGTGACTGCCTTGCACCGGTTTGAGGCCGAGGCGCTTAAACTCCGCGGCAATATATTCGCCGGCACGATCCAACTCCGGGCTGGGCGTGTCACGCCCTTTGAGCGAATCTGCAGCGAGAAAATTGACATGTTGGCGAATATCAGTGGCGCGAATGGCCTCCAACGCCTCACGCGGCGGGGCGGGATTCTTTCCATCGGCAAGAAAGAATAGCGAAAGCATCCCCAACAACAATGACGGCATTTTTAACATGCATCATCCTCTCACGTGACTGAATGTAAAATTGAACAGAATCATTTTGCGGCGTGGCCGCGATTTTGTTACAGCGGCCGGCAAAAGCTGATTGGCCGGCGCCAGGGGTTATTTTTTTCCAAAAACACGATCAATTTCCATCAACATTTTTTGCGCCCGAAGCTGTTCGTAGCGATTTTCCGGCGCGATGTCCGCAGCGTTGTCAATTTTAGCGGCCACCACTTCATTCAACAGCCGTGCATACAAAGCGCGATCTTTTTTCTTCACCGCATAAGTTTCCGCATACAAACGCTTATTGCCCAAAAAATTCGGCGCGCTTTCCACAGCTTTTTCGAACGCGCGCTTGGCATCGTCGCGATCGACAAACGGGGCGCGGCCGCGCGTCGGCAGCACACCGAAGTACCGGTAAGGCCCGCCGTAATAATAATCCGGCTCCAACTCGCGCACGCGCGTCATGTACAATTCAACCCGGCCTTTGTTGCCGTAACGCACGCCCCACGGCTGCCGCTCGTTCCATTGCTCGAGATTCGCCGCCGTCCAATAGAGCGCCGGCACCCACGCGCGATCCAGCACGGCCAGCGAACGCTTGTCGTCTTTGGTTTTCAAATACGTCATCCGAAAATCATTGTTGAGCGACAAGACCCGCTCGCCGGTTTCCAGGCCGCGTAAAAAGTGCGCGGTTTGCGAATCCGGATCGGTTTCGATATAATAGCCGACAAAATGATACGCGCGCGTCAGCTTCGTGCCGTTCTCGCGATTGGGATGTGCGGCATAAGCGCGTTGCCAAGCGGCCAACGCTTGCCGCGCTTTCAACGGCTCGCCGCGCTGCGTCCATAACGTTTCCGCATCTTTTTGCAGCTTGGCGGCATTGGCGGCCGGTTGCGGCGGCGGCAACGGCCGCTCCGAGATCGCCGTTTGCCGCCCCGCACAGCCAAGAACCAAAACCGCGATACTCGCGATACTAATGAAATACTTTGCCGGCTTCACAAATACCTGTGCCATTGATTTTATCTTGCGAAAAACCCCGCACGGACAACTGTGACTTCGGACCTCACCCCCCAACCTCAGCCTTATTTATACAACCTCGCTCGGAATTAACTTTGCCGCTTTTACGGAATTGGAATTTTTTTTGTTGTTCGTCGCGTTGCCCGCTTCCACCAGATAATGAAACTGTTTGCGAAACTCCTCGAGCGAGATGCCCGCGGTCGCCGCATATTTCGCCAACTCATGCGGGTCGTCAAAATCATCGTCCGACAGGCGAATCATGTAGCGCCGCGCGATGTCATAATATTCCGAACTGACATCGACCATGCGCACGCGGGTCTTGCCGGTTTTGGGATCGATGATGTCTTTGAAATACATCGGCACGAAGCGGCCGTTTTGAATCGACACCATCGCTGCATTACCGCCGTCGAGAATAAACCGCGCCGCGCAAAAACCCAGGTCGCGGGTGTATTCCATGTCAAACGGAATCGGATCGGCGCAGCGCAATTCATAACCGATGTTTTTCGCCACGACCGTCGCTTTGAGATTAAAAGCTTTCAAGCGCTTTTGCACTTCGGATTTGAGAATCTCGCCGAAATTCACTTCGGCAAGGCGAATGTTGTCGTGCGCATCGCGCTCGATTTCCATCAACGCCTCCAAATCCTGCGGATCGAGAATTTCAACCAGGCCTTCCGCCAACACCGCGACGCCGTCAGGATGGCCGTAACTCAAACGCTTGATAATGGCGCCGACGAGCAGATCGACCAGTTTCGGCAGCCGCAACTTTTCGCCGGCAAACTCTTCGGGAATCAACGTCAGCGTTGCGCCGGCGGCTTTGCCGATGCCGAGCGCGAGATGGCCGGCTTTGCGGCCCATCGCCACGATAAAATACCACCGCGACGTGGTTTGCGCATCGACCATCAAGTTCTTCACAATGTCCACGCCAATATGCCGCGCGGTTTGAAAACCGAACGTGTGCATGCCCAACGGCAAATCGAGATCGTTGTCAATCGTTTTCGGCACGTGCACCACATGAATGCGGCCGCCGGCCATTTGCTCCAGTTTGAGCGCGGAAAACGCCGTGTCGTCGCCGCCGATGGTGATCAAGCGATCGACATTCAAGCGCAGCAAGGACGTGACGGTGGTTTCCAGCAGCTTCGGATCTTTCGTCGGATTCGCGCGCGCGATGCCGATGTATGAGCCGCCGCGAAAATGAATGCGGCTCACTTTCTCGATCGTCAGCTCTTTAATCTTGTCGATCTCGCCTTTCATAATCCATTGAAAACCGTCGCGAATGCCGATCACTTCCGCGCCGCTCAAAATGCTGCGAATCGTCGCCGCGCCGATGACGCTGTTGATTCCTGGCGCCGGACCGCCGCCGACGAGAATCGCCACTTTTTTATGTTGCATGCTCATAGTTTCACTTCCCAAAAAGTTTTTTTATCAACAGACCGTCGCCGGTCCACAATTACCAAATATGAAAATAGCGCAAAAAAACCTGAGAAACAAGGGTAATTTTGAAACAGCGGGAGGCCCGAACTGGCGCGGAAAGATTTTTTGAATCTAATAAAATCCCGCCGCGCCAGTCCGGCTTACAACTCGCTCTGATTTTTTTCTTGAAAAAAAGAGCGTGGTTTGCTATATTGCAACCGTTGGCGCAAACAAGGCTTCACAATCTATCAACTCGCACACCAGAACATGATCACATCGTTATTCATCATCGTGTCGCCGTTGCTTTTTGTTTTGCTTTGGAAGTTTATCGGAAAATGCCCGGCACTTTTTACCGAAATTGCAAGCTGGATGCGACAAGCGCAGCCCCTCGATGCCATGATGTTCGTGTTTTCAGCGGCAACGACAAACAATCGCGAAGCCGAATTTGTTGGCGCGCGCGCTTTTCCGGGGCGCTATTGGATGTGGCTGCTTCGCGCGTGTTTGTTGATCGGCTATTTGCTGTTCATCATTTCCCGGCTCAACAACTTGTAGGGGAAGCATGATTGTGTACTTCGCAAAAACTAAAACCGTCCGGACGCTGGAGCCTGTAGGTTTTAAATATTCTCGCACAAAAGCGTCCGGACGGTGGCTTTTCACGAGAACCTCATGATTATCTTCACCCCCGAAAAACTTCAGTCGCGCCTCGCGGCGATGCAAAACCTGCGCCTTGCCGTGCTCGGCGATTTCATGCTGGATCGTTATTTGTGGGGTAGCGTCACGCGCATCTCGCCGGAAGCGCCGGTGCCGGTGGTGGATATCGACAACGAAACCGAGCATCTCGGCGGCGCCGCCAATGTCGCCAATAACATCGCGGCGCTCGGTGCGCTGCCGTTGCCGATCGGCGTGATCGGCAAAGACGGCTCCGGCGAACGTTTGTCGGAGCTGGTTAAAAACGCCGGTTTTCCCAACGACGGAATTTTGATCGACACCGGCCGGCCGACGACGATCAAAACGCGCGTCATCGCGCACGATCAGCACGTCGTGCGCACCGACCGTGAATCGCGCCACGATCTCGCGCCGGAGATGCAGGAAAAACTGTTGGGTCATCTCGAAAACATTCTGCCGACCCTCGACGCGATTCTGATCGAAGATTATAATAAAGGCGTGATTTGCCAGCCGTTGCTCTCGCGCGTCATCACGTTGGCCCAAAGCCGTCGCTGCATTATCACGGTCGATCCGAAGTTCAATCACTTTTTTGACTATCAGCACGTCACGGTTTTCAAGCCGAACCGCAAAGAAACGGAAGAAGTGATCGGCATGAAACTCACGACGCCGCAAGATCTCAAACGCGCCGGTGAAATTTTGCTGCAGCGTTTGCAATGTGAAAACGTGTTGATTACGCTCGGCGAGCGCGGCATGGCGCTGTTTTCGCAAAACGGTGCGCACCATTTGATTCCCACGCGCGCGCGTCGTGTGCACGATGTTTCCGGCGCCGGCGATACGGTGATCGCCACGCTCACCGTCGCGCTCGCTT